>DAPKRQ010000361.1:0-11494 GCA_031800475.1 Myxococcales bacterium LLY-WYZ-16_1
GGGGTTCGAGGGGTTCGAGGGGTTCGAGCGCCGGTCCCGTCGAAGCCAGGCGGCCGTGGGTTCTTCGTTCGGCCGGACAGCGCCGTGGTCGCTCCGCGTCACTGGCGGCTCGGGCGGTGTCGAAACGGGGTGCGGCACGGAGCAGGCCGGATCAGGAGCGGTGGGGTCGGCGGGCGGCTGGGCTTCGGCCCGTGGGCATGGTGTCCGGTGCCTGCAGGCGCTGCACTTCTCGCTCGAGCTCGGCCAAGGCCTCGAGGCCCGGGTGGCGACGGCGGTCTGGGGTGTCGGGGGCGCTCGAATGAAAATCGACGGTCTCGTCATCGAGAGACGTGGGCGCCACCAACAGCTGCAGGGCGGTTCGCATCGCCTGCAGATCTGCATGGCGGTCCTCCATGGCGGAGCTGAACGCGGTTCGAAAGAACACGTCGGCCGCCGGAGGGAGGTCCGGCCGTTCGGTGCGGATGGGTTTCGACCCGTTCTGCATGACCTCCAGGAGCAAGGGCTGAAGGTCTGCGTTTTTGAAGGGGAGGGTCAGGGTGAGACCAAAGTATAGGCTCACCGCCAAGGACCATAGGTCGGTCCGTCCATCCAAGGGATCGGCGCACATCTGCTCCGGGCTCATGAAGACCGGCGTGCCCATGACCATCCCGGCCTGGGTGAGCCGTCGACGGCTCGGATCGAGGGCCCGAATCTCGGTGGCAATGCCGAAGTCCACGATCTTGACCGAGATGCGAGTGCCCCGCTCCAAGAAGATGTTCGCCGGCTTGATGTCTCGGTGGATGAGCCCCGCTGCATGGGCGGCCTCGAGTCCGTCCAGGGCCTGGACGCCGACCTCGACCATCTCTTCCAAGGTGAGCTTTCGCCGCTGAGCCCGTTCGTTGAGGTCCTCGCCCTCCAAGAGCTCGAACGCGATGTATAAGGTACCCTCGGGATCCCGACCGGCGTCGAGGACATCGACCACCCGGGGGTGGCGCAGTTGGGCCGCGGTCTGGGCCTCGCGCAAGAATCGCTCGGTGAACCGCTCGGACCGGGCGATGTGCTCGTGAAGGAGCTTCAGCGCCACCTGCCGGCCGGTGAAGCGGTGGCGGGCCTTCACCACCGAACCCATACCGCCGGTGCCGAGGGTGCGGTCCAGTTCGTACTTGCCGTCGATCACCCGCACATCCAGCGACTCGGTTCCGTGTTCATCCCAGGTCATCCACGGCCTCCGTCGACAGATCCGAAAACGGGGGTGGCACCGCAAACACCGCCACGGGCCCGGAGCGATCCGCGGCCATCTCCGCGAGTTTCACGACTTGACCGCTTCGAAAGGCGCCCGTTCCGCGCAGGATCCGAACGACCGGGTGCAGCCCCAGCTCCGGGTGGACTCGAACCACCTCGGCCAGGTCGGACGTGGTGAGCCGTACCTGTGCTCCTTCTCTACCGAGGCCCAGCATTCGAACGAACCGACTCAAAAGATATCGGTTGAAACGCCCTCCCAGCTTGGCGACCAGGCATGCCGCGGCGCCTGCCATCCCCATGGCGTCCTCGAATGGGATCAGGGTCCTCATTCGATCGAAATGATCTGCGAGCTTCACGAGCTCGACGGACAAAAGGCCGGGAGAATCGGGTTCCGGCACGGCGTGATGGCGAGCGGCCACCACCGGCGCCACCGCGGGCACCTGGGGCGAATCGAGCAAGATCCGGGCCCCTTCCAAGGTGTGTCGCGCCAGCAGCTGGCGTTCCCCCGCCGGGAGGGGACTGCGCCGCTGAAGCACCGATTCCGGCACCCGAGTCTTGCCGATGTCGTGCAGGAGTCCAGCCAACATCATTGGCTCGGTGACTTCCGGCGGAAGGCCGAGGGAACGCGCTTGAGCGCCGACGAGGGTGGATACGTTGATCGAATGGACCGCTTCGAAGTCGGAACGATCTTTCAAAGCCAGCAGGGTGGCGACTGGGGCGTTTCCTTCCAGCACCAGGGACATCAACACCCGAGTCAGTTCCGCCAGCTGTTCCGGGTGCACACGGCCGTCGCGGGCCGCGCGGGCCTGCTCTTGCGACAACAGCTTCTCCCCCCTGCGGTACACGTCCCGAAAGCTTTCGACCCCCTCCCGATCGGCCAGCTTCAGGTGTTGGATCTTCACGTGCTGCGCGCCCCGGTCTTGCAGCCAGCGATTCGCTTGGCCGGGGGCGAGCTCCACCTCTCCCGAGACCAGATAATCCACCAAGATCTCCAAATCCGGAGCGTCGCAGCCCGGGCCGAAGGTGATGATCTCCACCGCGCGACGGCTCAAGAGCTCTTCGAACTTGTCGAGCTTGGGTGCGTTGCGGGGGACGGGTCGTCCCGATACGGCAAGCTGATCGTGGATGAGACCCACCGTGACCTCTTTGCCCGAGGCCTCCCTCAGCAATCCGCCGACGGTCTCGGTCAGGCCAGCCAAAGCCCGGGTCCAACTGGGGCTTCCGGGGGCGTACAGGCGCCGGCTGAACACGGCGCCGGCGAACCGGGAGGCGAGCTCCAGGGCGCTCACGAGGTCCCCCAAACCCGGGTGCAGACCTCCCGGATCGTTCGCTTTCGGTGACGGGAGCCATCCCGCAAGAGCTGTCGCGCCAAGTCGGTCCCGTTGGTGACCAGGGCTTGTGCGGCACAAAGGCGGATCTCTTCGTCCTCTCGAGAGCCGAAGAGCTTGGTCGAAAAAAGCAGGTCCCCGAGGGCCTGGGCTGCGGCTGGAACGCGAGACAAGCCCAGGGCGCCGATGGCTGCCCGCCGCAGGCGCGCGAGGTTTCGGTCGCCGGCCGCCAGGCCCAGGACGTGCAGCTGTTTGCGTTCTCCGCCCACGCCGGCCGCTTGAGCCAGCAGGTTCGAGGTCTCGATCGCCGGGTGCTCCGACAGGCTTTTGAGCGCCACTTCCTTGGTCTTGACACCTCCTTCCGTCAAAGCGACCCGGGCTACGGCGGCCCCGCTCGATCCGCCGCGAAGCGTGCTCGCTCGCACCAGACTGCGAACGGCAAACCATTGGTCCGAACGGGCCGCTCGATGCATGGCGTCAGTGAGGTCCCGCTCCTCGGACTCCGCCAACATGAGTGTCAACTTCTCGGCTACCTCACGAGATGGCTTCGCCGAAAGGGCAGACAGGAGGACTGTGGGGACTCGAACCTCGTTCTTTCGCTTCAAAAGAGCAAAAGCCCGACGCCCTCCGGGCTCTCCGGCGAACAGCGCTTCGGTTAAGCGTCCGGCAGGCGATTCGAAGCCGTCGGCTCGAGCCCGCATCGAGATGCCGTGGACGAGCTCGCTCCATTCGTCGGAGGCCCGTGAGGCCTCGAAAGACGATGCCAGCTCCCCAGCTCGCCGGACGACGCCCTCTGGGCACCGGTCGGGCTGCAGCAGCAGCGACAGGACGACCGTGTGCTCGAATGCTTCGATCGCCCGATCGTCGGCAGAGAACAGGACATCTTGGCCCCAAACCGGTGACAGGGCTCCCTGTCGCCTCTTGCGAGCCGCCCGCAGCAGGCCTGGAAGGACCTGGTCGCTTTGGAGCTCGAGCAGTCCGAGTCCGGGCTGGTCGAGGGCGCGAGAACGAAGTTCTTGCCACAGTACGCCGCCCGACCGGATCCCTGCCGTGCCGCGTTCGAGTCGTTCCAACAGCCGATTTCGCTCGCCTTGCACCGGGCGCATGCGGCGGATCAGATCACCGATCGACCGGGCCAGGCCGTCTCCCTGACCCGGGTCCGACAGGGCGGCAGCTACCGCCTCGACGATGGCGTCGTCGCCCAAGCGCTCCGCGACCCGCCGGACTGCCACGGGATCTTCCGGGTCTTCCTCCTGCCCGGCCAGTCGCCGCAGCAGCGCGAAGCGGGCCGGCGGGGCCAAGCGAACCAGGGTCGACGACAGGTGGTCCGCGGCAGCGGCCAAACCGGCAGGGTCGGAGGCACGGGCTGCGGCCGAGCGGTGGTGGGACCAAAAGGCCCGGTGGGCCAATTCCGCCACCTCCCCGGCGCCGAGGGCGCGCCCGACCGGGGAGGACCGGGCCGAGCCGGAAGCCTGGACGGTGCCGGGTTCGGCTTTCGCCAAGAGATCTTCCAGAAAATCTCCCAGAGCCCGAGGGGTGCGGACCGCTTCTTGCTCGACGACGAGTTCGTCGCCCGCTCCGCCCTCTTCGCGGGAGTCGCGCCACCGCAAGAGCGCTTTCAAGGCTGCTTCAGCCACCGCGTCCTCACCCACGAATTCGGATAGGTTCTCTACTTCGCCTCGAAAGATCCGGTCGAAGTCGACTTCCATCACCGTCAGACCTCGGGCAGGTCCCACCACGGCGGCAAGTCCTCCCTGGGCCCGGATCCGAGCAGGGGAGTGGGCGAGGCCCACCAGCAGCCGCGAAAATCCGTCTTCGCCTAAGCCTCGCTCGAAACGAATACCAGCGACCGACAGCTCGAAAAGACGGTGGGCGAGGACCCGCGCTGGCCCGTCGGAAAGGCCTGCAGCGTCCGGATGGAACAACAGCTGGCTGCCGCCGCCTCCCAAGGTCAAGACCGAAGCTTCTTGAAGGACTGCCGTCACCTGGCGAAAGGCATCCTCGAGATGCTGCAGAAACACCGGGTGCTCGGGGCTGTAGTAGGACAGCGCCCGCGTCGCACGCTCGACCGAGAGCACGGCCCGCTCGAATGGACGCGCCACCTCCGCCACGGCCCGCAGGGTACCCGGTTGCGCTGCCCGGGTGGAGTTCGGCCGCTCCCGGTCACGGGGCCGAGTGCAAATCGGCCGTTTCGACGCGCTGCTGGGCCCAGGCGTGCAGCCTGCACTCGGGCGCCACCCACTCCCACCAACCGGGTCGCACCCGCCGGAGCACCAGGGCAGCCCGAGGCTCCACCCAAAGAGGCATCGTGCCGGCCGTGCACAGTGCCCGCAGCGCCATCGGCAAGGGCGGCTCGAACCGTACGCCCTCGAGACGGGCCTCGTCCTCCAAGCCCTGCACCGTGGCCTCGTCGAAGAGGAGCCCTCTGTTGGCCACCCCGTCCTCTTCCACCGGCGCCTGTCCGTCCCGGCCATGCACCCGAAGCCGAACCGGCTCGGCCCGAAGCCGGTCGGGTCCTTGGGGCAGGTCGCGGGCCCAGCGTACACCCTCGGCAGCCTGACGGGCCCGGGTCCGGGGCACCCACGGGCCTTCTCGAACGCCGGCGCGGGCTACGGCGATTCCCGCCGCCACGGGTGCCCGGTCCCGCAGGTCTTGGCGCTCCTGTCGCAAAAGGGCGATCTCGTCATCCAGACTTCGAGAAGGGTCCCGCGCCGCCCGGCGTTCCAGCCGCTCCAGCCGGGCCTCGAGCCGCAGCCTTCGCGTCGAGATCTCGGAGCTGTCGTCGGTGAGATCGTCGATGCAGCGGTCCACGGCCTGCCGGATCTGAACCGCCCACCGGACCACCGCCCACACCGGGCCTTGCACCCGCCAGCGATCGGGCCCGCTTTCGTCGAACGAAAGACCTTCTCGCCCGCCAAAACGAGATGCCACCGGGGTCAGGACGGCCCGGAGGCTGCGCTCCGCCCGGGCCTCGGCCCAAGGCTCGACCCGCAGGTCGACGTGGGCGGACGTCTGTCGTTCCCGTCGACGAAAATGGTAGGCAGGCACACCTTCGTTCAGCCCCAGCCCCAGAGCGCGGCCCTCGGCGTGGGCGACCCTGCCCGACTCGCTCGGCTCGACCACGATCCGTTCGAGTCCGAGCCTTTCGGTAACCACTTCATCGAGTCGCAGGGTGAGCGCGGCCTGCGCCATGCGCCGCCCCCAGACGAGGAGGTCGGCCCCGGGCGCCACCGACTCGGGTCGGCCGGCCGCCAGTGCTTCGGCCTGCTCCAAGAGCGCGTCCAGCTTCTCTCGAAGCGAAACAGGCAATTCGAGCTCCCGCAGCGTGTGTGCGAGTACTTTCCGGCGGCGCGAGTTGAAGGTGTCTCGGGTGAGCTGCAGCAAAGACCCGGCTGCGGCTCGGAGTGGTTCCGCTGCCTGCGGAAGTGCCCCGGACCGACTCACGTGGTCCAACGCGGCCAAAAGGCCGTCTCGGAGCCGTTCGAGGAAAGCGGACCGCGTCACCCGCAAGGCGGCATCCGGAGTCGAAACCAACCGAAGGGACAGGGCCTCTTCTGCTCGGTGTAATGGAATCTCTTCGAGAGGCTCGGTCAGAATCTTTCTTGCCCACTGCATCGCCAGAGGCTCGGTCCCGTAAAAGCCGAGGGGGCAACGGGCGAGCTCGTATGCGTCGACGCCGAGAGCCAAGGGCTGAATCAGAGTCATCCACCGGAGCCCGAACTGCGGCGAGATCTGCTCGGCCCAAGGGCTGTCCGCCAAGCGGTCCACTTCGGCCTGCAGCCACGACGCGACGAGCATGGCCTGGGCACGGCTCGCGCAGCGGCTTCTCAGGGATGCCACCAGGCCGAGTGCCGCGGCGAAAGCCACGTCTTCGCCGCCGGGACCCTCGCCGATCTCCCGCAAACTCTCTTCGAGGGACCCGCGAATCGCCCGAGCGAGTCGGTCCTGGTGAAAGGCGCGCCAAGGATGGAGCCGCACCAAGTCGAGCTCCGGGTCGTTTTGCGCGATCCGAAGGGCGACCAAGTCGGGTCCTTCCCTCGGCGGAGCCCGGTCGTCGGGAAGCTCCACACCCCGGTGCAAGTCTTGCCGCAGCCGGTCGGATAGATGGACGCGTATGGCATCATCCGCAGTCCGCAGGTCGGGGGGCAGATGGGGGAGGGACGAGAACGCGGCCAGAGAGCGGCCTTGTCGACCCAAGGCGTCGAGCAGCGTGCGGTAGCGGTCGAAGCGCCACCGCACGTGCTGTCTCACCGAGACACGCACGGTGACCCCTTCACCAAGGTCCAAGACGGGTAACATCCATTGGGTGGGATCATTCAATGTCTCCCCATGACGCGACTGTAGCTCCGCCGAATCTGTTCGCGGGCTTCGTCCAAAGAGATCTGGTCCGGTCCGCTAGAGCGGGTTGCGTGCCGGTGGACGACTTCGTCCTGCAGCAGCCGGACGAGGTTCTGTTCACGTCGAAGCCGGTCGTATGCGGCCCGAAGGGCGTCGGCAGAACGTGGCTCCAGTATTCCGGCGTCCGCCAGGCGCCGCAGGGCTTCACGCGGACGAGGAGTTCGCAGCCGGGGATCGTTTCGCCCCTCGCGGAGTTGCAGGTATTGGAGCATGAATTGGAGCTCCAAGATGCCCCCGGGCCCGTACTTGAGTTCGGCGTCGGGCCGCGGCCCGCGGCGGTGCTCGGCGGCCAAGCGCTCCTTCATGGCGTGGACTTCGTGCCGCCGGGGCGGTGGCCCGTCGTAGGCCGCCTCCTCGATGGCCGCCGACACCTCCGCAGCAGCGCCGGTCGAGATCGGCCGGGTCCGCACCAGGGCCTGGCGCTCCCACAGCTGGGCCGAGCGCCGGTGATACTCGCGAAACGCTGGCAGGCTCGTGAGGAGGGTGCCTTGGTTGCCCGAGGGCCTCAGGCGCATGTCGACGGGGTAGAGGTCCCCTCCGGCCATCGGCAAGGTCAGATAGGACACGAAACGCTGCACCACCTTCGTCCACAGCTCGGTCACCGAGGTGCTGCCGCGGCTGCCGCCCGAAGTCTCTCCCGAGCCCAGGTGGATCGCGGCCAGATCCACGTCGGTTCGATAGGTCATTTCAGACGCGCCCAAGGCGCCCGCCCCCAACAGCGCCAAGGTGCATTCGGGAGGGGGCTCGCCGTAGCGTTCGACCATCTGGCGGAGGGCCAGATTCAGACAGGCCTCGATGATGCACTCCGCGAGCTGGGTGAGACGGACCTCCACGTCTTCGAGCGAAAGGGCGCCCGCAAGATCGAAAACGGCGGTGCGGAGGAGCTCTTGCTGCTTGAAACGCCGCATCTGAATCAGTCGAGTCTCCGGGTCGCCGTCCCAGTCGACCGCTTCCCGAAGGAGCTCCGCCATCCGGTCCGGGCCGGGCAAGCTTGCCTGCAGCAGCACCAGGCGCAGCAGCCGCGGGTCGGTCACCAAGATTTGGGCGAGCAGGTCGCTGGTGCCGAGCAGTCGGGCCACGCCTCGGCGCAGATCCGGTCGTTCCAGCTGGGCGCGGTATGTTTGGTGGCGCCGCAGCTGTTGAAGAAAGTCGGGCAGGTGCACCAGGGCTCGGTCCGGAATCGGGCTTTCGAAGCAGTCCAGGAGTAGCCGGGGGCCCACCGTATCTCCGGGCTCGAAAAGGCCGGTCCCCGGCATCCTCTGGCATCGATCGACCGAAACGAGTGCTGCGTCCGGTCGCATCGCCCCCAGGCGATGGGCTGCCTCGAGCCGGTCCGTTTCGGGTACGGACGGGTCCATCACCGTCTCGAGTGGGTCGGGCAGCGGATCCACGTCATCGACTCGGCCGAGCAGGTTTTCGAAGAGTTCGCTCACCCGATCGGTGTGCTGGCGCGTGTGGCTCTGCAGCGCTTCGATCGAAAGGCCGAAGGTGTGGGCCAGCCAAGACAGGCCATCCGGATCGGAGGGCAGGCGGTGGGTCTGTTGGTCGTCTCGCAGCTGAACTCGGTGCTCCAACCGGCGGAGCCAGCGATAGGCGGCGTCCAAATCGTCCCGTACCTGGGCCGAGACGTGACCCGTGGCGACCAGGCCCTCCAAGGCATCGAGCGTCCCTCGGCGCCGCAGCTCGACCTGCCGACCTCCGTAGAGCAGCTGGTGGGCCTGCACGAAGAACTCCACCTCTCGGATGCCACCTCGACCCAGTTTCACGTCGACCGTTCCCGCCCGCTGGGTGCGGCGCTCGGCCCGGTCGATGTCGGCCTTCATCTTCACCAGCGCCTCGACCTGGGACAGATCCATACTGCGCCGAAATACGAAGGGCCGAAGCATCTCGATGACTTCTTCGCCCAGGTCCAGGTCCCCCGCCACCGGTCGGGCTCGAATCCAGGCTGCCCGCTCCCAAGTTCGGCCCCAGGCCTCGTAGTAACGCTCGAGACCAGCGAGGCTGTTGGCCAGCACGCCCCTCCTGCCCTCTGGCCGAAGATCGAGGTCCACCCGAAAGACGAACCCGTCCCCGGTGAGTCGAGACAGGGTGCTCGACAAGCCTTCGAACAGCTTGACGTGAAGCTGATGCGGATTCAGCTCACCTGCGCCGCCCTCGTCGTGTTCGTACACGTAGATCAGGTCCACGTCGGAAGAGAAGTTGAGCTCGCGCCCTCCGAGCTTTCCCATGCCGATCACCGCGGCGCGGCAGGGAGGGTCCAACGGCCCGTATTTGGCCAGCACGCGCTCTCGGTGATGGCAAAAAGCTGCTTCGATACAGGCGTCGGCCAGCTCGGACATGCTCCGTGATGTCCGGCGGACGTCCCGATCCCACAGCTCGGCCAGGGCGACGTGAAGCATGTGGCGGTTGCGAGCTCTTCGAAGGATTCGTTCGAGACGAGCATCGTCTCCGCTCGCCGCCCGCAGCCAAGGTCGTGGCGACGGTGGCGGCTCCCGGCCGAGCCGGCCGGCTTCCACCGTGTCGGCCAGGTCGAACAAGGCCTCGGGGTCTCGGGCCAGCACCCGGCCGGCCCACGGGCTCGAGCCCGCCAGGGTGAACGCCAGCTTCATGGGCAGCGGAAGCCACAATCGGCCTGGGGGCTGGCCGAGTTCCCTCAACCGAGTTCGTACCTCCTCCAAGGCCCCCAAGGCTCGCGCCGGGTCCGTCGTGTCGCCCAGCAGGCGGACCGCGTCTTCGGCCCGGGCGGCGAAGGTCGAGTCCTGCAGCAATCGTTCGAAGGGCTCGGCCAGCTTCCGGGCGCTGGGCAACCCGGCTTCGGACAAGGCTTCGGCCACGGCGGCGGTCCGGGCTGCGGAGTCTACCCGCCGAATATCGAACCATCGCGCCATCGTCGTTCGAAAATCGGACCGTCGCACGGGCGCCGGCCGAAGGGGAGGTGTCCTTTCGCCCCGTCTTCGAGGCCCCGGGGTGTGGCCCGACCTTTGCTCCAGCCTGCGGCATGGGAACGAATGCTTGCCCGTGGTGCAAGCGCGCCCGGCCCGAAAAGGGGGCGTGTGGAACCTGCGGACATCCGGGACCTACGGCCGAGGGCGAAACCGAAGTCCGGCCGCCGCCTCGGCCCCGCCGGGTGCCGGGGGACCATCGGGTCGCCGACCTGGAACGGCTGGAGCCGGCAGGGCACTCGCCGTGGGGTCGCGTGCTGTGTGGGGCGCTGTCGCCCGACGGTTCCCCCGTGCGCGTGCTGGTTTTGGCGCCGGGCATGGTGGCCCTGGCCGAGGCGCGGCGTCGCTTCCAGCGGGGGGCTGCCGCCTGGGCCGAGGGAGAGCAGGCCGGTCCGGGGCGGCTCCGGGGCTTCGCCGTGCCGGATCGCCTGGTCTACGCCGAGCCGGCGGGCCCGAGCTTGGCACAGCTGCTTCGGGAGCGGCGTCGGGCAGGTCTGGGCCCCTGGAGCCAGACGTCGATCTTGGACCTGCTGGAGCCGCTGGTGGCGGACCTGGCTCGACAGCGCCGGCCCCATGGGGCCATCCAGCTGCACGCCATCGCCCTGACCGCCGAAGGTCCGGTGCTGACGGACTGGGGGGTGGCAGCGGCCACGACGCCCGAGGCCCGGTGCCGGGCCCTTCGGGCCCGGGGGTGCGCAGCCCTGGCGCGGGCGGCGCCCGAAGCGGTGTCCGGGCTGGAAGAGGGGGCCTCGAGCCCGGACGGAAGCGCGGCCGCCGACGTCTACGGTCTCGCCGCGGTCGCGTGGGAGCTCGCCACCGGCGATCCGCCCTGGGCACTGCGGTCGGCGGACCGGGCGGAGACGGTGCCGCCCCATCTCGCTTTCGTGCAAGCCGGGTTGCGGACGGACCCTCGCCTTCGGCCGCCCGGGGTCCAGGTGTGGTTCGAGGCGCTGCGAGCGGCCTGGGCTCGAAGCGGTCCGGTGCCCCAAGCGCCGGGGCGCCGGGACGAGGCCCGGGCGAACGGGTCGGGTCCGTTGGAGGCGCCGGCTCGGCAAGGGCCCCCCTCTGCGCCCGTTCGAGTGGCTCCCGATGGACCGACCGTTCGGCGTCCAGGGCTGTCTCGTCTGCCCCCGAAACCGCCACCGGGCTTCGAAGAAGCGTCCGATACCCAGCCCCTGCCGGCTGGAGCCCGGGATCGTCCCCGATGGGCCGATCCCGGGCACCGGCGCTGGGTGGCCCGAGGTGCCACAGCCGCCATCTCGACCGCGGTGGCCTTCTTCTTCGTCACCGGGCTGCTCGCCTGGGTTGCCCCGCCGTGACCACCCCTTTATGGCCGGGGGGTTTTGATCCCCCGCTACACCCCCGACGACATCGGTGCGCTCTGGAGCGAAACCCACAAGGTCCGGACCTGGCTGCAGGTGGAGCTGGCGGTCTGCGAGGCCATGGCGGACCTCGGGCTCGTGCCGGCCGACGACGTGGCGGCCCTGCGCCAGACCGAGGCCGGGCTGGACTTCGACGCCCTGGCCCGCAGGTCCGACGAGATCGAAGCCCGGACGAAGCATGACGTGATCGCGTTTTTGACGGCGTTCGAGGAGCAGGCCGGCC
>DAPKRQ010000362.1:0-15908 GCA_031800475.1 Myxococcales bacterium LLY-WYZ-16_1
GCCTCGAGAGACCCACGAGCCTCGAGAGCCCCGAGAGCCCCGAGAGCCCCACGAGCCCCGACAGACCCCACAGACCCCACAGACCCGACCACCGCGACCCAGGGGGTCCGGTAAGCCACCCGAGGAGACCGACTCCAGAGGGACATCGGAACGGCGCAACCGGGTCGAAGAGATTGACTCTCGTTCTCAAAATGCGTTCCGTTCGGACCGTGACCCTGGACCAGCTGCCCACCGGTCGATCCGCGGTGGTGAAGAAGGTGCAAAAGCCCTCGCCGACCACACTCCGCCTCATGGAGCTCGGCTTGGTGCCCGGCCGGTCCGTGCAGGTGCTCAAACGGGCGCCCTTCGGCGGGCCGATGCAGCTTTCCTTGGTCGGAACCCGAGTCTCGCTCCGGGCGCACGACGCCCGCGCTTTCGAAATCGACGCATGACCACCGTCGCCCTCGCGGGGAATCCCAACTGCGGAAAGACGACCCTTTTCAACCAACTGACCGGGCTGCGCCAGCGGGTGGGCAACTACCCCGGCGTCACGGTCGAGCGACGCTCCGGACGATTGCGCACGCAGGAAGGGGACGTGGACATCCTCGACCTTCCCGGCACCTACAGCCTGGTGGCGCGGAGCCGAGACGAGTCGGTGGCGTTCGAGGCTCTGACCGGTCGCAACGGGCCGCCCCCCGATGCGGTCTTGTTGGTGGTCGATGCCACCCATCTGGAACGGAATCTATACCTGGCCCTGTCGATATTGGAGCTGGAGCTGCCGACCGTGGTGGCCCTCAACATGATGGACGAAGTGGAGCGGAGCGGCGCCCGGGTCGACACGGACGCCCTGTCCCGCGCCTTGGGCGGCGTTCCGGTCGTGCCGGTATCGGCCCGAAAGGGCACTGGCCTGGACGACCTGAATGCGGCCGTGGTCCAGGCGATCCACGCGCCGCGCCCCCATGCTCCCGCGCCCGACCTGGCGCCGGAGCATCGAAGCGCCCTGGAAGACCTGGCGCAGATCCTGGCTGGCGGCCTGCCCGAAGCTCGCTGGCTCCTGTCGAGCCTGGCCTCGACCGACGCCACGCCCGACGACGAAGAGCACCCGGTGCACGGGCGGCCCGATCTGGAGGCCGCCGCCGAACAAGCCCATCGGACCCTGGCAGAGCACCCAGACCTGCCCACGGCCCTGATCGAGGCCCGCCAAGCCCAGGCCAGCCGCATCGCTGACGCGTGTTGGACCCGCGGTACCCGGGCCGACGCGGACGCCCTGAGCGACCGGGTCGACCGCTGGCTGCTACACCCGTGGATCGGTACGGCGGTTTTCACCACGGTGATGTTCCTGTTGTTTCAGGGTCTGTTCGCTTGGGTGGATCCACTTGTCGGTTGGATCGAAACCCTGGTCGCCGGGACTCAAACGGTGGCGGCGTCGATCCTGCCAGACGGTGCGCTCGCCGACCTGTTCATAGACGGCATCGTCGGGGGTGTCGGGAACGTCATCGTATTCCTGCCGCAGATCGCGCTTTTGTTCCTGGTGTTGGCAGTACTCGAAGACTCGGGCTACCTGGCCCGAGCCGCGTACTTGTCCGATCGGTTCATGGCGAAAGCCGGCTTGCATGGAAAGGCCTTCGTGCCACTCCTTTCCGGCTTCGCCTGCGCGGTCCCGGCCATCATGGCCACCCGAGGGATCGAAAACCGCAAAGACCGCCTCGTCACGATCTTGGTCACTCCGCTCATGAGTTGCAGTGCGCGGCTTCCCGTGTACGCGCTGCTGATCGGCGCCCTGTTCTCTCGGTCGGGCTCGGTAGGGCCGTTTTCGGTCGGCGGGTTGATGATGTTCGGGCTGTACGCCCTGTCGGCCGCGACGGCAGTGTTCGTGGCCTTCGTGCTCAAGAAAACGGTCCTGGCCAGTCCCACACCGGCCTTGGTTTTGGAGCTTCCGACCTACCGCCTCCCGCGAGTGGTCGACGTGCTGCGCCGAGTCGGCGACCGATGCTGGGTCTTCATGCGGGATGCCGGCAGCATCATCTTGGCCATCTCCATCGTCATGTGGGCGATGCTGTACTTCCCCCGGGCGCCGGCCGACGCGCCCGCCGACGCACAGGTGGCTCAGTCGGTGGCGGGGCACATCGGGCGAACGATCGAACCGGCCATCGAGCCCTTGGGCTACGATTGGAAGATCGGGGTTGGGCTGCTGGCCTCGTTCGCCGCCCGCGAGGTGTTCGTGTCGACCATGGCCCTGGTGTACGGGGTCTCAGACGCGGAAGAAGACATGACCCCCCTCCGCGAAAGGCTTCGGGCCGAGCGAGATGCCGACACGGGACGTCCGGTCTACACACCGCTCGTGGGGCTGTCTTTGCTGGTGTTCTTTCTGTACGCGCCCCAATGCATGAGCACCCTGGCGATCATCCGGCGAGAGACGGGTGGATGGAAATGGACCCTCTTTTCGCTCGGGTTCATGGGCGTGCTGGCGTGGGTGGCCGCCTTCGCCGTGTACCAAGGGGGACGACTCCTGGGCTTCACCTGAGGGCCCACTCCGCAAGGGACACTCATCGCCCCACCACGGGTTCGGATTTCCTTTCGTACCCGGGGACCTCTGCGAGAGGGTCGCAGTTGGGGCTGCGGGCGTGTTGGGACTTCAAGAAATCGTGGCTTTGGGCATCGCTGCCCTGGCAGCCCTCTACGTGATCCGCCGCCTCACCGGCTGGCCCCGCCGAAAAAGGCTCGTCCGGCCCGAGGGTCGCCTGAGTTCCGGTCTCGACAAGGCCCGACGAAACCGGCGTCGGCGTTGAAAACCAGACCGAGCCCGAGCACTTCGCCCCTTTCGGACCGACCCCGGACGGAGCCGTAGGGTCACGGCCGCAGAGCTCAGCGGTCGCAGGAGCGCGAAAAACCCGGGCTCCCATCCGGTCCAAACTGGACCTGCAGCGAGGGGCGATCGATGCGATACGGATGGGCGGAGCGTCGAGCCCTCTGAAGACGCCTTGCAGGGCGCACTCGCTCGGATTCGGCCTCGCACTCGCGCTTTCGTCGGTCCGCGTTTCGGCTGCGGCGGGTCTTCCGCCCGCCGGGGCCGAGTTGGACCGGGGCGGAGCACCGCCCACCACCCGCCCACAGGCTCCCGCGACCTGGATTCCCGAAGCGAGCAGCGCGGAGCCGCTCATGGCCATCGGGCCTACGCACCGGAGCGACACGACCACCTCGTCGCCGACAGCCCCTGCGACCGTCGCCTCTCTCCCGCCTTCTAAACCCGCTGTCGTCGTTTTTACGGCCACGGCTTCGCAGCCCCGTCAGCCTGCGGCCTCCAACTCGAGCGCTTCGACCACCACTTCCACCGCGGCGCGCCCGTCTGCTCCATCGACTGCAGCCCCCCGTCCGGACGAAGCCGCCGGTTACTCCAAAGCCCCCCCCGCCGAACGAGCCTCTCCGGCCGTTCGCGCTCTCCTGTTCGTGCCTCGCGGGCTCGCCTTTATCATCTTCTTGCCGATTCGAGGCGTCCTGTATGCCTTCGACGCCGGACAACTCCGGGCCCGCTTCGAGTCGATTTTCTTCAACCGCGAGCGAACGTTCGGCGCCTTTCCCATCCTCCGGATCGAAACGCCATTCGGGGTCAGCGCCGGGGGCACGGTCGTTCACCGCGATCTGACCGGCAAAGGTGGTCCTCGCTTGTCCCTCACTGCAGCTTTCGGCGGTCGTCTCACTTCGGGAGTCGATCTTCGTTTGGACACCGGCGGCCTCTTGGGAGACCGAAATCGGGTCGAGCTTCGTTTCACTTACGACGGCCAACCCGACGTTCGTTTTCATGGAGTCGGAAACACGAGCAACCTCGTGGCTCCCTCCACGTTGAACAGTCGCCTCGATCCCTATGACTCTTCCGTGTCCGTCGAGAGCGCCACCTTTCGTGACCGGGTGGTTTTGGATCTAACGCCCATTCACCAACTCGACGAACGGGTCGAGCTACGCACTCGACTCGCGTGGATCTGGCAGGACATTTCGGAACGCGATATCGAATCGACACCCGTGAACGTCGGGGACGTCTACCGGGTCGACGAATTGCGGTACTTCGACGATCCCTTCAACACCCTCGTTCTCGAGATCGACATCCGTTACGACAGTCTTCACGTCACCAACCCCGTTTTACCGCCCTCGACTCAGTCAAGCGGATGGTTCGCCCGCGCCTTCATCGCCGCCAATCAGGTGCTGGCTCGCCCGGACAGCTTCTTCTTTCGCGGCGGCGTCGACCTGCGACGACACGTGGATCTGTTCGCGGGGACCCGTGTCCTGGTCCTGCGCCTGTACGGAGAGGCCGTAGGGGCACCGGTGGAGTCCGTCCCTGTCCTCGAACTCCCGGAGTTGGGCGGCCCCTTCGACCTGCGCGGTCATCGTCGAGGGCGGTTCCGCGACCAAGCCCTCTGGCTGGCCTCCGCCGAGTACCGCTTCCCAGTGATCAGCGTCCTGAGTGGATTCCTGTTCGTCGACGTGGGCAGGGTTTTCTCTAGGCCGAGCCAGGTCTTCGACGCCCCCCAGCTCGGCTTCGGCGGCGGTCTCGAGATTTCGGAACGAACCACCCGGCTGGTCCGGCTGCAGGTAGCCGGGTCCCGCTTGGGCAACGTCTTGTTCAACCTGGAGATCGGGCTCGACCTGGCCGGGCCGGACCGACTGAGGCGACGATGGTGACTACGTCCGGCGCGACGCCCCATGCACGGAAGCAACTCCTATCGTTCGCTTTCGTGGTTTCCACCGCTTGTGCTCATGGCGACGAGGGCCCCCTGAAGACCGTACGCTTCGATAATGCGGACGTCGTGTGGCAAGTCGACGACCGGCAGCCCGTCGAGACTCGTCCTTCGAAAAATGAATTCTACCGAAACTACTTCTTTTTCCAAGAGCTCCTCGTACGCCCCACCGACCGAGCCCTCTCCGCCAAGCGATTTTCACGAGCCCGAAACGTAAACGCTCTCGGCGAAGTGCCCGACTCCACCTGGTTCACGAACCGGATCGGTCGGCGCTCGCTCACGCCGGAACAGATCCGGCGTGGTCCCCCGGGTGACGGGCCTCCCGAGCCAGACGGACCGCTGTGGGTACATGAGGCCGAGTGGGACCCTCAGCCGCCGCGATTGCTCGTCGAGGACCCCCGGGGGCATCGCTACGTCCTGAAGTTCGATCAAGCCACCATTCCCGAAAACGAATCGGCTGCAGACGTGATCGTACAGCGGCTGTTATGGGCATGCGGCTTCAACGTCCCCGAAGACGACATCGTGTACTTTTCGCGCGAAGCGCTCGTCTTGGCCGAGGACGCCGTCCGCGCCCGAGAGCTGGGCGACGATGTGCCATTGGATACCGGCAAGCTGGACGAAGCCTTGAAACGGGTGGCGCGAACGGCGGACGGGCGCTTTCGAGGCCTCTTCAGCAAGTACCTCCCCGGAGAGCCCCTCGGGGGCTATGCCGTACGCGGCACGAGAGAGGGAGATCCAAACGACATCGTACCCCACGAATACCGGCGGGAGCTCCGTGGGCAACATGTGTTTTTCGCTTGGGTCGAGCACACCGACGTGAAACCCGACAACTGGCTCGACATTTGGGTCGAAGATCCACCGGGTTCGGACCGGCATCACGTGGAGCACTACCTGCTCGACTTCGGCAAGGCGCTGGGTAACCTGGCGTGGATCGACCGCTATCCCGAAGACGGATTCGCTCATCTGTTCGACTTTGGGTACGCGGTACCGTCCCTGTTTTCGCTCGGTCTGTACAATCGACCTTGGGATGCGTATCGGGTTCCAGACCTGCGTGGAGTAGGCCGATTCGGGATCTCGGCATTCAACCCTGCTTCCTGGAAGCCATACTATCCGTTCCTTCCGTTCAAAGTCCGCGACGCACTCGACGACTATTGGGCGGCCAAAATCGTGATGCGATTCTCGCGAGCCCACGTGAAGGCGGCCGTCGACGCAGGTCAGCTTTCGGCTGCGGAGTCCCGCAAGTATCTGGTCGACACGCTAGTCCGCCGGCAGCGCATGATCGGTCGATGGGCTTTCTCTCGTGTACCTCCTTTCGAAAGATTCGAGTTTCGATCCACGAAGGACGAAACGAGACTCTGCTTCTTCAATCTGTGGGAGCGTTACGGATTCGATACCGACACCGAAACCGTGCTCCGACCGACTCGAGCCACCATCCACGACGAACAAGGACAGCTCATCGGCGTCCGTGCCTTGAGCAGGGCTGGCCCGAGCCGGTGGTGCACGGACCGGTGGCCGAAGAGCTGGAGCTCTCGAGGCTACACGATCGTGGTCCTCGACGCGGTCCACGGCGGCAGCCCTCTGCCCCCGATCCACGTCCACGGTGCGCGCGCACCCGCATCCGACCGTCTTCGCGTCATCGGCCTGTACCGGCTGCGACCCTGAGGCTCGGCTGACTTCGGCCTGCAATACCGGGCAGACCACCACGGGCCCGGTCGCCGACGAACTGGCGGCGGTGGCATGCATGCTGCGGTTGACCGCCTTGACTGAGGACCGGTCCGGACCCAGGATCTCGACGATGACAAAAGGAGCTGCCGGGGCGCCGAGCTCCTTCCCTCCGGACCCGCTCGCGGCCCCCGCTTTCGTCATGGTCGGTCCCCTGCGAGGCGGAACCACGCTCCTGCGGATCATGGTCGAGGGTCATTCCCGAATGGACGCCAGCGGCGAGTTCGAGGAGGCCGTTTCGCAGGCTCCCGAGACCGGATGGCCGGATTTGACGTGGTTTCGCGACTGGATGCAGCAGGACCGGATGGTCTCGATGGCGCGGTACGACCACGCGGAGCTGTCGAAAGCGACGAGCTACGAAGAGCTCGTTTACGGCATGTGGCGACAGCGGGCGTCGCGACACGACGCACCGATCCTGACGACGACGATACACAGCCGTTTCGATCGCGTTGTAGACCTTTGGCCCGAAACAAAGTTCGTCTTCTTGAACCGCGATCCACGGGCGGTGGCGCGCTCTTGCGTCAGCATGGGATGGGTCGGCGACGCGACTTTCGGCGCAGAGTACTGGCTCGAGCCGATCAAACGTTGGTTGCGCCTTCGCGAAAAGCTGGAGCCCTCGCGTTACGTCGAACTCCGATATGAGGACCTGGTCCGAGATCCCGAAACAGAGCTTCAGCGCCTGTGCAAGCTGGTCGGCGAAGACTTCGAACCGAACATGCTCACGGTCGACGAGCGATCGACGTACGGCAAGCTCGACCCCTCACTTGCAGATGCATGGCGGACGAAGCTGTCGCAGCGCACCATCGAGCTGATCGAGTGGACGTGTGGGGAGCTGATGGACCGATTCGGCTACGAGCTTACATCGACTCGAACGAGCCCCCCAACGATGGTCGAACGCGCGAGGCTTCAGGTCGACGATCGCTTGGGTAAGTTCCGTTTTCGTACGAAACGCTACGGTCTCGGACTCGTGTTGGCGTGGGCCGCTGTCCGCCGAACCCTTCCGATCCATTCGAAGGCGCGGAACTGGGTCCGAACCCGCCTGAACGACATCGACCTGAAGCACCTACGCTGAGCGCCACCGTGGCGCTCCGGAGCCCGGTCCGATGCGGAGCGCCGAACCTCACAGTCCGAAACGCTTTCGTTTCCGCCACAGAGTGGTTCGACTGACGCCGAGAGCCCGAGCCGCAGCGGACAAGTCTCCCGGATGGGAGGCGAGCGCCCGCCGAATTCGCTCGACGTCCGCCGTTCCCGCGGGATTCGACGGGCCTGGCGAATGAGGCTGCGTCGTTCCGCGCCGATTTCCGAAGCTCGACGACGGCCTGTCGCCTTGCCGGATGTCGAAGGGCGGAATGAATTTCATTCCGTCCGCAGGCCAGCTGGCCCCGCTGCCGCCCCTTCCGCTTCCGCCGATTCTGCTGCCGCCCATGCCGCTTCCGCCGACTCTGCTGCCCCCCATGCCGCTTCCGCCGATTCCGCTGCTCTGCATTCCGCTGCTCCCCTCTGCGCTTCCACTGAGCCCACGGCCGCCGACCTGCCGGCCGGTCGCTCCCGTATCGGTCGGGCCGAGCCCGGCCTCGGGGGTCGCAGCCCAGTCCGTCGTCGGTCCGCACCCTCGGGACGCCGGACGGGATTCGGCCGGTTCGTCCCCGAGGATCGGAAGGAGCATTCCGCGTCTGCTTTCCAGCAACTCCCGGGGAAGGTCTTTCGCCGCCAACACCGGGCCTCGGCCCACCACGTAGGCGTGCTGCACCGCGTTCTTCAGCTCCCGCACGTTGCCAGGCCAGGTGTGGTCCATCAGTCGGCGCATGGCGTCCGGCTCGATCTGCGCCACGGCCCGGGTGGACGCCACCTGCTCGCGGTGCAAAAAGTGCCATATCAGCGGCTCGATGTCCGTACGACGCTCTCGGAGGGCCGGAAGATAGATCGGCACCACGCGCAGCCGAAACATCAGATCTTCTCGGAATCGCCCCGCTGCCACCTCCTCGCGAAGGGATCGATGTGTGGCGGCCACGATCCGCACGTCGACCTGAACCGCCGCATCTCCCCCCACGGGCACGACCTCGCCGTCCTCGAGCACTCTTAGCAACCGAGCTTGCATATCTGGGCTGAGCTCGGCGACTTCGTCGAGAAACAGGGTTCCTCCGTCTGCCTGGGCGAACAGACCCTCCCGGTCCTCGTGGGCTCCCGTGAATGCACCCTTGCGATGGCCGAACAGCGTGCTCTCGGCCAAGGTCGCGGTCAAAGCCGAACAATTGACCGCCACGAACGGCCCATCTTTGCGCCCGCTCTCCGCGTGTACGGCCCGAGCCACGAGCTCCTTACCCGCACCACTCTCTCCGCGGACCAGGACGGTGATCCCGCTACCGGCCACGGCTCGAATCCGCTCGAAGACCAGATGCATCTCTGGGTGGCGCGACTTCAGCCCGTGAAAGTCGACCACCTCTTCGAACCGAGACAACTGCAATGGATCTTTCGGTGGACCCGGTGCGGGTCGAAGGATCTCGACGCCACCTTGAAACGAACCGTCCTCTCCGTAGAACGCCTGGGCCGACTTCAAGACCGAGACTTCGACGCCGTCTGGTCGGAAGAGGGTCAGCGGCACGTCTCGAAGCTCGCCGTGGGTGCTCAAACCGCAGCCCTGCATGCAGCTGGTGCAGCGATTCGCCTTCAAGCAGTGCTCGCCCACGACCTCGTCGACCCGAAAGCCCAAAAGTCGCTCGGCACCCGAACTCCAAAAACGAATGGCTCGGTTGCGGTCCACCACGAACACAGCCGCATCGGGCAGCAGGTCGGTCAGTGCCCGGAAGAGGCGTCGTGTTTCAGGATAGACCGGCTCCATGTTTCAATCTTGTTTCAGCATGTGAAACATCGCAACCGTTCGGAAACACCCATGTTGCAGAAGAACCCGAATATCGGCTCCAGGTCTGCTGCTCAGGCCTGGCACGGTTCCTTCATTGCGGTCCGGTCATGCTGTTCGAGCAGTTCTTCGACCCCGACTCCAGCACCTACACCTACCTGGTCGCGCGGCGACGAGGCGGAGAAGCCCTGCTCATCGACCCGGTGGTCGATCGGACCGACGAGTACCTGCGGGCCATCGAGAACCTGGACTTGAAGCTGGTCCAGGCGGTGGATACCCACGTGCACGCCGACCACGTGACCGGACTGGGCAAGCTTCGGGATCTGACCGGTTGCGTCACCGCCATGGGTGCCCAGACGCAAGCCGAATGCGTGAGCCGCACCTTCGAAGACGATGAAGTGATCGAAGTGGACGGCCTCGAGTTCGAAGCCCTGTATACTCCCGGTCATACCGACGATTCCTACTCCCTGCTGATGGGCGATCGGGTCTTCACCGGGGATACGCTGCTGATCGGGGGAACGGGGCGCACCGACTTTCAAAACGGCGATGCGCGCGCCCAATACGATTCATTGTTCAACGTTCTTTTGAAGCTTCCGGACGATACGTTGGTTTTTCCGGCTCACGACTACCGGGGCAACCGAGTGACCACCATCGGGACCGAACGACTGACCAATCCACGGCTCCAGGTGCGAAGCGCCGACGAGTACGCGGAACTCATGGCGAACCTGAACCTGCCTCACCCCAAGATGATGGACGTGGCGGTCCCCGCCAATCGGGCTTGCGGAACGGCCAAACCCGCTCCCAGCAGTCCATCGAGTGCCTCGGGCTTGCACCGAACGTCTGCCCGAGGAGTCGATGTGAAGCGCTATCGAGTGGTCGACGTCCGGGAACCCGACGAGTGGGCCGGCGAACTGGGACACATACCCCAAGCGGAATTGGTTCCGCTGGCCGGCGTGGAGCGAGCGGCAAGCGAATGGAAAGCGGACCAGCCGATCCTCTTGGTATGCCGCTCCGGGCGACGCTCCGCCCGAGCCGGCGAGGCCCTACTGAAGATGGGTTTTCGAGACGTCACCAACCTCGAAGGCGGCATGCTCGCGTGGAATCGCTTCAAACGACCCGTCGAGCACGAATCTGCGTCCTGAGCCGAGACCCCGAATGAATCCATTGGTTGCGGCCGCCTCCCTGGCAATGGGCCTGCTCTTGGGGCTTTTGGGAGGAGGCGGCTCGATCTTGAGTGTCCCGATTCTGAAGTTCCTCGCGAATCAACCTACGAAAGACGCGATCGCCACCTCTTTGCTGGTGGTGGCGATCACCAGCGCCATCGCCGTCCTGCGGCACGCGTGGTCGGGCCGAGTGCGGTGGAAGATCGGTCTTTCATTCGGCCTGGTGGCCATGGCGGGTTCCTACTCTGCGGGCTGGGTGGCCGGATACCTCCCGGCAGACGCGCTCATGGCTGCGTTCATCTTCATGATGGCTGTGACCGGGGTGATGATGACGCGCCCTCGGAAAAATCCAGACCCGAATGAAGTGCCCTCCGAGCCCTCCCACACCCGGGCTGCCGCGGTCGGTTTTGGTACGGGTGCGGTCACGGGACTGGTCGGCGCCGGCGGTGGCTTTTTGATTGTTCCGGCCTTGCTGTTCTTCGGAGGTCTGCCCATTTCGGAAGCGGTGGGCACCAGCCTCTTCGTGATCACCATGAATGCCGCCTCGGGCTTCGCCGGTCACATGTCGCACGCCCAGATCGACCCGATGCTGGTCGGCTGGGTGTCCGGCTTCGCCGTGTTGGGGGCACTCGGCGGCACTGCCGTGGCCGGTCGGATTCGTCCAGGTCAGCTCCGCAAAGCGTTCGGCATCTTCGTCCTGGTCATGGCCGGCCTGACTGCGTTCATGACGTGGAGCCCGTTGGCTTCGCCGGAGCCGGAGACGGATCTGGAGAAGCCCGCCCATGCTGGCGTACCTTGACAGGGTACCGTCCAACATGAGCGCGGCCATTCGTAGGCGGCCCGAGGGCCAGCTTCAGCGGTGCAGAATCGACCCGTGGTGACTCAGCCGACTGTTCACTTCGCTCACCTGGCCGTTCAGCGTCCAAAAATCATAGACGACACCCACCGTAAACAAGCCTCCCGTCAGCAGGTAGACCACGCCGGTCAGCCACTTGCCCATGTAGAATCGATGAACGCCAAAGAATCCCAGGAAGGTGAGCAGCAACCACGCCACGTTGTAGTCCAAGACGCCCGGCGCATAGCGAAAGTCCGCCTCTCGATCCATCGAAGGGATCAGAAACAGGTCGATGATCCATCCGACGAACAGCAGGCCCAGTGTGAAAAACCAGATCGTGCCGGTGATCGGCCGCCCATAGTAGAATCGATGGGAGCCGAGAAAGCCGAAAAGCCACAAAAGGTACCCGAAGAGCGGGTTGTGGGTGTTTGTGGATGCCGCCATGGGGTGGGTCTACCAGCTGGGAATCCGGGTCGGAACGGGACATTTTCGAACGTCGAAGTCGGTTCCCCACTTTTCATTCGGCCCACGTACGGATAGGCCCCGATGGCCGTGAGCCGAGGTTCCCGCATGGGTTCAGCGAGCGCCTGGGGCGCCTCGCGTGCCTGCCCCGTCCCGCGCCCCGCTCCTCACGCGTGCGACGCCTGCGTCGAGGCTCGAGATGCACCCGCGTTGCCCGCCTGGGTGCTCCGCGTCGCCCTGGGGGCCTTCGTATCGGTGACCGGTATCACCTTGGCCGCGGAGCCGGCGGCGGCGAGCACCGGGTTTCTGTCCGCCACGCCCCTTCGGCCCACGGTCTTTGGGGAAACGGGCTACTCCGGAGTCCTGAGGGGCGGCGCGCTCGCACCCCTGGGCCCCCGGCTCGCGATGGGCGGAGAGTTGATCCTGGACGCCGCCAGCTTCGGGTTCCTGCGCGGAGGTCTGTCCGGCCGGGTCACGGTCATCGGCGCGTTCAAGCTCAAGACCATTCTGACCGAAAATCGCGACGTGGTCGTGGGCCTGGACTTCACGCCAGGCTTCGGGGTGCAGGTGGTCTCACCGGGCCGCATCGATCCGCGCACCGGCCGGACCGAAGACGCCGCCGTGTTCGCCTGGTTGCTCTCGTCGGAGCTGCACATCGGCAAGAAGCTCGAACGCTGGGTCACCGTGGGCGGTGGATTGTCGATTCCCATGCTCCTCACCCTGGGGGACCAGAATCTCACCTCGGTGGCCGTTCCCATCTTGATCGGGCCCTTTGCCGACTTCCAGATTATCGAGGGAATCGACTTGTACACCACGCTCAAACTCGGCCCCGCCCTATATGGGGCTGATGCCGGAAGCCAAGTCGACTTCGGCCTGGACTTTTCCGTGGGCCTCGCTTTCGCACTGTGAGCTTGGACGCGTCGACTTACGGGCCGTCAGTCTCGTCTAGCGAGCATTTGATGGATTCTGCTCAACAGCGCATGGGGGCGGTACGGCTTTTGAAGAAAGTCGGTCCGGATGTCCAGATCGCTCGCTGCCAGTTCCGTCTCGGTATAACCGCTACTCAAGAGCACTGGCAGCTCGGGTCGAATCGCTCGCAAGCCACGGAAGACTTGGACCCCGGACTTGCCCGGCATGGTGAGGTCCAAAATGGCGATGCCAAACCGATCCGGCTGGGATTCGAAGATGGCCAATGCCTCGTCGCCGCTCGACGCGGTCACCACTTCGAAGCCTCCTCGCTCCAGAATTCGTACGGCAGCGCGGCGGACCATCTCGTCGTCGTCCACGAGAAGGACGGGAACCGTCGCGACAGGCCCCGAGTCCGCACCGGGCGACGGCGTGTCGGCGGGTGCCGCAACGGACTCGGACGACAACGGCAGCAACATTCGAAAATGGGTCCCTCGCCCGGGCTCGGACCAAACGACGATCCCTCCACCGTGAGAGCTCGCGATCCCGGCGGTCGCAGCCAAGCCCAGGCCTCGGCCCGAAAGCTTGGTGCTGAAAAAGGGGTCGAAGATGCGACTCGCAGTGGCCTTGTCCATGCCGCAACCTGTGTCGATCACGTCCACGGCCGCGTACGAACCCGGCCTCATGTTCGGAGCGCTTGAGGAAAGTTCGGCCAGAGCGACCTCGTCGCATTCGACGATCTTCTGATCCACCGATACGCTTCCTGCCTCACCGCGAAGCGCCTCGACGGCGTTGGTGACGAGGTTCATCACCACTTGCCTGATCTGAGCTGCGTCCACACGTACCGGCAGCGCCACTTCCGTTCGGTTCTCACACCGAAGGACGCATTCGGCAGGCGTGGTCACCTTCAAAACCGAAACGACCTCTCGCACCAGACTGCGAAGATCGACGGTTTCCAAAACGAACTGTCCTTTGCCTGCGTAGGCCAACAGCTCCCCGCACAAAGCTCTGGCCTGAAGTGCCGCCGCCCGGATGTCTCGCAGGGACGACTCGATGCAAGACCCCTTCACTTCCTCGAGGCAGAGGTCCGCGTTCGCGAGAACACTCATCAACAGATTGTTGAAATCGTGAGCCACGCCGCCCGCCATCAGACCCAAGCTCTGAAGCTTTTCGCTTCGCGCGAGTTCTTGCTGCAGATCCCAACGCTCCTGCTCTACCTGGCGACGGCGTTGCGTCTCGATCTCGCGTGTTCGCATTTCTTCATCGAGCGCAAGAAAGCGCTGAGCCAAAGACATGCGCGCGGAGAAGTGCAAGAAGACCAGGGCCTCGCCAAAGTGGTCTCCAAATCGGCAGGCGCGAACATGCTCGGACCGTTCACGTCCCGCAAACTCGATGGTTCCCGGTATCGGATCGCGGGCACGGGCGGCGTTACGCAAGAAGCCGAGGACTGCGTCGCGCGGGGTCTCGACCCAGCGAAACAGATCCTCTCCGATCTCGACTGGGGCCAGGCGCTTCACGTCGGCTGACGCTTGAACCACGGTTCCGCGAAGATCGACGAGAATGCACGGCTCGGCCAGGAATCGGGCGATATCCCAGAAACGAAACGAGGCCTCTGCGTTCGCGCTCATCCCCGTTCCTTGGCGGCAGCGTAGTATTCCCGGCCACCGTCGTCTTCGACACTCGGGCGGAGTCGGACACGGACGCAACAACGGCCGTGTCCCTCTGCAATGGTCTCGTCCAAAGAAACCCTCGCATAGCCGAGGTTCTCGGAGGCCAGCGTCCCGAACACGTTCGAGGTCATCATGCAGAGCGTCGGTCGCCCGTGCACGCTCGGTCCGAACGGGCAACGAGAGTTCTCCAAGCGAATCTCTTCATCGGACTGCTCGACCACCCGAAATCCGCCGTCGATTCTTCGTTTCAGATCGACGAGAGCATCGGCAACCTGCTCTCGGTCGAGGCGGGGCTCGTCCCAAGCCACACGATATGCGTGAAGGAGCCTTTCGCCGATCCTCCGACCGACCAGACTCACGAAGCCCCGGGATTCGGCGAAACCGATGACATCTTGCAGGGTCCCCGCGAGTTCTCCAATGACTTCCCGCATGAAGTCGATCGTGTGAAGGTCGACCTCCAAGTTCCTTGCGCTTTTGACCATGAACGCCCTCCCAACGCCCCAGGCTCTTGCACCGAAGAACCCACTTGTCGCGTGCCGAACTCGACCTCGACAAGTGTCAAAGAAACGACACTCTGGCGCCGAGACCAGTCCCGGCTCAGGCCCGGTTGTTCGTGGTGCCGTGCTTCAACAGGGCTTCGAGCTCGACGATGCGAAGGGCGGCTTCGTGGGTGGCCTCCAGATTGACCGGGGGCGCCACGCCCGCCTCCAGGGCTTCCTTCCAACGGGACGCACACAGGCACCACCGATCGCCAGGTTCGAGCCCGGCAAAGCCGAACTGGGGACGCGGTGTGCTCAGGTCGTTGCCGCGCTCCTTCGTGTATTCGAGAAACGCTCGGGTCACGGTGGCACAGACGGTGTGGCTTCCCCGGTCTTCGACCCCGGTATGGCAGCAGCCATCGCGATAGAAACCGGTGACCGGGTCGGTGCCACACACCGCGAGCGGTGTACCCAATACGTTTTTGGCCCTTGGTTCGGACATGGCGGACAGGGTATTCGCGTCGGGCCATGAGATCTCGAAAATTCCGCGGGACCTGGTTGCGGTTCCGAGGTCTCGTCCAGTGAGCGGCCGACCTCCGACGGTCACCCTGTTTTGCGGGGCCAGCACGGCCGTGGACCCGGCCTACTTCCGCGTGGCCGAAGAGGCGGGACGCTTCTTGGGGCAGCGCGGCATCGGGGTCGTCTACGGCGGCGGAACGGTCGGCTTGATGGGCGCGGCCGCAGATGCAGCGCTGAAAGCCGGCACCCCAGTGACCGGCGTCATTCCAGCATTCTTGGTGGAACGCGAAGGCGTGATGCTCGAGGGGGCTGAGCTGGAGGTCGTGGGCTCCATGATGGAACGCAAGCATCGCATGGCCCAGTTGGCCGACGCATTCGTGGTGCTGCCGGGGGGGCTGGGAACCTTGGATGAGGTGTTCGAGATCTTGACCTGGACTCAGCTTGGACTGCTCCGGGACAAGCCGCTGGGTTTTCTGAATCCGTTGGGGTTCTTCGACGGGTTGTTTGGGTTCCTTCGGGAGCTGGGGGAAAAGAACTTCATTCCCGCGGCCAGCGCTCCTGACTGGTTCGCCGCCCCCACCATGGG
>DAPKRQ010000363.1:0-5836 GCA_031800475.1 Myxococcales bacterium LLY-WYZ-16_1
GTTGTCGTCGAAATTGCGGGCCGCTTCCGTGAAGACGCACAAAGCGCCGGCGCATGTGCCTTCCCGGCCGAAGACCGGAACGCCGGCGCCCGCCCGAGCTTGGGGCAACTCGGGCACGGGAATCGAATCGACTCCGGCCCCCGGTCCCCCCACCGCCATCGCTCGAGTCTCGGTCACCACCTGGGCCGCCAGGTCCATCGGAGTGCGGGCCTGACCGCAGGTTGCGGCGATGACGAGCCGTCCTCCTTTGTGGAGCGCAAGCGAAGCCCACCGCGTCTGCAGCATGCGGGCTGCGGCTCGGGTGATGCGGTCGAATTCGGCATCCGAGTCCCGGCTGCCGGGGGACCCGATGGAGCCGACGTCGCGGCCGCTTTCCGGGAAGGACACCCCCACGTCCGCCATCTTCGTGCGAGCCCGGTCCGGAGAGCAACGGGCCTCGGGGGCCCTTCCGTCCCTCGGAACGCGAAAAGGAGGTTGGACGGGGTTCGAAACGAGGACGATGTCGGATCGGACGCTCCGCCACCATCGCTGTCGACTTTGTTCCGACCGGCGCGCTCGCAGACCCACCGGTCTATGGGGAACCGCCCGATTCGGAGGGCCCGAAGCGCTTGCACGAAAGCCCAAAAACTCGCAGGTTGCGCGCCATGCGATGGCTCCCGTTCGGCACCGCGCTGTTTTTGTTGGCCTCGAGCTGCGGCGGCGAGGACCCGAGCCGTCCCGAGACGCCACAGGGGCAGCCGGGGCCCATCGCCCCCGGGCACAACGACGGCATGGGCTCGGACAACCCCGACCCGGTGTGGATGGACCCGGACCCGACCGACGAGCCGGACCCAGAGCCTTTGCCCGAGCCCGATCCGCCGGCCGACCCCCGAGCCGCCCTGGAGCGCCGGGTGCTCGAGTTGGTGAACCGAGTCCGGGCTGCGGGCATCGAGTGCGACGGCGTACCCATGCCCCCGGTGGGCCCCGTGGCCCACCACGACCTGCTGCGCGAGGCGGCCCGGGGCCATTCCGAAGACATGGGCCGGCGCGGCTTCTTCGCCCACGACAATCCGGATGGCGAAGGGCCGGGTGCACGGGTGGAGCAGACGGGCTACCGGTACCAGTCGGTCGGCGAAAACATCGCCGCGGGCTACGAAACACCGGAAGAGGTGATGCAGGGATGGATCGATTCCCCGGGTCACTGTCGCAACATCATGCGGTCCAACTGGACCGAACTCGGGGTGGGGTACGCCACCCGCGACGGTTCGCAGTATTACACTTACTGGACCCAGAAGTTTGCCCGCCCGCAATGACCGAAGCTCGAAGGCCGCAGAGCGGCCCGCCGGCCGGGCCGACCCCTCGGACCTCGGTCGCAGCGAAGCCATCCGGAAACCGAGGCTGACCGAGCGGAGCTGTCGAGGTCCGCCGCAGCTGAAACTCAGCGCCCGAATCCGGGCGGGTCGCTGGCGGGGAACGACTCCCAGCTCGCTTGGCCCACTCGATCGGATCGTTGGGTCGGCTCTTCTCGGTCGATGTCGCGGCGCCAGCGACGGTAGGCGCCCGCCCAAGCGATGAGGCCCACGCCCTGAAAGAGCAGATCCACTCCGAGCACGAGGCCGAGGATCCAGAACGCCGACTGGGGAAAGCCGACCAAGATCAGGGTGGCCAGAATCAGGGACAAGACGCCGCTGGCCACTCGCCATGGCCAACCCGCCATGTCCCGCCGTTGCACGCCCGCGGCGATGCGAAGGACGCCCCCCAAAGCCAAAGCTGCGCACAGCAGCAGGGTCAGGGTCACGACGCCGGGGACCGGCATGGCGATGAGCAAGACGCCCGCGATGGCCGACAACGCGCCGGTTCCGATGTGCAGGGCCCAATCTCCATGGGGGCGCATCCGGATTCCGAGGACGAGTTGGCTGGCGGCGGCCGCCAGCAGCAGGACACCGAACAGAATGTTGGCGGCCAGGGTCGCGAACCAGGGAAATGCGATGGCCGCCACGCCCAACGAGGCCAGCACGGCGCCCGCGCCGATGCACCACTTGGGGTGGCTCTCCAGCGGCTCGGGGGGAATGGTGGGGGTAGCAAATGTCGACATCGTCTCGGTCTCCTTTCGAGGGATGGTTGGGTCACGCTTTGGGGTGACCGGTCACGAATTGGACGGGGCGAACATCCCGTCGGATTCGCGTGCCGCCCCGCAAAGCGCGAAATCCGTGGGTGGCGCTGGCACCGGCGTCGGGACGCACCACGTCCGCATCCGGTTGGCGATCCAGGGCCATGGTGAGCCCCGTAGGATCCAGGTCTTCGTTCGGAACGAAAAAGATCGCTTTGCCGCGAACCAGGTGATCTTGAACGCGCTCGGCGTCCTTCGCAGGAAAGCCCCGGCGGTAGAGGATGTCGGACAGAGATTCTCCCTGTTGCAGCTGGATCTCTGGTCCGTCTCCCAGGTGCACACAGGCGCCGGCGCCTGGAACGTCCACGGGCTCCGCGGGAGTGAGGTGAGCCAGGTCGCTCAGGTCGTCTGCGAAGCGCTGGAACGCTTGGAGAGGGACCATGATCTCGGTGCGCTTCAGGGTATCGGCCGACAGTTGCTTCAACACCTGGTCGGCGTCGGCAGCACGGGTGGTCACGATGGCAAAGTGTTCCATGCACCCAGATGGCTGCAGTCACCATGCCAAGGGACGGATCCGGGGAGCCCCCGGTCGGTTGGGGGCGGCGGCATCGGTGCCACGCGACAGGCCGTCTCACCGTGACGCGTCGCCCCGATTCCGGGGCGTTCCGGCCCCTCGGCCGTTCCGGGAAACGGCCGGCCCCTCGGTCTGTTCGGGGGAGCGGCCGGCCCTTCGGCCGTTCCGGTAAACGGCCGGGGCCTCGGTCTGTTCGGGGGAGCGGTGGAAGGGAAGACAGACTCGATGCGCCGCCGGTTGCGCAGGCCAGGTCTAGCGGCCCGGACCGACCGGTGGCCCGCGGTCTCGAAAGAGCCGACCTGAGGGGCGTTCAGGCGCCACGGCGCTGAGACACCAGCGTGTCCACCACCGACGGGTCGGCCAGGGTCGTGGTGTCGCCGAGAGAGTCATGTTCGTTCGAAGCGATCTTTCGCAGAATCCGCCGCATGATCTTGCCGGAACGGGTCTTCGGAAGACCCGGAGCCCATTGAATGTGGTCCGGGGTGGCGATGGGCCCAATCTCTTTTCGGACCCAGTCCCGCAGCTCCGAGCGCAAGGCTTCGCTGGGCTCGACGTCCGCCACCAAAGACACGTAGCAGTAGATGCCTTGGCCCTTGATGTCGTGGGGAAATCCGACCACCGCCGCTTCGGACACGGCTGGGTGGGACACCAGGGCGCTTTCCACTTCGGCGGTCCCCATGCGGTGTCCCGAGACATTGAGTACGTCGTCGACCCGGCCAGTGATCCAGTAGTAGCCGTCCTCGTCCCGGCGCGCGCCGTCGCCCGTGAAGTACGTGCCTGGGAAGGTGCTGAAGTAGGTCTGCACGAACCGTTCGTGGTCGCCATACACGGTGCGCATCTGGCCCGGCCAACTGTCGGTCAACACCAGGTTGCCTTCGCAGGCGCCTTCCTGGACCCGGCCTTCACCGTCCACGATGGCCGGCTTCACCCCGAACAGGGGCTTGGTGGCGGAGCCCGGCTTCAGGTCCGTGGCGCCGGGCAGGGGACTGATCAGGATTCCGCCCGTTTCGGTCTGCCACCAGGTGTCGACGATGGGGCATCGACCGTCGCCGACGATCCGGTGGTACCAGTTCCAAGCCTCGGGGTTGATCGGCTCACCCACGGTGCCGAGCAGCCGCAAGGACTTCCGCGATGTCTTTTTCACCGGGTCCTCGCCGAAGCGCATCAACGAGCGGATCGCGGTGGGAGCGGTGTAGAAGATGGTGACCTGGTGCTTGTCGACCACCTGCCAAAACCGACTCACGTCCGGATAGTTCGGCACCCCCTCGAACATCAAAGTGGTGGCCCCGTTCGCCATGGGGCCATAGACGATGTAGCTGTGCCCGGTGATCCAACCGACGTCGGCCGTGCACCAGTAGACGTCGCCGTCTCGGTAGTCGAACACCAGTTCGTGGGTATATGAAGTGTAGACCATGTAGCCCCCGGTGGTGTGGAGCACCCCCTTGGGCTTTCCGGTGGACCCGGACGTGTACAGGATGAACAGGGGATCTTCTGCGTTCATCGGCTCCGGGGGGCAGTCCGCAGACGCTGCCGCCACCAGGTCGTTCGCAACCCGGTCTCGGTTCGGGTCCAACGGCACATCGGTGCCGGTGTGCCGAAACATCAAAACGCGAGGCTTGGTGCTGGCCTTTTCGATGGCTGCGTCCACGTTGGTTTTCAGTGGAATGAGCTTTTGGCCCCGAAGTCCTCCGTCTGCGGTGATCACCAGTGAGGCCTCGGCGTCGTCGATGCGGTCGGCGATGGAGTCCGGCGAAAAGCCGCCGAAAACCACCGAGTGGACCGCACCGATGCGTGCGCAAGCCAGCATGGCGAAGGCGGCCTGCGGGATCATCGGCATGTAGATCATGACGCGGTCGCCTTTTCGGATGTCCAGGTCCTTCAAGACGTTTGCGAGGCGGCACACCTGCTCGTGCACTTGCCGGTAGGTGTAGGTCGCCTGGTGGTTCGGGTCGTCGCCTTCGAAGATGATCGCAACCTTGTCGCCCCGGCTGTCCAAGTGTCGGTCCAGACAGTTCGCGGAAGCGTTCAAAACGCCGTCTTCGTACCAGCGGATGCTCACGTCGCCGGTGAAGTCCACGCTCTTCACCTTGGTGTACGGCTTCATCCAGGTGATGCGTCTACCGACCTCACCCCAAAAAGCTTCGTTATCCTCGATGGAACGGCGGTACTCGGCTTCGTACTTTTCCCGGTTCACGTGGGCTCTTTGGGCCCAATCGGCGGGCACCTTCACGACTTCGCTCATCTCTCGGGGACCCTAGCAACCGAGACGGCGTTTGGGGACGCTCCCGTGCAGCCACCGCCGAGGTTGACGCTCTGCGGCATGAGCCCTTCCTCATTCTTGCCGACCGCGCCCCGCGAAGCCGACCCCGTCGACAGACGGCGCCGGTCGTTGTTCGCTAGCGGCGTGTTCGGTCGGCGGCGGGATGTGGCGTGGGCCGTATGGGCGGGAGCGGCCGTCTTTACCACCAGCCCCTTGCGGGGTCTGTGGTTGGGGCCGGACCTGCCATGGTGGACCCCGTTCGCGGTCTGGCTCGCGGTGATCGGCGCTGGGGCCCTGGTGGCGGCGCGGTGGCGCGGACATGGAACCTGAGCTGGTTCGGCCATGGATCTTGCTGGCAGCGGCAGCGGCGTATCTGACGCTGCTGTTCGGGGTGGCCGAGGCCGCCGAGCGCGGTTTGATCCCGGCGCGATGGACCCGGCACCCGTCGACCTTCGCCCTGTCTTTGGGGGTGTACGCCACGTCCTGGACCTTTTACGGGAGCGTCGGTCTCGCCCACCGGGAAGGCTTCGTGTTTTTGACCATCTACCTCGGTGTGACCCTGGCCTGCCTGGCGGTGCCCGTCGTGTGGCTGCCCCTGCTGCGGGTCGTCCGAAACCAACAGCTTTCCAGCTTGGCCGATCTGTTCGCTTATCGCTTCCAGAGTCAGAGCGTGGGCGCCCTCGTGACCATGTTCATGATCGGGGCGAGCCTCCCGTACGTTGCCCTGCAGATCCGCGCGGTGTCCGACTCGGCGGCCATCGTGATCCCGAGCCTGGGGCCCGACGGGGTGGCTCTGGCTTTTTGCGCGGCCATCGCCGTGTTCGCCGCCATGTTCGGAGCTCGGCACACTGGACCGATGCAGGCCCACCCGGGCTTGGTGGCGTCCATGGCCTTCGAGTCGGGGGTCAAGGTG
>DAPKRQ010000364.1:0-4820 GCA_031800475.1 Myxococcales bacterium LLY-WYZ-16_1
GCCTCGTCCACCACCACCAGCCGATGGGGCAAAGGCGCGTCCGGACCGACGGAGAAGCGGTCGTGCCGGGGGCGGTAGCCCAGCAGGCGGTGGAGGGTGCGGGCTTCGGGCAGGGCGTCCGGACCGGGCAGGGCCGACAGCCGTTGGGCCGCCTTTCCGGTCGGTGCCGCCAGGGACACGTCCTCGGGGCGTCCGCCCCCAGCCAAGAATCGGCGAACGACCTCGCCCAGCACGGTGCTCTTGCCCGTCCCGGGGCCGCCGGTCAGCAGCGTCAGCCGGGCCGTGAGGCATCGCGCGACCGCCGCCTTTTGGTCTTCGGTCAAGGGCTGGGCCGAGCGGTCCCCTTCTGCACCCGGCAGCGCGGCGTCGCCCGCGGCCCGCCGGGCTTCGACCGCCCACCCCAGCTGCGTCTCCGCGTCCAATATCCGCGCCGCGAACACCGCATCGCCGACCTTCACCAGTCCGGCGCCGCCGGACGGTCCCGACAGCCAGCCGGCGTCGAAGCCCCGAGCCAGGAGGGTCTCGCCGAACCCGGGCTCCGCGTGCGGAAACAGGGCGGCGATGCGCTCGCCCTGCCGAGACACGTCGGTTCGGGTGGAGCCCGCCCGCAGGTCCAGAAGAATCAGGGCGGTCCACAGCACCAGGCCGTCGTCGAGCCGGTCCTGGGCCCAGGCCGCGGCCAACGCGCCCTCGATGCAGTCGTTCGGCAGCTCCGCCCGAGCCCAGCGGGCCCGCCAGGCCTCCTCCCAAGCGGCGCGGTCCGACGTCGGCTCCAGGCTCTCGTTCACCGCGCCACCCCCCGGATTTCGCGCAAGGTGGCTTCGAGCGGGGCTTCGCCGTGAGGACACAGCACGCGGCCGGTCGCGGGATCTCCGTCGGTCGGCGCCCGCAGGAACAGGAACGCGGTCCCGGCGATCGCAACGTCCGAGCCGACCGCCTGGCGGTGCCGGTCCAAGGCCTCGCCGTACAGTTTGGCCTGCAACCCGTAGTGGGTGTCCACGTGGGCCTGAAGCGCACTCGAGCTCCAGGCAGGCAAGCGGTCGCTCTTGTAGTCCACCAGCACCAGGCGGCCGCCGACCTCCAGCACCAGGTCGACGAAGCCCCGCACCCACACCGGGTCTTCGAAACCCGGGTCGAACAGAAAATCCAGCTCCCGAGCCACCCGCTCTCGGTGACACAAGACCACCGGCTCCCCGAACAGGTCCCAGGACCGGTGCAGGGTGCGGTGCACCAGCCGGCTCACGTTTTCGTCGAGTCCGGGCGGCAGCCCGTATCGGCGCAGGCCCTCCCGGACCCACGTACCTCGGACCCGGAGCAGCTCGTCGGGATCGGACAGAGACCGGACTTCGTTGAAGTCGGCGGTCTCGAGCAGGTGGTGCAGGCACTTGCCCACCTGCGCGCCGCCCGGGAGCCCGTCGTCGGGCAGAGGGTCGGTCGGCGGTTCGGGCAACTCGTCGCCATCGCCCGGGCGCCGCTTGAGCTCGGAGTAGGACGTGACGGTCGCACCCGGCCGGGTGAATCTCGGCGGAGCCACGGCGGCGCTCGGCGCCGGGTCCGGGCGCTCGGCGCGACTTTTCGGCGCGGGCTGGTGGGTCGGACTCGGGGGGAGGCTTCGGACCTCGGGCCCCAGCTTGCGCAAGCTATCTTGCAACACCGCGTACGGCCCCTCGACGAAGCTCCGGGGCTCGCCTTCGTCGAACCAGGCCAGCACCAGCCGGCTCCGGGCCCGGGTGAGGGCCACGTAGGCCAGGCGCTCTTCTTCTTCCCAGCGGGCCTTCTCCGCGTCGGGCGGCGTCGGTCCCAACACCACCCGAAAACCCGTGGGTCGCCGGACCATCGGCGGGGTCGAATCGCCGCTTTTCAGCCCGCCGAACACGTAGACGCATTCGGCCTCCAGACCCTTGGCGCCGTGGATGGTGCTGACGCGCACCGCATCGTCCGGAGGCTCGGAGCGGGTTTTCGGCCGGGCCCGTTCGAGCCACCGGTGCACGCCGGGCCACCCCTCGTTCGCCGCCACCCGGGCCAGTTCGTCGAACAGCTCCGCATGGGTGTCCGGGTCTCCGTAGCGGTCCGGATGGGCGGCACAGCGGGACGCGAGTTCGGGGGTCCACAGGTTGGCCACCAACCGGTACGCCGGGCCCCGCCGGCGACGGGCCCGCAGCTGCGCCAGGCGCTCCAACCACGGGTGGTCCGCGGGCAGGTCCAAGCCCCGGTCGAGGGCGTCCGGGGGAAGCCCGAACCAAGGCGTGAGCCAGGCCCGGCGCTCGGCAGCCCGGTCTTCGGGGTGCTCCAAGGCCGCCAGAAGACTTCGTAGATGGGACAGCTCCACGCCCTCGCCGACGCTGCCCCGGTCGAAACGGACGACCGATAATCCTTTGTGACGCAGGGCCGTGGCGACCTGGCGGGCCTCGGAGGTGGTGCGGGTCAAGACGAACAGGTCCTTCGGCTGCAGCGGCCGGCCCTCCACGTTCCCGCCGGCAAGCAGGCGCGCCGCGTCTTCCGCGATGGCCCGGGCCCAGGCCCGGCGGGTCGGCGTCACGCCGTCGTCCAGGGCGTCGAAGGTCCACACCGTCAAGGCGGGCTCGAGGCGTGTTTTCGAGCGAATACCGGTGGCCTCGGTTCGGGCCGACGTCACCGGCACGTAGGGAAGCTGACCGGACCAAAAAGCATGGCCTTGGGCGCTCAGGAGGCTATGCACCGCCTCGGTGACCGCCGGGCTGCTTCGTCGGGTCTCCGTCAGGGCGGATACGAATCCGCCCGCCTCTCGGATCGCGTCGGTGGCCTCGCGATAGGTCTCGAGGTCGGCGCCCCGAAAGCCGTAGATCGACTGCTTGGGGTCGCCGACCACGACCAGCCGGTGCTCGGGTGAATCGAAGAACACCCGCCTCAAGATCTCCCACTGGGTGGCGTCGGTGTCCTGAAACTCGTCGACGAGGCAGACCCGAAACCGCCGGCGGATCCGTTCGATCAGGGTGTCGTTCAGGGCCTGGGCGAGGCCTGCGGTCATGTCGAAGAAGGTCGTCCAGCCCCGGTCGGACTTCACCCGGGCCTCCGCGGCGTACAAGGCCGGCAAGATCACGTGGCAGGCTGCGGCCTCGAACGGTGGAGCGGCGAGCAACCGGTCGACCACCGCCACGGCAGATGGAGCCTTGGCCCGGAGGACCTCGCGGTGTCGATCCCAGGCGCGCCGGCGATCGACGGTGGCGATCTCGTGAACCGAACGAAGGGCTCGAGCCGGATCCGGGTTGGTGTGAACCTTGGTAGCCCCTCGCTGCAGCGGCACGACGGTGTTTCGAAGGATCGACTTTGCACCCCTCGGGAGTTCCATTCGAGGGATCGATCCAGCCAGTCCGCGGAGCAGGGCTTCGGATGCGCCCCAGCTCTCGATGGCGTCAGCCCATCGATCCGGGTCGAACTCCGGCTCGACCGGGGCCCGGCGCTCGGCGATCTGAACCCAGGTTTCGACCATCTCGCGCACCTCGGTGTGCTGAAGCCAGGCCATGATCCAGGGAGTCACCGGGTGGTCCGCGGAGGCCCGCCGCAGCAGCTTTCGCGCGGCGGTCGCCAGGGCCTCCCGTTCGTCCACCAGTTCCAGGTCGAAGGGACGACCGCCTTCGAAGGCGAACTCCCGGAGCATGCGGCGACAGAAGCCGTGGATCGTCGAGATCTGGGCCCGGCCCAGCTGAACCAGGGCGTCGCGCCGCAGTTCATCGGCCTGGGCGTCGAAGGGCCAGCCGGGTCCCTCGGTGCGGACGTGGCGGGGAAGATCGGTCAGCAGCTTTCGAATGCGCACCTTGAGTTCGGACGCTGCCTTGTCCGTGAAGGTGATGAGCAGGATCTGGTCCAAAGGCTCACCCCCGAGAACCAGGTCCAACACGATGTGCTCGATGGCGTAGGTCTTGCCGGTGCCCGCCGAAGCTTCCAGCACACCGGAGCGGGTCAGGTCGAGTCCGTCCAGAAGGGACGGGCGAGGCACGAAGTTCACGCCGTCACCTCCGCGATCCGGATCTGCAGATGCCGCTCCCGCACGGTCGAAAGACAGCGTTCAAAGTCCAAGAACGGCGGAACGTGGTCGCCGTAAGCCACCGCGAGTCGTTCCCATCGCCGTCGCGTGGAATCGGGATCTTCTTTTCGGTGGACGGACTCTGCCAGGGCGTCGGCCGCACTCCAGGGCAGGTGATAGTCGTGGTCATCTTCGAGCAGGGAACGGCACCAGCGACCGAGGATGCACCGACTCTCTTCGGGTCCCAGGGGAGCGAATCGCACGCGAAGGACTCGACCTCGACCGCTCACCGCCAGGGCCGACGTGGCCCGCGGCTCGACCGCGTTGCGGATCAGATGGTGCACGAAGGCGCGGGCCCGAAAACGGGGCCACGCCAGCCGGGGCGAGGTGGTCGGCCACACCAGGTGCTCTCGGTCCATGCTTTCGACCGTGGCGGGTACACCGAGCTCCACCCGCAACCCCGGGCGAGGTTCGAGATCCAGCGCACCGGGCGCGCGAGCCTGGAGCGGATCCCGCGGCAAAGCGGCTTCGACCAGTCGCTCTTGCCACCGGCCGAAGATGCCTCGCAGCCGCTCCCGTTCGGCTCGAAAGAACGTTCCTCCCGGGGCCCCTTCGGTCCCGGGCGGCGGAAAGGCGTCGGCGGGCAGATCCTGGGACTCTGGCCAGGAGCGCACGAAGACATCCGTCAAGAACCGATCCGCGACGAAAAGAGGCCACTGAAACGACTCGACGATCTCCGAATCTTCGCTCGAAGGGCGCCCGAACAATGCGTCCATCCAGGCCTCGCGGGGGTCGAGGAGGAACCGGATCAGCGTCG
>DAPKRQ010000365.1:0-8883 GCA_031800475.1 Myxococcales bacterium LLY-WYZ-16_1
GCAGCGAGCCCTGCCCGGCCTGGGACCGGGAGGCCTCGACTTGGGCGACGAGTTCCGGATCTGCAGGAGCCATGGCTTCGGTAGAGTCCGGGGCTGCCAACAGATACGGCACCGTTTCGCTCACCCCGTAGGAGTCGGGCAAATCCTCCTCGGTCCAGTCGGTATCGGGCAGCTCCCCGGCCTGTGGGGGAAGGGGAGCAAGCCCAACTTGGGGGCTACGAACGTTGGACGGCTTTGGGGAGGGGCCTGTGGGCGGCGACATCGCGTGACGGTCCTTTGTCCTCGGTTATCGCCCACAGGCCCGCGGGCGTTGCTGGGAACCAAAGATTTCAGGAAGTTGCGCCGAGGCGACACACCTCCCGCACGTGGCCTGCGTCACCCGTGAGCCGAATCGGGTGCGGGCTTCCGCCGGGGCTTTCATCGTCGGCAAGACCTTCGAAGGGTCCAGGCCGCCGGCTCAGCGGTTTGAGACTCGGTCCGCGATACCGCGGCGCAGCCAGGCGACCCCACTCGGGAGCCCGGGGAAAGGGACCCGGAGGGAACCCGCTGTCGGGGCAGCGGGCTGCACCGCTGTCGCCGCCGTAGCCGACGGAGCAGTCGGTGGAGCCCCTGATTCGCCAGGCGCCGTCGATGCACTGGACTTCAATCTCGGCCGAACAATGCAGCCGAACCGAATCGACGCCCGCAGAGCTTCGACTCGAAAGATTGGACTTCGACCGAGTCGCAAACGCCGTCCCTCATTTTGACAATATCATTACCCTCTAGACTCTCTGCGGGAACTCGAAGCGCGGGCCGGCTCTCGTTGATCGGCCCAGCGTTGGTCATGAACGCGGAGGACTCGAGGCCGACCACGGGGAGGCCCATGAACCGGGATTGGTCCTGCCTTCGGAAGTTTTCGCGTTTCTCGAGGGATCCGATTCGAAGCGGATCGGCCCGACCGCCTGAAACCGAGCCGAAAGTTTCGGTGACGCCGAGAGTTCTGGGGCCAGTCGAACATCCGGAAAACCTCGCCCGTAGAGGACCTCGGGGAGATGTCGGGGAACCGGCCGCGGGAGGACCAGCCCAACTCGACGGTGAAGCTTTGGTGCTCCGGGACCCCGGGAACCAGGAGGATGAAGGTGTGGATCATCTCCCGGACCACCCTGCGGAATACCGTTTCACCGGTGAAGAGGATGGGCGCGTCGACCTTCACCCGTTCGAACGCGGGAAGCTCTTTGTCCATCGCTTCCCGGAACCGCTGACACACTGCCTTCCGGTACTCCTTCCTCATCGGGTGTCACCTCGGGATCCGGTCGTGCAAACCACTCGACGACGGTGGGGCCGCCACGTCCAACAAGAAGGCCCATCCAGGTGGGCAAGGGCCTTCTTGGGCTCGTCCCAGGCCACAGGCGGGATGGGCAGCATAAAGGAATCCTGGACCGGTCGGTACCGCGAGCAAAGGGTCTCGAACAAAGACCTTCGGCTGGGGCGTGACGCCACCTTCTGCTACGCTATTCCCGTGGGCGGGGCCGGAACCGCGTTCGCTCAACAGCTGAAGCGGACCTTCAACCTCTACCGGATGTACGGCGAGCCGCACTCGATGTGCCGGGCGGCCGAGGCCGACATCTTCCGGGTTGTTCGCGAGGGTCTCGAAGCCGAGGAATCCCTCGTTTTTCGCTTCGAGGCGCAGGGGCTCGTTTGGAACGACGAATTCGTCCTGGAGGACGTCGGCGAAGACTCTCTGACCCGTCCCCTCTTTGCGGACGGCGTGCGCACGTTCGAGTTGCGGTTCGGCTTGCCGCCCACGGAGCTGACGGACTTCGTCCGGTTTTGGTTTCAGGCGATATCGGGGCGACTGCCGCCGGACCACAGCTTCGCCACCTTGGTCTGGGAGCACGAATTCGAGCACGTGCAAGTCGGTTTTCGTGCAGTGCTGACCGAAGACGGCAGCGATCAAACCGGTGAGCGAGTTCACGCAGCCCAGCGCATTCTGGAGGGTCTGACCATCCCCGGCACCGATCGCGTGACTCGCACCCAGCCCGTCGACGCCCTGGGCGTCATTCAGGCCGTGCCCGGTTTTTCCGAATGGACCCGAGAGGAGCTCGACCAGGCTGCCATTCAAACCCTGCCGCAGGCGGCCGCACCGACGGGATACGAACGGGGCAAGCTGCAACAGGGGATGCGTCCTCGCAGTCGAGGCGCGGGACAAAGGGTGCTGTGGTTTCTGTGGAAGAGCATGCCTTGGGTCGATGGGCCGCGGTGGCTCGAAGTCGAGCAGTTTCTCGGCCGCATCGTAAACACTCTGATCGACGAAGACCGCATTCAGGAAGTCAAGAGCGCACTCGACCGAGTGCTCGAAGACCACGACCATCCCGAGAGTCAACGCCGCTGGATTTCGGCGATCCTGACGGGGTCGGTCGTCGACCGGTTGGTGGAGCGGTGCGATGCGGAAGAGTCGGCGGCGCTCCTCAAGATGGTTCCACTCGAAAGAATACCTCGACTGGTGCGAGCCATCCCCAACAGCCGCGGCCTTTCCCGTCAACGGCTCGAATCGGCGATCATCGATCGTCGTCCATCGATCCAGACTTGGGTAGGCTGGATTGCAGACGCTTCCGTCGACGAATCGAGGGTCTGGCTGTCCATCGCCTCTCGCCTGTCCGAGGCCCATCGAGATGCCCTTTTGCGGGTTGCACTGGTGAGCGAACATCCCGACGTGCGAGCCGCCGCTGTCGACGCGATCCGCGCATCGGAACTCGACCAATATCGAGGCCTGTTGGCCCGAAATCTGGAAACTTCGAAGCCGTCTGAAGAAGACTGCATCCTTCGCCTTTTGGTTCGCGCGAAAGACCCTTGGGGAGCCGAACTCGCGGCGCGACGACTCGAGCAGCCGAGCCTGACGGTGCCGGAGCGGCTCGAGTGCATCCGCTGTCTGGGGTCGGTTCGGGGGCCTCGGGCCCTCGAGACCTTGATCGAGATCTTGGAGTCGTCCGGTCCGAAGGAGGAGCGCAAGGCAGCGGCGCTTGCGCTCTCCCACTTCGACGAGCCCCGGGCGGGATCGGCCCTCCAACACGCCTCGGGCGGTCTGTTCGCCGATCGTGGACTCAAGGAAGCATGCCGCACCGCCCTTCGCCGCCGGTCGACGCGCAGCGGAGAGCCCGCATGAAGCCCTCCAGTTCGGGCTTGGCCGGAGTCGACGTCGAGCGCGCCGAGCAAACTCTCGACGAGGTCGTGATTCAGCTGAATCGGTTGCTTCGGATCGGTGCGCTCCATCGAAGAGAAAACGAGGCTTTTCGCGTCGCCGTCGACGCGTTTATCGGCGCGCTCGAGCCTGCCCTCACCCTGGTTCCCTCGGTCCGGGTACACTGCGCAGCCGGGGCCGTCTACGTGAACGGTCGGTTCGTCAAGGTGAAGGGTGCCTCGTTCGAGGCCGCGGAGCGCCTGAAGAACACCTTCGAGCGTCTCGACATCGATGTGATCGAACTATCGCCCGCCCTCGACCGAGAGAACCTCGAAGACTTCTTGCAAGCCTATCACGAGGCCTGGGGTGGACATGGAGAACCCAAAGATCTGGCCCACCAAAGATTTTCGGGGATCGCGCTGCGGAGCTCTCGCGCAACCGAAGACGTAGAAGTCGACCGCAGGTTGGAACTCGCCCGGGCCTACGCCCAGCTGATCGTCTTGCTGCAAGAAGCCGCCCGGGCTCTCGCTCGAGACCAGCTTTTTTCTCTGGCGTGGGTGCGGCGCGGCGTCCAACAGCTGGTGGACGCCGCCAAGGGGCAAGGCAACTTGCTAGGAGGACTCACTCTGTTCGATTCAGAGGAGCGAGGTGCCGCGGAGCACTGTGCCGCCGTGACGGCTTGGAGCCTGCGGATGGCCGAAGAGGTGGGCTTGTCCCGCCGGGAGCAGGCGAACCTCGGCCTGGCCGCCGCGCTCCACCATTTGGCTCCGCCTTCGGCGATTGCCGAAGCGCACGAAGGCGAGACCCTGGATTCGGTCCTCGCCTTTGCGCCTTCGACGTCGAGCCTCGAGGCCTTGGACCGGTGCTCGTTGTTGTTCGAAGCGGACCTTCCCGCTCGCGGACGTCCCGGATGGCCCGTGCCGAGGGCGGCCGCTCAGTGCTTGACCGTCGCCTGCGCGTACGACCGCTTGTTGTTCCCGCCCGACGGACGGCTCGGTTGGGCCCCGGCTCGATGTTTGGCGCTCCTCGGCCGAAACCCCGACGGAAACTTCGATCCGAAGGTACTTCGGACCTTCCAGATGGTCGTGGGCAAGATCCCCGTCGGCTCGCGGGTGCGCCTCTCGGACGGCTCGGTCGCCATCGTCTTGGGCGTTGGAGAGCGTCCCCCGGTCCGGCTCGAGACGGCAGGCCCCCATGCTCCGGTGATCGATCTGGCGGTGCGGACGGACCTCGAGGTCGCGGAACTGTTGGACCCCGAACCGTCGAAGCCCTCAACCGTGCCGTTCCTCCTCGGATGACTCCGCCCGGATCGCCGAACCGCCCAGGTCGTCGAGCCCCCGATGGGCCATCGCCTCCCCTTCCACCCATCCTCCCCGGCGGGCGCGGTCGAGGGCCGCCTCGAAGAGTTGCCGGGCAGACTCCCGATCGGTCGAAGCCCGAAGGCGTCCGAGGTTGAACAGAACGCGCGCTTGCTCGCAGAAGTCGTCGAGGGCGTCCGCCCACCCCGAGACCTCCTCGAGCAAGGTGTCGGCTTCCCGAACCCTGCCCACCTGGGCCCAGGCCACCGCTCGATTCGACGCGGCGCGGATCCGGCCCACTTCGCGGCCGGCCTCCGCAGCGGCTCGTTCCGCATCCCAAAACGCGGCCGCGGCTTCTTCGGAGCGACCGGCGGCAAGGAGCAGCCGGCCGAGCCCGTTGGTCTGTCGCCAGGCGAAGTCCGGATCCGAATCGATCGGTCCGCGCTGCAGGGCCTCGGCCTGAAAGGCCGCGGCCCGGTTCAGGTCGCCCGCTTCCTCGTGAAGCTCCGACAACTCCACCAAAACCATGGCTCGCAGTCCCTGCACCCCCTCGCCGTCGCATTCCGCCAGGGCCCGCTCGAGGTCGACCCGCGCCTCGTCCCACTGGCCGGACCGGCGGTGCCCTCGGGCCCGGGCTCGGTAGGCTCGGACCCGAGCCACCGGCGGGCCGTCCGGGGGCAGCCAGGCGTTCACGGCTTTGATCGCCATCGACGGTGCGTGATCCAGGAGACACTCACCGAGCCATGCTGCGAACATCGCGCGCTGTTCGTTCGTAAGATCGTGCGCCCGGCCGGCGGCTCGAACGAGGCTGCAAGCGTCCGAAGGGGTCACGGCAGAACCTTCGGATTCGAGGATGGCGCAGACCGCTTCGACGACGCACCCGCCCTCCACCAGGTGAGGCACCGCGGACTCTACCTTCCCCTCCGCGAGCAGCAAATGGCCCCAACGCGCGTGGATCGAAACGCGTTCTGCGTCGGTCCACTGAGAAGCGAACGCCTCTCGAAGGCTCGGAGTGGTGAAGGCCCAACGAGTCCCCGACACCGGAGCCGCATGACCGCATGCAGCCATTCGTTCAAAAAGAGATCTATCCTTCAATCCAGCAAGCGAGAGGGCCTTCGGGGCATCGAATGTCGGCCCAGCCAAGGCTGCCACCCCCAAAAGAGCCTTGAGGGGGCCAGGGCTTTCGGTCAGCAGGCTTCGCCGCCATAGAGCATCGGCTTCTTCCTGCTCGAACGAGCCTTGATGTCGAGCCAGGTCGAGCCCCCGATCCGAGTCGACCAAAAAGCCTCGCTGCCGCGCGAAACCCGCCCAGACCACCGCCCATTTCGGAAGCCCTCGGGCCCGCTCCAGCAACCAAGATTCCGCTTCCGGGGTCATCGGTTTCGGCAAGACGGACCGCACCAAGCCCGCGATGTCGGCGTCTTCGAGGGGATCGAGGCGCACGAAGGAGGCAAGCTCTCCGCCTCGAAGCTGGACGGGCCCGCTCCGAGTGGTGGCAACGAAGATGCGTCCATCGTTCACCCGATGGACGAGATCCTCCAAAAAACGTCGGACCTCCTCGGAAGAGTCGTCGATGTCGTCGGCGAGGATACAGAGGGGTTTGAGCTTCGAACCCTCCAGCAGGGCCCGGACCCAGCAGCTTCGATTCCGCGAATCGGGACGCCGCTCGAACCATTCAACCAACGTGCTCGCTTGATGGGATGGCATTCCGAGGGCCTCGAAATGCTCTGGACAAACCGTCAGGTTCAGGACCTCCAGCAGGTGGGAGATCGAGCCCGCGACCAGGCTCGGCAATTCATCGGAATGCACTTCGACACACACGAAGCCAGCTGCCAGGGCTCGCCGTCGGACTTCATCGAGCCAGCGGGTACGGCCCGAACCCCGAGGACCGATGGCGTGAACGGCCGCCCTACCCTCCGAGCGAACCGAGGCGAGCGAGCGGTCGACCTCCATGAGGGTGTGTTCTCGCCCCACGTACGGCGGAAGCAGGTTGGCAGACGCCGTCTCCGGATCTCGTCGAGCGGTCCACGCGGCGCGACGCGAATTCGACCCCGTCAGCAGCACCGGCTCGAGGCAGACCCCTGGCATGCGGATGCCACCCCACTCCGGAGCCACCACCGGATCGGGATGGCCTTCCGCAAGTGCCGACTGGGCCCAGCGCAGAGCACGACCTTCGTTTCTGCCCTCGACATTCAGATCGATGGCGAATCCAAGGGCCGCCTCGGAAACGAGTCGTTTCAATTGCTCCGCGACTCGGAGCGCCCGTTCCAGACCGAGGTCGAGGTCCGGCGGGTTGGTGAGAGACCACCGCAGGTGACTCGGATGCTCTTCCCATTTTCCGCCGTTCTCCGCGCAACCGAGGGCCGAAAGCAGCCGGGCGAGCACGGCTGGGGCGCCGACCACGACCATCTCCGTCTGCACCCTGCGCTCCGGGGCCAACGCGCTGCGAACGGCTCGGAGCCAGTGGTGGGCCGAACGTGGCGTTCCCGCCGAGGCCTGCGAAGTCGAAGGGGTTCGCCCCGAGGCCTCCGTGCCCCGGGAGACGCTGATTCCGGGCGGCGCAACCCGGGGCGAGCTGCGCGACAGCGGCTGGCCGCAGCCAAAGCAATGACGGTGACGGGTCGGGTTCAAGATCCCGCAGCCCGGGCAACGGACCGACACCTCTCGCTCGAGACCCGCGATCGTGACGGGCTGGGGGGTCGTGTTTCGCGTCAGGAGGTCGATGTCGGCGCCGAAAGACGACTCGACGAACCGGGCCACCTGCTCTTCGGCCGGACCGCCGGTGTCTTGCAAGAAAAGTTGCAAAGCTTCGGCGACCTCACGACACGAGGCGTAGCGTTCGTCTGGATCCTCTCGGAGCATCCGCAGAGCCACATCTTCGAGCGCAGTCGGGACCCGGGGCTCGAGCCGCGACGGGGGCACGAACCTCGGATCCACCCCCACCGCCCTCAGCGGGCCAGGACCGGGTCCTTCCGGTACTCGCCCGGTCAGCAGTTCCCACAACACGACGCCCAGGGCATATTGATCGATGGCCGGGGTCGGAGGACACCCCCGCCGCTGCTCGGGTGCCATGTATCGCAACTTTCCTTGCACCACACCCATTTCCCGCGGGTCGAGCTGGCTCTTCATCGTCGCAATGCCGAAATCCACGACCTTGGTGATGCCGTCGAGCCGGACCATCAAGTTGCCGGGGCTGATGTCCCGGTGCACGATGCCGAAATTCTGACCGCTTTCGTCGGTGGCCTGATGGGCGTGCAGCAGGCCGAGGGCGGCGTGGCGAACGATCGCAGCGGAGATCCGAAACGGCACGACCTGCCCTTGCTTTCGGCAGCGCTTGGCCATCGCTCCCAGGTTGGGCCCCCGAATGAATTCCATCGCGATGAAGTGAACACCGCGCCATCGATCGATTTCGTACACCGCGACCACGTGGGGGTGGTTCAGCTTGGCCACCGCCCGGGCCTCGTTGACGAACTGCGACAGCAGCATCGCGTCGCCCCCGACCTTGAGGCTCTTCAGCACCACCAGGCGACTGAACCCGCCGACCCCGATCTGACGGGCCAGAAACAAGTCTCCCATTCCACCCGAAGCAACCTGGCGGACCACCTCGTAGCGGTCGAAGACCCGGAGGATCTCAGCCATCGGTTTCGGTCAGCTCTCGCTGCCTCCGGCCCGGAGCAGCCGGCGGATCCGCTGCCAAAACGTTCCTTTTCGGGTTGGGGAGCGCTCGGCGACGGCGGCGGTGGACAGCACCTTGCTCAGATTGTGGACATAGGCCGGATTTTCCGGTGCGCGCTCCACCGCCTCTTCGAGCAGCGCTTCGGCGGAGGGAAAATCTTTTCGATGGGCCGCAAGGAGCACCCCCAAACGGTTGAGGATCACCGGATGCCTTTCGACGCGGAGGGCGCGCTGCAGCATCGAGATTGCGGCATCCAGCCTACCCGCCTCCTCTTCGACCTGGGCCTTGTCGAACAGCGTCCGCACCGCGACGTTTCGGATCCTCGGCCCTTCGCTCGACGGGCGGCTCTCGGAGAGGGAGCGAAACAACTGCTGAAAGGTGGCGCGGTCCGGTTCGAAGGCCAGGGCCAACTTCGCGTTCATGCGGGCCGAAAGGTCGTTGCCGGACTCCCGATCTCGAAGCGCAGCCTGGTAGAGTCGCTGGGCCTTTCGGACCCGTTCCGAGTTCGGGGCCTCCCCCGCCGGCTCGAACTCCGACGCCCGCGACCCGTCGGGACTTTGCGGCCCTTGCGCAGCCTGAGAGGCGGCGGCCGGGCTGGGGGGATGGACGGAGACCCCGGGGCGGGCGGACGCCGACGCCCTCCGGACCGTGACCGATTCGGCGGGAGACCCGCCGCCTCGCGGGGGCTGGGCGACGGAGGGAGGCTTCGGCGGCACGTCCCGGTCGGCCGTGGAGATCTCGTGCTCCCGATC
>DAPKRQ010000366.1:0-9324 GCA_031800475.1 Myxococcales bacterium LLY-WYZ-16_1
GTTCGGGTCCCCGTGGGCACGGTGATCACCGATGCGGAGACCGGCGAGATCCTGGGAGATCTGACGGCCCACGGCCAGGAGTTGGTGGTGGCCACCGGCGGCGCCGGCGGTCGGGGCAACATGCATTTCGCCACGTCCACCCAGCAGGCGCCGCGTCACGCCGAGCCGGGCGGTCCCTGGGAGGAGCGCTGGCTTCGGTTGAGCCTCAAGCTGATGGCCGACGTGGGCCTCGTGGGCTTCCCCAACGCGGGCAAGTCCACCCTGATCAGCCGGATCAGCGCCGCCCGGCCGAAGGTGGCCGACTATCCGTTCACCACCTTGAGCCCCAAGCTCGGCGTGGTCCGCAGCGGCGACGACCGGGGCTTCGTGGTCGCGGACATTCCCGGATTGATCGAAGGGGCGGCCGAGGGGGCCGGACTCGGACACCGCTTTTTGAAGCACGTGGAGCGGGTCGCGGTAATTGCACTGGTGGTGGCGCCGTCCTTTGAAGAGAATCGCAGTCCGGTTTCGGATCACGATGTGCTCGTTCGAGAGCTCGAGGCGTACGCGCCCGAGCTGGCCCACAAGCCGCGGGTGGTTGTGTTGGCCCAGATGGACCTTCCGGAGGCCGCCGAATCGGTCGAACCAGTGCGGGCCCGGGCCGAAGCGGCCGGGTCGGCGTTTTTCGCCATCTCGAGCGTGCGGGGAGATGGGCTGACCGATTTGGTTCGCGGTCTGTCGCTGCGGGTCGAGCAGTTTCGGCGTGCGTCGGCCGAATCCGAAGCACCGGTCGACTGAGAGGACTCAGCGAGACTTGGCGTCGATGCGGGCCCGGGCCAAGGCTGCGGACCGTTCGAACTCGAAAAAGCGCGGATCACCCGGACCCAGGTCCTTCAAGTGGCCCTCGGCGTCTGCCAAAGAACGCTTCGTGGCTTCCAGGTCGATCCGGGCAGGCGTGTCGCAAGCCTCGGTCAGGACCTGCACCCGGTCGTCTTCGATCTGTACGAAGCCTGCACCCACGGCGTAGAACGTCCGCTTGCCTTCCTTGCGGACCGACAGCACCCCGGGGCGCAACGCGGACAGGAGCGGGACGTGGCCCGGCAGCAGTCCGATGTCTCCCTCGAGGCCCGGAACCACGACCTCGTCGCAGGACACCTGCACGGCCGCCTGATCCGGGGTCACGATGTCCACTTCGAGGGCCACCTCAGATGGCTCCTGCCTTCTTGGCCCGGTCCACCACCTCGTCGATGGCACCTGCGTACATGAAGAAGTTCTCCGGAATGTTGTCGTGCCGGCCCTCCACCAGTTCCTTGAAGGATCGGACCGTGTCCTTCACCTCCACGTACTGACCGGGGGTGCCGGTGAACTGCTCCGCGACGAAGAAGGGCTGGGACAAAAACTTCTGGATCCGCCGGGCGCGAGACACGGTGGCTCGGTCTTCGGGCGACAGCTCGTCCATACCCAAGATCGCGATGATGTCTTGAAGCTCCTTGTAGCGGGTGAGGATGCGCTGCACTTCTCGCGCCACCTCGTAGTGTTCTTCGCCGACCACCTCGGGGGCCAGGATGCGGCTGGTCGAATCCAGGGGGTCTACTGCGGGGTAGATGCCGAGCTCGCTGATCGACCGGGACAAGACGGTGGTGGCGTCCAGGTGGGCGAAGGTCGTGGCGGGAGCCGGGTCCGTCAGGTCGTCGGCGGGCACGTAGATGGCCTGCACCGAGGTGATGGCGCCTTTGGACGTGGTGGTGATGCGCTCCTGCAGCTCACCCATGTCCGTGGCGAGGGTCGGCTGATAGCCCACCGCCGAGGGAATCCGGCCCAGGAGCGCCGACACCTCCGAGCCCGCCTGAGTGAACCGGAAAATGTTGTCGATGAACATCAGCACTTCCCGGCCTTCGTCTCGGAAGTGCTCGGCCACGGTCAGGCCGGTCAGTGCCACCCGGGCACGGGCACCCGGGGGTTCGTTCATCTGCCCGTAGATGAGTGCCACCTGGCTTTCGCCGGGGATGAGCTTGACGTTGCCCCGAGCGTCCAGAATCGGCTCGCCCTCCGCATCGCGCTCCACGGCGATGACCTTGGACTCGATCATCTCGTCGTAGAGGTCGCGGCCTTCGCGGCTGCGCTCTCCGACGCCGGCAAACACGGAGAAACCGCCTCGGGACGTGGCCACGTTTCGGATCAGCTCCTGCAAGAGCACCGTCTTGCCTACGCCGGCACCGCCGAACAGGCCGATCTTTCCGCCCCGCATGTAGGGAGCCAGCAGGTCGATGACCTTGATGCCGGTTTCGAAGGTCTCGACCTCGACGGACTGCTCGACGAAGGGAGGGGGCGCCTTGTGGATCGGTTCGAACTGGCTGGCGTTCAGGGGCCCCAGCTCGTCCTTGGGATCGCCGGTGACGTTGAGGATCCGTCCGAGGACTTCTCGTCCCACCGGCGCCTGGATCGGCTTGCCGGTGTCGACCACCGGCAGTCCGCGGACCAGGCCCTCCGTGGTGTCCATCGCGATGGCGCGGATCCGGTTTTCGCCCAGGTGCTGCGCGACCTCGAGCACCAGGTTGTTCTCTTCGGAAGAGATCGCTTTGTTGGTGACGCGGAGTGCGCCCATGATCTCGGGCAGTTTGCCGGGAGGAAACTCGACGTCGACCACCGGACCGATGACTTGCGCGATCCGGCCTTCCTGCTGGGGGGTGGCCATTGCGGCGCTGCCATAGCGAAACCAGGAATGGGGGGCAAGCCGAAAGAAGGCGCCGCGGACCGGGGTTTTCGGCGCTTTGGGCGTCCGAGATTTCGCAATCGACCCGGGACTGCAAAGAGGTTGGTCGCGACCCGTGAGGTTTGGTCAACGCCGGTTGCGGGCCAGGTGCCTGCTGGCAGCTCGGAGCACCGCTGCCCGAACTTCTGGGCGGGTGATCTCCGCGCCCCAGCGCTCCACCTTGTCGAGCTCCTCGGGCGTCAGCGGAGGAAGGGGGCCGCGGGCCCCGGTGCGGCGAGCTGGGGGCCCGGCGACCAAGCGCACGTCCTGGACGACCTCGCGGCCGATGGTGCGATTCAACCGGGCCTTCAGGGTCGGGATCATGAACGACAGCTCGGTCATCCAGACCGAGCCGAACACCTTCAGGGTCAGCAGACCCGCGCGAAACCCGGTGGGCTCTGCCTGGCGTGTCAGGGGTGGACCCAGCCGACGGACCGCGTCGAACACGGCCAGGGTGTCGCGGCCGCGGCCGGACCGAGACCGGCGCCCGACCACCTGGGCCACCACATCCGCCACCGGGGCGGGCGGACCGCTGCGTTTCCCCGACAACGCGCAAGTTGTATCATGCGGGGGCCGGCCGCATGTCTGAAGAACGACGCATCAGTCCCCTGTATGCCCGGGTCCCCACCCGGCTGGCGGCGAGCCCCCAGCGGCCCGGAGCTCCGTCCGGTCCGCCGCCTCGGGAGGTGGCCGAGATCGATCTCGAGCTGCTTCGGGCGGGCGGCCAATGGAGCCCGAAATCGGTTCTCGATATCCTCGGAGCGGCCCGCAGCGCCGGGGAGCACCTGCCGTGCTTGCTCGTGGCCACCGCCATCCTGCAGGGGCCCGCCAAGGTCGAAGAGATGGCCGGACGGATCATCGCGGTGATCTCGCGGGCCCGTCCCCGGCTGGTTCAATTGGTCCGAGACCCGGCCTGCCAGGCCCGCCGCGGCACGCTGGTGCAGGTCTACGCCGACACCGAGGTCGCCCAGCGGGAGTCGTCTCAGACCAAAGCGCGGGCGGCAAACGACGCAGACCCCTACGTGGTCAAAGCCGACGGGCTGCGCCGTTTCGACCTTCGCGTGTTGGTCGATGCCTGCCGCGCGGCGATCCTGGCCGACGAGCTGTCCCACCGCCGGAACGCGCGGGGCATCGACTTCGCTCTCGGCGTCACGCAGCGGCCCCCGGACCTGCACTTTTGCAACCACTGGTTGCCGAAAATGAGCGGCGTGAAGGAGCTCAAAGACCACCTGTTCTTCTGGCCACCGGACTGGAATCGGGTGGTGCTCGTGGATCGGGAAGGCACGCTGGTCTACGACCCGGCCGGGACCCCCGTGGCATGACGATCTCCCCGGTTCCTTTCTGCTAAGGTCGCCGCACGTGGAACAGCTGGGAGACTACCGGCTGCGAAAGCGACTCGCCGTCGGGGGCATGGGCGAGGTCTACCTGGGCGAAAAGGTGGGCCCAGAAGGCTTCGTGAAGCCCGTCGTGCTGAAGTGCGTGTTGCCGCAGCTCGCCAAAGACCGGGCGTTCGTACAGCTCTTTTTGGACGAAGCTCGGCTCGCAGCGCTTCTCAACCACCCGAACATCGCCCAGGTCTACGACTTCGGGCTCGTCGATGGAATCTACTACATCGCCATGGAATACGTGGCCGGATACACCGTCGATGACATTCGGCGAAAGCTCCGTTCCATTCGACAGTTCATGCCCCTGCAGCACATCGCGAATATCGCTTCGCAGGTTTGTCAGGGACTGCAGTATGCCCACGCCTTGACGGACGCTCGGGGCGAAAGCCTCGGATTGGTCCACCGGGACGTCTCTCCGCACAACCTGATCGTGTCGGTGGATGGTTCGGTCAAGATCGTGGATTTCGGTATCGCCAAGGCCCGGGCCGGCCTGACCCGGGTTCAGGCCAAGGGTGCGGTGGGCAAGTTCGGCTACATGAGCCCGGAGCAGTCCCGGGGTGAGGTCGTCGACGGTCGTTCCGATGTATTCTCTTTGGGCATCTGTCTGTGGGAGCTGACCACGAACGAACGGCTCCACGACGCCAACCTGGAGCGGGCCCCGGAATACTCCCCCGCTCGCCCGATCCGCGGCGTCGAGCCCCTCCGCCCCGAGGTGCCGCGCCAGTTCACCCAGATCCTCGAAACCGCCCTGTCCGTGGAACCTGCCGACCGCTATCCGAGCGCCCAAGCCATGCACCTGGCCTTGGAGCGCTTTCAGGCCGCAATGACCCACTATGCGGGCCAGTCGGCGCTGGCGGGCTACATCAAGGACCTGGTCGACGGGAAGGTGGAGCGACGAGGGAGCGATCCGGCGCCGTCGGGGGGGGTGGTGCAGCCGGCCGAAGCCCGCAGTCGGTCCGGCGGCCAGGTCAACATGGATGCGGCCCAAAAGTACGAGGAGGTCTTCGGGGTCACGGTCGAGTCGAAGCGCGCCCGACCGCAGCTGCGCAACGTGCCGAGTTCATGGGAAACCCGAGCCCCTCCCCCTGCCAAGCCGGCCGAATCTGCGGGCTCCTCGACCCAGAGCTCCAGCGGGGCTCGGATGCTGGAGCTGGATCTGCCGCAGGACCGGGCTCCCGAGCTGGAGCTGCGCGGGAGTCAGCCGGTCTTCCGATCCACGCCGCCGGCTGCGCGAGGACGTTCGCGGACACGCTGGGGCCTGCTGCTGGGCGTGATCCTCGTCCTCGGTGGGCTGGGGGCGGCGGTGGCGTTCCTCCAAGAGCCGCTTCACGGCGCCTGGCAGGGCTTGATGGGCGTGTTCGCGTCGGACGGGAGCCCAGGGGATGCAAAACTGAGCAGCATCGTGCGGTTTCAGTCCCGACCGGACGGATCGGAGCTTTGGCTGGACGGGAGTCGTCTCGGGAAAACACCGATCGAGGTCGAGCTCCTGCCGGGCGTGGACTACGCGGTGGAGCTTCGCAATCCCGGCTGGGCCACCGTCCGACGCACCGTGACCGGCAAAGTGGGGCGAGGCACGCAAGTGTTGGAGATGACTCTCGAAAAGGGTGCGACCGTGCGCGTCGAAACCCAGCCCCGGGGCGCCCGCGTGAGCGTCGACGGCCGGCGGGTGTCCGGCCGGACCACGCCGACCTCGCTCGCGGTCCCCGCCGGGCGTCCCGTACAGGTTCGCGTCGAGCTCGACGGGGGCACCGCGGCGGCCCGGACCGTGCGCGCAGGGCCCGGAGAGCAGGTTCGGCTGCGATTCGACCTGAAAGCCTCCACTCAATAGTCTCCATTGGATCTTGCAGGGACTTGACAGGGATCCGTGCCATCCCTAGGTTGGCCCTAGAGGCAATACCTTGGCACTACCGGCGCGAACCATCTCAGACATTGAAAAGTCCAACCCCGAGGGTCTGTCCTCTAAACAGATCCTCGACGTCTTCGCTCAAAACGGCGAGAATCTCTCCGAAGCGACCCTCAGAAAATACGTGCAGCTCGGTCTGCTCCCCCGGAGCCGCCGGGTGGGGCAGAAGGGCAAGCACCGCGGATCCCGGGGAATCTACCCGGTGGAAGTGGTGCGGCGGGTCGACGAGATCCGCCGGGCCATGGAATCGGGCGAGACCTTGGAGTCGCTGGCCCGGGCGTCCCAGGCGACCCGCGCGAAACTCGGCCTGGTTCGGGTGGCCATGGAAGAGACCATGGAAGCTGCGGAGCGGGACCTGCAGGGGCGCAACCTGGACCGCGGAGCCAGGTCGAAACTGAAGACGGGGCTCGCCGACCTGCGCAAGTCGGCCAAGTCCTGGCTGAAGGACCTGGAAAGCTGGACCCACCAGGTGGCAGCGGCGGACACGACGGAAAAGACCACGCGCAGCACCCGGGGCAAGGCGGCGACTCCGTCGACCGGCCGCAAGAAGGCGGCGACGAAAAAGCGGAGCACCAAGAGCAAGGCGAGAAAAACCAAGGCGCGGGGGCCGAAGAAGCGGACCGCCCGGGCGGGCACGAAGACGCGCAAGACGAAGGCCAGCAAGACCCGCCGTTCCCGATCCCGGTCCAGCTGATCCGTCCGATTTCGGGTAGGAGCTGCGCTTGAATCGCCCCCCCAAAGGACCGCGCGAAGACAGGTCGTCGGTCCCCTGGTCCGATTCGGAGGACGAAGCGTGGCACGACGACAGCTCGCTGCCCGCGAGCTCGGAGCTGCCCGAGGAGATCGAGGCACCGTCGGTGGTTCCCGATCCCCAGGCGTCACAGACCCCCGAGGAGGCCGCCACGGAGCCCCCGGAACCGGGCGAAGACCACGCGGACACCGAGGTGCCGCCGGCTTTCTCCGAGTCGGCCCGGCAGCGCAGCATGACCATTCCGCGCAAGCAGATGTTGCGCGACCGGCGGCGCATGCTCTCCCAGGGTACGCTCCCCGAGATCCTCGAATACGACCGGCCGCGAAACCGGGCGGAGTGCCGGCATGCAGATCGCCCCTGCCTGTACGTGTCCTGCCGCTATCACCTGTACCTGGACGTCAATCCGGCCACGGGCTCGATCAAAATCAATTTCCCCGACAAACAGATTTGGGAGTTGGAAGAGACCTGTGCGCTGGACGTTGCGGAGCGCGGCGGCGTCACCCTGGAGGAAGTGGGGGTCATCATGAACCTCACCCGGGAGCGGATCCGGCAGGTGGAAGTGACGGGGCTCGAGAAACTTCGCGGCTCCGAACGAGAGCTCGAGACCTTCCTGGATGGTCGAGAGCTGCCCGTTCACCGGGACAGCTTGCCGATACTGGGCCGCGACCCGGGCTGAATCCGCCGGTGCGCCTTCGGCGCCGACTTGTTATGGGCGGGTCATGACGCAGCCGAAGCGCGCGCTGTTGAGCGTGACGGACAAGACGGGGATCGTGGAGCTCGCCCAGACGCTGGTCGCTGCCGGGGTGGAAATCCTGTCCACTGGAGGGACCGCCCGGGTGCTTCGGGAGGCCCAGGTCCCGGTGGTGGACCTGGCCGCGTACACCGGTCATCCCGAGATGCTGGACGGTCGGGTGAAGACCCTGCACCCGAGGGTATTCGGCGGCATCCTGGCTCGACGGGAGCTAGAGTCCCACCGAGCCCAGATGGACGCCCACGACGTCCCGCCCATCGACGTGGTCGTGGTCAACCTCTACGACTTCGAAGGCACCATCGGGGCTGAACCGCCGGTGGAGGCTGCAGTCGAGCAGATCGATATCGGCGGCCCCAGTCTCCTGCGCGCCGCCGCCAAGAACCACCCGGACGTGCTGGTTCTCTGCGAACCCGAATCCTACGGTTGGGTCGGCGAGCGGATCGCCGCGGGCGCGTCGGTCACGGTGGAGGAGCGGCGTCGACTGGCCGTCCGCGTCTTCCGCCACACCGCCCGGTACGACGGGCTGATCTCCGACTGGCTCGACGACCGCACCCCCGAAGCAGAGGTGTTTCCGGAGCGCTGGACCGTGCCCTATGACCGGATTCAGACGTTGCGGTACGGAGAAAACCCGCACCAAGCGGCGGCCCTCTACCGAGTTCCCGGAAAAGCGCGAGGCTGGGCGGGGGCTTCGGTGCTGCAGGGCAAAGAGCTGTCCTACAACAACCTGTTGGACCTGGACGCGGCCCTGGGGCTGGCGGTCGACCTGAGGGTTCTATCGGACACAGCCCAGGCCGTATTCATCAAGCACAACAACCCCTGTGGCGCCGCCAGTGCTTCGACCGCAGCGGAAGCTCTGGCCAAAGCGCGGGCCTGCGATCCGGTTTCCGCATTCGGGGCGGTGGTCTCCTGCACGGTGCCGCTCGACGAAGAAGCCGCTCGGGTCCTGACCGAGGCCTTCGTGGAGGCGGTGGTGGCGCCGGGCTTCGACGCGGGGGCCCGGGGCGTGCTGGCGAAGAAAAAGAACCTGCGGGTCATCGAGATGGCCGACGCCGCGGACTGGAGCCCACGTCCGGCGGACCGGGTGATCCGGCCGGTGGCCGGGGCTGCCCTCGTGCAGACGGCCGACGCCCGGGCGGACTTCGACGCGGAACTCGGTCAGGCGAAGACCGTGACCCGACGCCCTCCGTCCGAGGCCGAGCGACAGGCGCTGACCTTCGCCTGGACGGTGGCAAAGCACGTCCGGTCCAACGCCATTGTTTTCGCCCAGCAGGATCGGGTCCTGGCTGTGGGCGCAGGGCAGATGAGCCGGGTCGATTCGGTGAAGATCTGTCGGCTCAAGGCCGGCGAGGCCCTGGCTGGGTCGGTGGTGGCCTCGGACGCGTTTTTCCCTTTCCGCGATGGCGTCGACGTCTTGGCTGAAGCGGGTGCCCAGGCCATCGTGCAGCCGGGGGGAAGCATCCGCGACGAAGAGGTGATCTCCGCGGCGGACGAGCAGGGTCTCGCCATGTTGTTCACGGGCATTCGCCATTTCCGTCACTGACCCCGGGCGGTCCAACTGGACCGCGTCGTCCATGGGCCGTGCGTTTGCGCCCGCTCCCGAAGCTGCGCTATGGCTCGGGTACATCCGAGAGCCCCCCGAATGCGCATTCAGTGCGAAGTCTGCAGCGCCACCTACACCATCGATGACGCGCAACTCTCCGACCAGCCCATCGGGGCCCAATGCCCCTACTGCGGTCATGTGAAGCTGGTCACTCGGATGGAATCCCCGGCTGGGACGGCCCCGCCGGCCCCGAGCGGGCCCGA
>DAPKRQ010000367.1:0-17444 GCA_031800475.1 Myxococcales bacterium LLY-WYZ-16_1
TGGGCCCCGGTCGGCAGAGCGGTCGTCGGCCGCGGCTCGGGGCGCGGCCTATCTCGTGCAGCGGCCCATGTTCTGGCCCCGAAACCCCGACGGAAGCCTGGTCCGCGAAGGCGCGGGGACCGAGGCGAAGGCCGGTGCTTCTGCGGCCGCGCCCGTTCTGCCACCGGGCAAGGCGGCCGCGCCGGCGGCGGAACCGAACGAATGGGACTCGGGTCCCTTCCCGGCGCGAGGCGGCACGGCCCCCGAGAATCCGGCGGAGCCTCGGCCGGCGCCGGTGGAGCCGGGGCTTCTTCGTCTCGGCGGGGAGCGGGTCGCGCCCCGGGTGGCAGCGGCGCTCGTGCGGGGCCGGTACGCCGTGGCCGAAACCGAAGGAGCCCTCCATCTTGTCGACGTGAAGGAGGGGACGCGGGCCCTGGCGTTTCGAGAAATGCTCGAACGGATCCGGCAGGCCGGCGCCCGGGAACCCGCGGCGCTGCAGCGCCTGCTGGTGCCCCACGTGGTCGAACTCGACCCGGTCCGCTCGGCCCGAGCCGAGGCGGCGCGCCCCGAATTGGCGGCCCTCGGAATCCGCGTGGAACCCTTCGGCCCGGACACCTGGGCCGTGACCGCCGTACCGCCCGGATGGAGCGCGGAGCAGGTGGTGGAGGGTCTGGTGCACGCCATCGACGCCGGGGACGCCGCTGGCGCCGGACTCGATCCGACCACCGACCCCGCCACTGCCCGGAGCCTGCAGCGGGCCACAGCCCTGGTTCGCGCCCTGCGGATCGACCCCCCTCGCAACCGAGACGCCCTGCAGGCGGTGCTCGATCGGCTGTGGACGGCGGGCCTTCATGCAGATCTCGACGGACAGCCCTTGGTGCTGACCCTCGACGACGGGGCCCTCGGCCGACTGTTCGGGCGCAAGTCTAAGTGAGGCCTTCCCATGCCACGATCCGTCGCCGGTATGGATTCGCCGCCGATCGTCGCCATCCTGGGGCCCACTGCATCCGGCAAGAGCGCCCTGGCACTGGAGGCGGCCGAAGCCTGGAACGCCGAGATCGTCACGGTGGACTCGGCCCAGGTCTTTCGGGGGCTCAACATCGGCACCGCCAAGCCCACTGTCGAAGAACAGGCTCGCGTCCCACATCATTTGATCGATCGAGTGGAACCGTCCACCCAATGGAGCGCTGCCGAGTTTCGGCAGGCGGCCGATGAAGCCATTCGTAAGATCCAGGATCGCAACAAGCCGGTGATCCTGTGCGGCGGCACCGGCCTTTGGTATCGAGCTCTGGTCCACGGCATCTTTCGGGCACCTCCGATCGACCCCGGGCTCCGCCAGCAGATCCGCACCGACCTCGAAACCCAGGGAAGCCGGGCTCTTCACCGCCGCTTGGCAGAACTCGATCCGGAGGCGGCGGCCAAGATCGCGCCCGGCGATCCGCAACGGATCGGCCGTGCCCTCGAAGTCGTGCTTCAGACCGGAAAGCCCATTTCCCAACTGCAGGCGGCCCACGGCTTTCGCGACGTGCGCCATCCGGTTCGGGCGGTGGCGATTCACCATCCCCGGCCCCTGCTGTGGGAGCGGATTCGGACCCGCACCCGGGCCATGATCGCGGCCGGTTGGGTCGACGAGACCCGGGCGCTTTTGGATCGCGGGGTGCCTCGGGACGCGCCGGGACTTCAGATCATTGGCTATCGCGACATGGTTCGGGTGGCGCTGGGCGAGAAAACCCTCGAAGCTGCCGAGCAGGACACCTACGTGGCCACCCGCCAGTTCGCGAAGCGGCAGGCCAACTGGTTCAACCAGGAGCGGACCGTGCGTTGGGTGGAGGCCCCGCGCACGGTCCGGGAGCTCGCGGACCGGTTGCCCCCGCCGGATCGGCCGGTGTAGGCCCCCCGCATGACCCGGGAACTGGACTTCGAGCGGCCCGTTTTGGAGATCGAGCGGCAGATCCAGGAGCTGCGGCGGCTCGCGGCCTCGAATGGCGCAAACCCCAGTGCGGCAGACCCGGCAGAGTTGCCCACCGTGGACGACGCGCGCGCGCCCTCGGGGGACATGGCGGAGGACGGACCCGACAACGAACAGCTGATCAAGCAGATCGCCAAACTCGAAGAGCGGGCGAGCAAGCTGAAAGAGCAGATCTTCAGTCGCCTGTCCCGGTGGCAGACCGTGCAGCTGGCGCGGCATCCGCTCCGGCCGTTCACGCAGGATCATTTGGCCCACGCGTTCAGCGACTTCGTCGAGCTCCACGGAGACCGGCGGTTCGGCGAAGATCCGGCGATCATTGGCGGGTTCGCCCGGCTGAGGGGACGGCCGGTGGTGGTGGTGGGGCATCAAAAAGGCCGGACCACTCAGGAAAACCTGCTTCGCAACTTCGGCATGCCCCGGCCCGAGGGCTACCGAAAGGCGGTGCGGCTGTTTCGTTTGGCCGAGCAGTTTCGGCTCCCGGTGGTGACCTTGGTGGACACGCCGGGTGCCTACCCGGGTCTGGGGGCCGAGGAGCGCGGGCAGTCCCAGGCCATCGCCGAGGCCCTGGAGGTCATGGCCGGGCTCACGGTCCCGGTGGTCTCGTGCGTCGTCGGCGAAGGCGGAAGCGGCGGAGCCCTGGCCATCGGCGTCGCCAACCGGGTGTTGATGCTCACCTTTTCCACCTACTCGGTCATCAGCCCCGAAGGCTGCGCGTCGATCTTGTTCAAAGACGCAGCCCAGGCCGAACGGGCGGCGGATGCCCTCCGCCTGACCGCTCGAGACTTGGCGGAGCTTGGGGTGGTGGACGATGTGGTCGAAGAACCCCACGGCGGGGCCCACCGAGACCCGGTCCAGGCGGCAGGGTACCTGGCCGACGCGCTGGACCGGCACCTGAGCGAATTGGCCGAGCTTTCGCCCGAATCCCTGCGGGACGACCGCTACCGTCGGTTTCGGTCCCTGGGACAGATGGAAGGTGACGTGAAGGTTTTGGAGTCGCTGATGGCCCACGCCCCCGCGACCGCCCCGCAGGGGGGCGAGCCCCGGGCGCTGCCGGCGCCGCCGAGCGAGCCCGAACCCTCGCGTGAAGGTTGACGCTTGAACCGACGCACCGGCGCACCCCAGGGCTTGAGCGAGGCCCTCGATTCCACCTTGGTGGGTCCCGGTGTGTCGGCCTTGGCGCCCCATCCCCGAGGCCGGACTTGGGAAGAGGTCACGGCGCAGTTGGATCTCCCTCCGCACCAGGTGGTGCTGCTGCGTTCCAACCAAAATCCGCTCGGGGCCTCCCCCATGGCGGTCGAAGCCGCGGGCCGAGCCCTGGAGCATGCCCACCGATACAGCGATCCCTGGGCGGTGAATCTGACCCGCCGCTTGGCCGAGCGGCACGACGTGCCCGAGGACCACATCGTGGTGGGCAACGGCAGCAACGAGCTGGTCGACCTGCTGGTCCGGACCTTCGTGCAGCCCGGCGAAACCGTGGTGTGCGCCTGGCCGAGCTACGTGGTGTATCGTCTCGCGGCACAGGCCATGAACCGGGAAGGGCTGGTGGCCCCGTTGCGCAGTGACCGCATCGACCTGGCCACGCTGGCCGGCCTGGTGGACCGGCGGACCAAGCTGGTGTTTTTGGCCAACCCCAACAACCCCACGGGCACCTACGTGCGGCGCCGGGAGCTGCTCGCCTTCTTGGACCGGATCCCGCCCCACGTGATCGTGGTGCTGGACGAGGCGTACTTCGAATACGCCACCGCGCCCGACTTTCCGGACGGCATCGACGCGCTCCGGTCCAGGCCGCGGGTGGTGGTGCTGCGCACCTTCTCCAAGATCTTTGGGCTCGCCGGGCTTCGGATCGGGTACGGCGTCATGGACCCGACCCTGGCCCACTATCTTCATGCGACCCGGGCCCCCTTCAACGTGAACGCGGTGGCCCAGGCCGCGGCCCGGGCTGCCCTGGACGACGTGGATCACGTGGAACGAAGCCAGCGTTTGGTGCACAGCGAGATGCCGGCCTGGATCCGCAGCTTGTCTGGACTGGGGCTGCAGCCGCTCCCCAGTCAGGGAAACTTTTTGTGCGTGCGCTGCCCCTTTGACGTGCAGCCCCTGGTCGAGGCCCTGGGGGCCCAGGGGCTGTGGCTCGGCGCTCTCCACGGCTATGACCTTCCCGACTGTTTTCGCACGGTCGTGTCCACGTCGGCGGTGCGCACCCGCCTGATCGGGGCGCTGCAGGCCTACCTGGACGGCTCCGCTTGACCCGCACCGGTCGCCGTGGAGGCTTCCACGGAGCATGCGTGCGTGGGTGGTGGCGCTGGTGGCGCTGGGGGGCATCGGCTTGGCGGCCTACCTGGGCCTCGGGGGGACCGAGCTGCCCGAGGCGCCGCCGCCGGTGGACACCGAGCCCGACGGGCCCATGACCGAAAAAGAACGGATCGCGTACGTCGAAGAGTTCGTGCGGGTGTCGGACCTGGCGATCGGCCCGGATCTGGACCCGGATGGCAACGAGGTGCCCGGGCTTCAGCGCGTGTCGGGCAAGCTTCGCAATACCGGAGACCGCCCGGTCGACAAGGTGATCGTGGCGGTCTTTCCGAAAGACGAACGAGGCAATGTGCTGGGCGTGGAGCAGCAAGATGTGATCGAGCGAGGCGTTCTCGAGCCGGGGGAGGTGGAAGAGTTCCGGTTTCAGGTTCGGGAGCGAAAGGCGTTTTCGGGCCGGTTCGACCACGAGGTTCGATGAGTACCCTGGTCGTGCGCGGCGGCCGGGCCCTTCGCGGGTTCGTGCGGCCGCCGCCGGACAAGTCGGTGGGGCACCGGGCTCTGTTTTGGGCGGCGGTGGCCGACGGCGACAGCCGGGTGGTGCCCTGGGCTCCGGGCGCCGACGTGCGGGCCACCGCACGAGTCCTGCAGGAGCTTTCCGTGTTCTCGGTGCCCGACGGTGGCGGACTTCGGGTGCTCGGGGTCGGGGGCCCGGGAGGGTTGCGCGCCACGGACCGGGCGCTCGACTGCGAAAACAGCGGCACGACCCTTCGGCTCGGATGCGGCTGGCTCGCGGCGGTGCCGGGGCGGCACACGCTGACCGGCGACCCTTCTCTGCGCCGGCGGCCCATGGAGCGGCTTCGGGTGTTGGAGGCCATGGGGGCTCGGTTCGAGGGGGCCTCGCCCCTTCGTGCGCCCGTGGTGGTGCACGGCACCGCCCGGCCCCACGCCACCCGGGCCGCGCTGCCGGTGGCGAGTGCCCAGGTGAAGGGGGCCCTGCTGTCCGCCGGTCTGTGGGCCGACGACGTGACCCGGGTGGAAGAGCCCGGCGAAAGCCGAGACCATACGGAGCGGGGACTTTCCGAGCTCGGTGTGTCGGTTCGGGCGGGCCCTGGTTGGGTCGAGGTGGAGCCGGTGGAGCGCCCCTGGGCCGGTCGGACCTTTTCGGTACCGCCGGACTTTTCGTCGGCGGCTTTCCTGCTGGGGGCCAGCTTCTTGACCGGGGGTGCGGTGCAGGTCGAGGCCGGCGCCAATCCGACCCGTACCGGATTTGCCGAGGCCCTCGAGGCCTTGGGGGCCCGAGTGCGGATCGAGCCGGCGGCGCCGTGCGGGCCGGAGCCCGTGGCGGTGTGGTCGGTCTCACCCGGCTCCGGGCTCCGGGGCGGGCAGGTGTCGGGGGCGACGGCCCTGCGGGCCCTGGACGAGCTTCCCTTGTGGGCGGGTCTGGCCGCCTTCGTGTCCGGCGAGTCCCGGATCGCGGACGCCGAGGAGCTGCGGGTGAAGGAGTCGGATCGGATCGCCGCCATGCACCGTGTTTTGGGGGCGTTCTCGGTGGCCTCGACACCCGAGCCGGATGGGCTGATCATTCGGGGCGGCAGCCCGGTCCCCGCCGACGTCGATGCCGGTGGGGACCACCGGGTCGCCATGACGGCGGCGGTGATGGGTCTCGGAATTGCGGGCACCACCCGGGTGAGGGGTGCCGATGTGATCGGAGTGTCCTATCCCGGCTTTGTGGATGCGCTCCGGAGCCTGGGGGCCGACGTGGCGTGGGAGGACTGAGCGGTGCCCGACAAGTATCCGGTGGATTTCGGGGAGTATCGGCTCCTTCGAAAGCTCGCCCAGGGCGGGATGGCCGAGATTTTCTTGGCGCAAGAAGAGTCGGGACGCGTCGTTGCACTCAAACGAATCCTTCCGCACCTGGCTCATCAAGAAAACTTCATCCGGATGTTCATCGACGAGGCCCGGATCGTCACCCATCTGGACCACCCGAACGTTGCGGGCGTCTACAACCAGGGCAAGCACGACGGCTTCTATTACATCGCCATGGAGTTCGTGCAGGGGCATTCGCTTTTGGCGGTCTCCGACCGAGCCAAGAACATGCGGATGGACCTGCCGTACGGATTGTTGGCGTTCGTGGTGGCGGAGCTGTTGGCGGGCTTGAACTGCGCCCACTCGGCCCGAGACCAGCGAGGACGGCACCTGGGCATCGTGCACCGGGATGTGACGCCCCAGAACGTCCTCATTTCGTACGGTGGCGAGGTCAAGCTGATCGACTTCGGCGTGGCCAAAGCCCGGGCGCGGCTCACGCAGACCGAGGCCGGCTTTACCAAGGGCAAGCTTGCCTACATGTCCCCGGAGCAGGCTCGGGGCGAAGAGCTGGACGGTCGCTCGGACCTGTTTTCGGTCGGGATCATTCTGCACGAGATCACGACCAACACCCGGCTGTTCAACAAAGAGGGCCCGGGGGGGATTTTGGGGGCGATCGTCAACGACCCGATCCCGAAGCCCAGCAGCAGGGTGCGGCGGTATCCGTCGGACCTCGAGCGCATTGCAATGAAGGCGCTCGACAAAGATGTTTCCAAGCGCTACCAGAGTGCCGACGAGATGCGGGAGGACCTGTTGCGGTTCGCTCGAAAAGAGCGGCCGCCACCCTCTCGCAAGCGTTTGAAAGAGCTGGTCTACGACCTGTTCGGACCGCCGGAAAACCTTGGGATCGTGCAGGAGGCGGAGGTTCAAGCACCGACGCCGGCCCGGGTCGAGGCCGAGTCCGTGCTTCGGGCTGCGGAAGACGACCCTTCGTCGCTGTTCAACCGAGGTGCCGACGAAGCCAAACAGGCTCCCTCCAGCCTCGAGAAGCTTCCGGCCGACGAAACCCGGATGATGGAGCTTCAGCGGTCGCAGGCCTCGGCTTCAGCGGCGCAGCTCGAGGCCACTGGAGACTCGATCGTTGCCCATCCGCCGGCTCAGCCCGATTCGATTCAGGTTCCCGTACCCGAGCCCCGGGTGCCGTGGCGGGTCCGTCTCGGGCGCTTTTTGAAGGACCTCTTGCTCGACCTGCGGGTGAGCTTTCGGGAGCGCCCCCAGCGGTGGATCTTCGGGGGGCTGGTGGCCGCTCTGCTGCTGTTGGGTGGCATCGGCGTCGCGACGGGGCTTCCCGGCAAGCTGTGGTCGGCGGTGACCGGGGCCGCCGCTGCCGCCCGACAGCTCAAAGAGCAGGCCGGTCTGGACGAGTCGGCCCGGCCCGAACCGCGGCCCCCGGTTTTGAAGCTGTCGAGCGAGCCGCCCGGCGCCACCATTTCGGTGGATGGGCTCGGGGTCGGAATCACGCCGGAGCGACTGCGCGACCTGCCGGTCGGGTCGACGGTGAAGCTGCGTTTGGAACTCGAGGGCTACCGGCCCCTCGAACGGCCGGTCATGCTGAAGCCGGGGTCTGGAGAGCAGGAGCTCACCCTCCATCTCGAGCCTCTGATCGGTGGGATTCGCGTGGTCTCCGAGCCCGCAGGGGCCGCCGTGTACCTGAACGGCAAGCGCACCCGGCAGACCACGCCGGCCCGGTTTGCCGAGCTGAGCTCGGGGGAGCCGGTCAACGTGAAGGCGGTGAAGTCGGGGTATCGAAGCGAGAGTCAGGTCGTGGTGGTGCCGGATGAAGGGTTCGAGACCGTGAGGTTCGTGCTTCCGATCGACCCCAGCGCCGTGCCGGATGGTACGGTGAGCGTGACCAGCCAGCCCGGCGGTTGCCGCGTGAAACTCGACGGGGAAGCGGTGGGCACCACGCCCCTCGACCCGGTGCGGGCTCGACCCGGCGAGCACCGGGTCGACGTCGCTTGCGACCATTACGCCGAAGAGACCCGCGTGATTTCGGTCTTTTCGAAAGATGAAGCTAAAGTTCACGTGCGGCTTCGGCCGACGGCCTTTGGCTACCTGACGATTCGGCCCGTGCCAGCCCAGGGCAGCTCGGTCATCGTGAATGGCGAGCCGATGCCTCTTCCGGTGGAGTTCGTGAAGGTGGTCCCGGGCTACCATCGCGTGGTGGTCAAGAACGACCGGCTCCGGCGGGAACAGACCATGACCGTCGAAATCGGCCCCGACGATCGGGTCGTACGCACCGTTCAGCTGGCCCGCTGACCGATCCTCCATCTCGGGGCCGGCGATTCGGGCCCTGGGGCGCCGCACGCTCCTGCGAAGCGAAGCCCGCTTCGTCCGTCCAAAACCGGCTGCCGCCTTTGGACCGGTCCGGGGCAGATCGGAACGGGTGGGACGTTTCGTCTCGGAGGCTGCCTGCATCGGCCCCTGCCAGTCTGGCACGGCTCTTGATCCGTTTCTCCCAGATGAACGCGGGAACGGGAGACGGATTTCAGACCGGACCGGGCAGCCCAGATCGAAGACGCGGGGAAGGGTCGGATTCCACCCAGGCGGTGTCCGGTCTTCTCGACGGGCTGGAAACGCAGACCCGAGGACGGGAGCAGGTCTGTGTTCGGGATGTCTTCCAGGTCATGGACCGCCGAAGCTATGGGCCGCTCCTGCTGCTCCCGGGCGTGTTGGCGGTTTCGCCCATCGGAGCGATCCCGGGCATGTCGATCCTGACGGGGGCGCTCATCGCGCTCATTTCCGGGCAGGCTCTTTGGGGGCGTTCGATGCCGTGGGTTCCGAAGAAGCTCCTGACCTTCTCCTTTCCCCGATCGAAGTTCGTCCGAGGACGCCACACGGCACAGCCTTGGATCGGGCGGGCAGAGCGGCTGGTGAAGCACCGGCTGAACTTCATGGCGAATCCGGTCGTGTTTCGTCTGGGTGCGCTGATGTGCTTGCTGCTCTCGATGAGCTTCTTTCCCCTTTCTTTGGTCCCGATGGGGGTGGCCATCCCCGGGACCGCCATCATCCTCTTCGCCTTCGGCTGGACCGCCGACGACGGCGCCCTGATCGCCGCGGCCTTCGTCACCTCCGCCGGAGCGGCCTTCGCCACCACCCATCTTTGGCCTTTTTGAGCCGAGGCTCGCGTCTGGCACCAGGAGCCGAGAGCCCAGCTGGACCGGTTTCGGTCGCCGCTCGGGGTCGAAGAAGGGATTCCCAACCGGTCTGCGGCTCGAAGTCGGTTGTTCGATGGGGGGAGCCCGAAGATCACAACGACCGTGCCCACGACACGATCGTGTCGACCACTTGGTCGATGCTGAGGGCAGTCGAGTCCAGGGTGCGGGCGTCCGGGGCCGGGCGCAGAGGCGCCACCTGCCGGCCCGAGTCCAGCGCGTCCCGGCGGCGCAGGTCCGTGAGGACGTCGTCGTAGGGCGTCAGGTCGCCGGTCTGCTGCAGCTCTCGATGGCGGCGGCGGGCCCGCTCTTCGTCGGTGGCGGTCAGAAAGACCTTCAAGTCCGCGTCCGGGAACACCACCGTGCCGATGTCGCGGCCTTCCATCACCGCGCCCCGGGGGTGGTTTCGGCCCAGCTTCCGTTGAAGCCCGAGCAGGGCCTGCCGCACCTGAGGCACCGCGCTCACCCGGCTCACTTCGCGGGTCACGTGGGCTCGTCGGATCGCTTCGGTGACGTCCCTACCGTCGACCCACACCCGACCTTCGGTGAAGCGAACGCACACGGATCCGGCCAATTCTGCGAGCCCCGCTGGGTCGTCCACCCCCTGCTCGAGACTCAGCAGGGTCACGGTCCGATACAGGGCCCCCGTATCGACCCGAACGAATCCCAACCGCTCGGCCGTCCGCTTGGCGATGGTGCTCTTGCCCGAGCCGGCGGGACCGTCGATGGCGACGATGGTGGCCACCCGGCCGGTCTTAGCTCGGCGGCTTTTGGACGAAAAGCTTGAAGAGACCGAACTCGGCACGGCCTGCGGTGTAGAGGACCTTGAACACGGTTTCGTAGGCCACCGACTCGTCGGCCAGGATCGCGACTTTGCCCTCGAACTGGCTGCCACCGAATTCCTCGATGCGCTTGAAGTAGTCCGCCTTTTGCATGAGGGCGTCATACAGCGGCTTGACCAGGTAGCCTTCGACCTGATCTTCGTCCTTCACGGTCTGGTCCGGCGCCAGACCGGTCACCGGTTTGTCGTCGACCAAGATCTGGTCCTTGGTCACCAGGAGCTGCACCGCCTCTTGTACCTTGAGCTTGGTGGTGGAGTGGGGCAGCACCAGGTTCGCCACGTTCACGTTGGTCGCCGACGTCGCGAAGCTCTTCAAAAGAAAGACCAAGAGAATGGTCATCATGTCGAGCATCGGCGTGATGTTGAGATAGGTGATCTCGTTTTCGTTCTTCTTGGTCCGGCGCCGCGTGTTTCGGCGGGCTTTCACCGCTTCGTACAGGCCCTGCGAGGTAGGCCCACCAGAAAGATCAGACGTACTCATGGCGAGGGCTCCTCATCGAATCTCGGCGAACGCAACCGCCGGAAACAGCGGCCCCTTGGCGTCTTCGCGTGCCGCATCCAACGTCTTGACGATCACCGCGTAGGGCACCTGTCGGTCCGCGGACAAGAACACCGCTTCGTTCTTCGGGAACACGTTCTTGATGGTCCGAAGCTTTCGAGCCAGTGCGGCGAAGTCGTAGGTGCCGTCGGCTTTCAGTGGAATGGTGGGGGCCACCGGCGCGTCCTTGGCCTCCTCGGCCCCTTCTTCCGCCGGCTGCTCGCCCGGGAGCACCTTGCCGGTGGACGCGATGTAGAAGCCTTCCTTCGCCACCGCCAGGGTGAGCTTGAGCTTCTGCTCGTCCGGTTCCGAACCCGGTTGCGGCGCCACCGAAGCGTAGCTCGGGGCGCTCACGTCGATCATGCCCACCGACACCAATACGGCCTGGATCGCCAGCAGGAAGATGATCAAGTTCATGATGATATCGAGGTACGGCACGATGTTGAGCTCGCCGTCTTCTTCGGCCGGGTCCTCGACCTTGATCTTCGGCCGCTTCTTTTTGCGAACGAACTGCTGGTCCCGGTGTGACAGGGTGCCGGTGCCGGTCGAAAAGGGGTCGAACGGTTCCGGTGAGTTGGATTGGGTCATGAGGTTCCCCGCAGGGTTTGCGCGCTCAACGGCCTTCGGGAAGCTCGGCGACCGCCCGGCGCGCCAGCATGTTCTCGAGCTTCAGACTGTGCAGCTCGATGTCCTCGACGATCTTTTTGGCCTGACCGCTGATCACCAGATGGCACGCGATGCACAACACCGCGATGAACAGGCCGAAGGCGGTGTTGTTGAGGGCCTCGGAGATGCCGACGGTCAGCAACTCCTGCCGTTGTTCCGGGGCCGCCTGGCTCAGGGCGCCGAAGGCGCGGATCAGACCGGACACGGTGCCCAACAGGCCGGTCAAGACCGCAATGTTGGCGAGCGACCAGAGAGCCGGAACCCGCTTCATCACCTCGGGAGTGACGCTCAGGGTTTCTTCCTCGATGGCGTTGCCGATTTCGAGGACGCCCCGATTGGCGCGGGTCAGGCCGGCCCGAAGCACCCGGGCCAGGGCCGCCTTGGGCGCCGCGTTGCAGAGCTTCACGGCCTTGTCGATGTTGTTGCTGACCACCAGCTTTTCCACCTGCCCCATGAACCGCTGGCCGTTGAGCGGGAGCTGGAAGAACACGGCGATGGTGCGGTCGATGATGATGGCGATGGATACGATCAAGAAGAAGATGTTGAACTTCATGAAGATCCCGCCGTGCTCGATGATCTGGCCAAGTTCTGCAAACATGGGAATTCCTGAACCCTCGACTCGTTCCGGTTTCGTCGTCGGCGGACCCGTGTCCGCCTTTTCGAGCGAATGGTCATCGGCGGCCGATCCCGCCGAGCGGCCCGGAATCTAGCCGCGACCCGATCCGCTGTCAAACCGGCCCATCGGGCCCTGATCGACGTTCGCTCTTCGCCATGCCCCTTCGGCCGAGGCTGGCTCGGCTTGAGCGCCGAAGGCGACCGCGGGGACGGCAGGTCGGCTGTGCCCACCTAGGAGATTCCTTTTGACATTGCGGCGCAGCGAGCCATAGCTTGGCGCCTGTCGGCGGAGGTCACCGTCGTGCTCCCTACATCGTCCGAGCGACCGAGCATGGCAGGGCCACCATCGACCGGGGCCGAGGCTCCTGAGAAGCACTGATGTCCGGAAACAACCCACCTACCCAAGAAGACATGTCGTTCGTCGACATGTTGGAGCAAAGCCTCAACGAAGAAGAGGTTCGAGAAGGCGACATCGTCGCAGGGACGGTCGTCGCCGTGCGCAAGGATCAGGTGATCGTCGACTTCGGGTTCAAGTCCGAGGGCGCGATCCGGGTCCAAGAGTTCCCGACGGTCGACGGAAAGCCCCAGGTCAAAGAGGGCGACCAGATTCAGGTCTTCGTCGAATCCAAGCGCGAGAACGCCGATGGCCTGTGTGTTCTGTCGAAGGAAAAGGCCGACCGGATGCGGATCTGGGACGACATCGCCCGGGCCCACGACCAGGAGGAGACCATCGAAGGCACGGTGACCTCCCGGGTGAAGGGCGGTCTACAGGTCGACATCGGGGTCAAGGCGTTTCTCCCCGGCTCTCAGGTCGACATCCGTCCGGTTCGGAACCTGGACAAGCTGGTGGGGGAGCGGTTCCGCTTCAAGGTCATCAAGTTCAACAAGCGCCGAAACAACATCGTGCTGTCCCGGCGGGTGGTCCTCGAGCAGGAGCGCGAGGCCCAAAAATCGAGCACGCTGGAAAAGCTTCAGGAAGGCGCGATCCTGGACGGAACGGTCAAGAACTTGACCGAGTACGGAGCTTTCGTCGACCTGGGCGGAATCGACGGTCTGTTGCACATCACCGACATGAGCTGGGGCCGGCTGAACCACCCCTCGGACCTGTTCAAGGTGGGCGAGGACGTTCGGGTGAAGGTCCTGAAGTTCGACCCGGGTACCGAGCGCGTCTCTCTGGGCCTCAAGCAGATCCAGGATGACCCGTGGACCGAGGCCGACAAGAAGTACGCCGTCGGACAGCGGGTCCACGGCACCGTGGTCAGTCTGACCGACTACGGGGCCTTCGTGGAGCTCGAACCGGGTATCGAGGGCTTGGTCCACGTGACCGAGATGTCCTGGACCAAGCGCGTCAAACACCCCTCCAAACTCTACAGCATCGGGGACGAGGTCGACGCGGTGGTGCTCGACATCGACATCTCGCAAAAGCGGATCTCTTTGGGCATCAAGCAGATCGAGCCCAACCCGTGGGCCCTGCTGGCCAAGAAGTACCCGGTGGGCACGGTCATTCAGGGGCCGATCCGCAACATCACGGACTTTGGCTTGTTCGTCGGGGTCGAAGAGGGCATCGACGGGCTGGTCCACATTTCGGACATTTCCTGGTCCGGCAACTTCAAGCACCCCAGCGATCTCTTCGAGGAAAACCTGGACGTGGAAGCGGTGGTCCTGAACGTCGACGTGGAGAATGAGCGCTTCTCCCTGGGCATCAAGCAGCTGACCGACGACCCGTGGCGGGCATTGCCCGACCACCTGAGCGAAGGTTCGGTGCTGACCGCCCGGTCCCTTCGGGTGACCCGGGAAGAGGCGTTCATGGAGCTCGAACCCGGCATCGAGGGGCGCCTGCCTTCGGATGAATGGGCCAACGAGCCCACCGACCTGACTTCGGCCCTGCGGCCAGGCACCCAGGTCAACGTGCAGATCTATCAGGTAGACCCCGATTCCCGCTCGATCTACGTCTCCCGCCGCCGGGCGGGGTGATGGGCCCCGCTTGCCAGGGGTCGGGCGTTGTGCCTTACCTCCCCCGCCATGGGCAAACGGCTCGTCATTACTGAGAAACCCTCGGTCGCCAAGGACATCGTGGCGGCGATCGGGGGGTTCTCCTAGCACGACGGGTACTGGGAGAGCGACGACTACTGCGTGACCTTCGCCGTCGGTCACCTTCTGGAGCTCGAGCAGCCCGAGGACATCGACCCCAAGTACAAGCGCTGGACCCTCGATACGCTCCCCATCCTGCCCCAGGAATTCAAGGTCCGACCCAAGAAGGGGACCCGCGACCGTCTGTCGGTCATCAAGAAGCTGATGCAGCGAGACGACGTGGAGGGGCTGATCAACGCCTGCGACGCCGGCCGGGAAGGAGAGCTCATTTTTCGGGAGATCGCCGAGTTTCACGGCAGCGACCTGCCGATCGAGCGTCTGTGGCTGCAGTCCATGACCAAGGACGCCATTCGGCAGGGCTTTGGGAGCCTGCAGGACGGGGCCAAGTTCAAGGGGCTCAGCGATGCCGCCCACTGCCGGAACTACTCGGACTGGCTGATCGGCATGAACGCCACCCGGGCCCTGACCCGGCGCCTGAAAACCCGCAGCGAAAACCAGGCCTGGAGTGCCGGGCGGGTCCAGACCCCGACCCTGGCCATGTTGGTGGACCGGGAGTTGGAGATCCTGTCCCACACGCCCCGGCCGTTTTGGCGCATCAAAGGGACCTTTCAGTACGGCGGCGAGACCTACGTCGGCACCTGGTTCGACCCCAGCCTTCGGGGGGGAGACGACGAAGAGCAAAAGGACGACCGCCTGTTCGACGAGGCCCGGGCGAAGGCCCTGGTCGAACGGCTCCAGGGCCAGGCGGGCGTGGCCTCCGAAACCCTCAAGCCCTCCACCGAGGTGGCGCCGCCGTTGTTCGACCTGACGAGCCTGCAGCGGGAGGCCAACCGGCGTTTCGGCTGGTCGGCGCGTCGGACCCTGAATGCGGCCCAGCGCTGCTACGAAGGGCACAAGGTCCTGACCTACCCCCGAACCGACACCAAGGCACTGCCCCAGGACTACCGGACCGTGGTCGACGAGGTGATCGACCAACTCGGCGCCGACGCGCGGTTTCAGAAGGCGGCCAGCACGCTGAAGCGGGACGGGCTCTTGAACGAAAAGAAGATCTTCGACGATTCGAAGGTCACGGACCACTTCGCCATCGTTCCCACCGGGACGTTGGCCGATCTGACCGGCGACGATGCCCGGCTGTTCGACCTGGTGGCCCGGCGGTTTTTGGCGGCGTTTCATCCGCCGGCCACGTGGGTGCGCATCAACCGGACCACGGTGGTCGACGGGGAGCGGTTCCGCTCCACGGCCCGGGTGCTGCGCGAGGCGGGCTGGCGCGAGGTCATGGGCGAGACCGAAGGCGAAGGAAAGCTCACGCCCTTTCGTCCGGGCGCCGATTCCACCGAGGGGATCGATGTGGCGACCGAATCGGTAGACCTCGAGGCCGACCAGACCAAACCCCCACCGCGGATTTCGGAAAGCCGCTTGTTGTCGTTGATGGAGAATGCCGGCAAGTACGTGGACGACGAGGATGCGGCCGAGGCCCTGAAGGACTCGGGCATCGGCACGCCCGCCACCCGGGCCGACATCATCGAAAACTTGATTTCCAAGGGCTACGCCATGCGGGCCGGGCGGGCTCTGAAGCCTTCGGTCAAGGGTATCCGCCTGATCGACATCCTCCACCGCATGAAGGCGGAGCGCCTGGCGTCGCCGGCGCTCACCGGGGAAATGGAGCACCAGCTGGCCGAGGTGGAGCGAGGTCGGCTCGGCGCCGACAAGTTCATGTCGTCGATCTACGATTACGCCGAAGAGATCGTCGACCTGACCAAGGGGTTCGAGTTCGAGCACCTCTACCCGGATGAAGCACCCCTCGGAACCTGTCCGTGCGGCAAGGAAAAGCCGGTCTACGAACGCAGCTGGTTCTATCGTTGCAAAGAGCCGGAAGGGCTCGAAACGAACCAGCGCAAACGAAAGAAGATGGCCGAGGCCGGCGAAGAGATGATCGAGGACTGCACGTTCCGGGTCTGGAAGGACAAATCGGGCCGCTACATCGACCGCCAGACCGTGAAGGAGCTGCTCGAGAACAAAAAGTCCCGTCCGCTCGACGGGTTTTTGACCCGGCAGGGGCGCACCTTTCGGGCGGAATTGGAGTTGCACGACAAGGACGTGGAACTGAAACGGCTCGAGGGCGGCAGCGCCGACGGCGAAGCGTCGGAGACGCCCGAATACGAGGTGGACGAGACGCCTTTGGGAACTTGCCCCCACTGCCGGGAAGGCCAGGTGATGGAGACCCGCTCCACCTTCATCTGCAGCAAGGGCCTGGCCGTGTTGCGTGCCCTCGACAAGGACGAGGCCACCGCCTTTGCGCTGCGGGCCAAGGACGTGCCGGAAGGCATGGAGTATTGCCCGTTCTTGCTTCCCCGCACGGTCTGCAAGCGCGAGATCACGCGAGACGAGGCCCAGCAGTACATGCAGGACGGCAAGACCCCACTGCTCGAGCAGTTCACGTCCCGGAAAGGACGGCCGTTTTCGGCCATGCTTTACATGAAAGAGACCGGGCGCCACGGTTTCGAGTTCTTGCCGCGCGGGGGCGCCCAGGCGAAGGACGGGACGTCGGCGGAGGGGGAGACCGCGAAGGCCGCCTCCAAAAAGGCTTCCGCCACCAAAAAGAAGGCGGCCTCCAAGAAGAAGAAGACCGCCGCAAAGAAGGCGTCCACGAAGAAGGCGACCGCCGCAAAAAAGCCGTCCACGAAGAAGGCGACCGCCGCCAAGAAAAAGGCTTCGACGAAGAAGAGCGCGACCCAGAAAAAGGCTTCGTCCAAAAAAGCGGCCTCCAACAAAGCGGCTTCCAGAAAAGCGGCCTCCGCAAAAAGCGCCGCAACCGCGTCGTCGCCGGCTTCGGGCGGGGCGGCGAGCAAGAAGACCGTCACCAAGCGGCGGGCCGCCCGGGACGCCAACCCACCCGTCGAAGCGTCTTCCAACCCATCGTGAACGCGCCTTGACCGAAGCGCACGGGCCCTGGTAGCCGCCGAATGCCGATGCGCGCAAAGGTGCTCGTGACCCTCCGCTCGGGAGTGCTCGACCCCGCCGGACAGGCGGTTGCCGGCAACCTGCAGGAGCTGGGGTTTCACGAGGTCCAGGACGTGCGGATCGGCAAGGTCATCGAGGTCGAGCTGGACGACGACCTGCCCAAAGAGGCGGCCCGCGACAAGCTGGACGCCATGGCGCGAAAGCTGCTCGCGAACTTGGTGATCGAGGACTTTCGGATCGAGATCGATTGAGCGGATCGCTCGGCCGTCTCGGCGCGGATTCGGCATCCCCCATGGGGATGCGGCTGGTTTCGGCACCCCAAGAGGCAACCCGGCCTGCGGCGGTGCCCAGGGGGTTGGCTTGAGAGCTGCCGTCGTCACGTTTCCCGGTTCCAACTGCGATCAGGACGCCGTTCACGTCCTGCGAAACCTGCTGGCGGTGCCCACCGACACCGTATGGCACAAAAACGAGCGATTGCCCGAAGGCGTGGAGCTGGTGGTCTTGCCCGGTGGATTCAGC
>DAPKRQ010000368.1:0-2793 GCA_031800475.1 Myxococcales bacterium LLY-WYZ-16_1
AGGGCCGCCAGCGGGAGCGGATCTCGGTCCTGGATCCGTTTCGCCAGTTCGGCGTCGTCGAGGCCACGAAACGGCCGGGTTCCGCAGACCAGCTGATACAGCAGGGCTCCCAAAGCAAAGCGCTCGGAGGCTTCGTCGTACAGACCCTCGGTGAGGGTCTCCGGAGCCAGGGCCAATAGGTTTTGCCAAAGCGAGTCGGGCGGTCGGCTCCGGCAGTGAACGGAGGACAGGTCGAGCAGCAGCGGCTGCCCGTTCGGGCGCAGCCGTATCGCTCGGGGCTGCAGGTTTCCGAAGATGATGCCCCGTTCGTGCATTTCTTCCAGGGCCTCGGCCAGCCAGTAGCCGATGCTGGCGATCCGCTCCGGCTCGAAGCTGCCGACCGAACGCAGCAGGGGGGTACACGGCTCGGCGCGGTATGCGAGGTAGGGAATCTCGGCGTCGAGCCGCGCTTCGAGGACCGTAGGCAGACTCGCGGCATCGAGCTGGGCCACCACGGTTCGCTCCCGCTCCAAGTCCCGCACCAGCTCTTCCGGACCAAAATCCTCCGTCGGCGGTGCCGTGCGCGTCCGCAGCCAGACGCTTCCGTCCGGTCCTTCCGCTTCCCACAGCGGCACCTCCTTGGAGCCCCCGATGGTCCGATGGAGTCGATAGCCCCCTACCTCTCCACCCGGCGACGACCCCGCAACCTGTCCCTCGCCGCGGGCCATGGGTGACGACGTGGGACGATCTTCGTGGTCGAGCACCGAACACAGCAAGCTGTATTGACGGCGACACCGGTGGATGAGGTACCGAGTCTCGGCGTCGGTCGGACGTCCATCTTCGTTTGAAAAGTCCACCAGCTCTTGCCGTGCCTCCGAGAGTGAGCGTTGCGCGGGATCCTTGTGGGTCATCCATCGGACGGCCTCGGTGATCCGCAGGGGCATGTTTCGGGTGTCGACCTTCTCGCTTTCGGAACACGCGATCAGGGCGAGCTGCGCGAAGACCTTTCCGAGGGCGTAGCTTTGTTGGGGGGCGGAGGTCCGATCGGACGCGTCGGGGGGATGGTAAGAATTTCGTTGCTGTGTGGAAGGTGCCACCAAGGAGTATTCCTCGAGTCCACAATCGGTCCAAAGGAGTCGCCCGTCATAGGTGGCCAGAAACCGGTCCGGCGTAATGGCGTGGGGGGAAAGCTCGACCTGCCTCAGGTATTCCAGGCTGTCGATCAGACCCACGCCGAACCGAACCAAGAGTCGCAGGGGAACTCGAACCTGGTGCTTCAGCAAGTGGGGGAGGGCCACACCGTATGCGGGCTCGTACGCCACCCACGCCCGCTCCGCGTCGATTCCGGCGTCGATGGTCCGCAGCAAACCCGGATGGGACAGTCTGGACGCTAGAAGAGCTCGGGCTTCGAACCGCTCGGCGTATTCGGGCTCGGTCGGCAGATCCCTTCGGGGACGGATCCGGAGCATACGCATCAAGTCGGGGGAAGCAGCGGAACGAGCCAGAAACAGGGGCGCCGAGTCTCCGGCGTCGAGCCGGAGCAGAAGGTCGTAGGGACCGACGCGAGGCACGTCGTCCAACATACCGGATGGTTCGCAGGAACGGAAGCGTTCGCGGGACGAGCTCAGAACTCGTCGTCGTCGTCCAAGAATTTGTTTCGTTTTGGCCTCGCCACGCCGACGCGGGCGGTCGCTCGCCAACGGCTGAGCAAGGTGAGCACGACCACGACCAGGACCCCGATGCCGCCGTACTTCAAGATGTTGATCAGCACGTCCCCTTGCAGGTTTTTCTGGTCCTTCAGCCTGCGCAGCTCGACGTTCATGGGCGAAACCGACTCCGCGGCCTGCATGATGTGGTCGCGCCGGTGCTCGTCCCCCTCTTCGTGGGCTTCCCAGGCGAGCGAGGCAAGCTGCTCCCCGAGCCACACCCGCTCTTCTTCGTTCTTTCGAAGCGCTTGTAGCTCGGAGTGCAGGCGGACCGCCCCATCCACGTCGCCGGAGTTGGCTTTGGTGCGCATCTGGTCGCGGAGCATCTTCCAACGAACCGCTCGATGCCGGCTGGTGGTGTTGCCCAGGAGCGCTTCGCTTTGCCGCAGGCGAGCCTCGGCCCGCTCGAAGTTCCCATCGGCGTGGGCCGCCTTCGCGCATCCCAAGTAGGAGCGGGCGGCGTCGACCTTGCCTCGTTCGTGCGAGAGGATGGCCTCGCTACCCCCTTCCTCTTCGAGCATGTCGTAAAAGCGGCAAGCCTCTTTCCACATGGACCCGCCCACATGGCGCTGCGCCAGTTCGTGCAGGGCAGGGATGCGCTTTCGGTTTCCCGGGGGCGGAAGATTCGCTTCGGTCAGCGGCTCTTCCGGAGCATAGGCGGCGCGGGTGCGCCGGCGCGCCTCCTCGGTGATTCCTTCCCCCCCGACTCGCCGGGAGGTTCCCAGCTCGATCGGGACCGAGCTCTCTTGGGCGGAAGCGACCCCACCGAAGAGCATCGCGATCGCACACACGGCAACGCGCCACATGGGCAGCAAGCTAACGCAAGGCTGCTTTCCACCGCAACGGCTCCGGATCGGCGCTCAGTGCCCCGCCGGTCGGTCCCGGCGAGGGAGCAGCCACACTTCGACCACCGGACCGCGGGGCTTTGGTCCTCCGGGGACCACGCCGTCGGCCCGGGCCGCCAGATGGGCCGCATCGGGCGGCAGCGTCCACGCCACCGGCAGGTCGCCGGCTGCCTCCGCCAGCTTGACCGGGACCGGGTGGGGCTTGGGCGCCAGCGGCTCCGCCAGCCGGGCGTGCCGGCGGGCCACGTCCGGAAGGGCCACAC
>DAPKRQ010000369.1:0-2346 GCA_031800475.1 Myxococcales bacterium LLY-WYZ-16_1
GCTCCGCGGACGGGCTGCCGGTGGGCCGGGGCGGCCCGGAGGGCTCGGGCGCGGGTGTGGCCAGGCCGGCGGGCGCCACAGCCACCGGCTCCTTCCGAGCGGGCATCGGCGGTGCGGGCGCCGGTGGAGGCTCGGGGGCCAGTCCGTGTTCCCGCATCAGGGCGTTGGCTTCGGGCTGGCTCGGGTCCGCGCGCAGGACTTCATCCAGGTCTTCGCGTGCGCCGTCTCGGTCGTCCCGGGCCAATCGGCGGCGGGCCCGCTCGAGCCTCGGGGCGGGCTCCGCCGGGTGGGCTTCGATCAGGCCGTCGAGCTCCGCGTCCGCCTTGGCCGACTTCTTTTGGGCCGACAGGACGGTCACCAGCAGCATCCGTCCGGCCACGGAATCGGGCCGGCTCTTGAGCCCCTTTTTACACACGACCGAGGCCTCCATCAGTCGGCCCTGGTCGAGGTAGGCCCGGGCCAACGGAATGAAGGCGTCGGAGTTGGGCTGCTGGGCGAAGCGGAGCTCCAACTCCGCCAGAGGCACCGAAGGGTCCGTGGCCATGGAACGGCCTGGACCTATCACCGAACCCGGGATGGGAGCAAATTTCAAAGGAATGTCCTTGCCCTAGCAGACAGCCGATGCCACCCTCCCGGCCCGCTCTTGGGGGAGTAGCTCAGCTGGGAGAGCGCCGCGTTCGCAATGCGGAGGTCGTGGGTTCAAGTCCCATCTTCTCCATCGAGGTTCCCGGAATGAAGCCGCCCAGCTCCAATCCAGAACGGACGGCGGGTCCATCGGCGAGCCAATTGGAGATCACCAAGTCGGTCATCGCGGCCACGGCCGAGATCACCGCGTCCATGGTCCACGTCACCCACGAGAAAAACCCGGCGAAGATCTCGGAAGCCTACCGGGTCATCTACAAGGCGATCATGGAAACGGTGAAGGGTCAGACGTCGAGCGTGGCCGGAGTGGCTCCCACGAAGAAGGGCTCGGGCTGACCCACACCGACTGGGGGCGGGTCGAAGTTAGCATCCGACAACCGAGCTGCCCCCCTGCCCACAGCACGCCGGCCAAGGCGGCGATCAGCTGAACGCGCAGGGGGTTTCGCCAGTGCCGCGCCAGCTCAGGACGCCGGGACCGGTTGCGCGACCGGCTCGATGAGCGGGGTGGGCGACGGTCCACGGCGTGTGAGTTGCCCGATCGACAGCCAAACCGCAGCCGGACCGTCGGCGAAAACCATTCACTTCGGCGGGCTCAAGCCGAGCAACCGGTTGCTGCCGAGCCGGCTTCGGAAGCCGCTCGGGGTGCGGTGCGTGGGCTCCGGCCCGGCCCCGCAGGCGTTTCGCCCGCAAGCCGGCTTCCATCGTCCGATCGCGACCCGGTCCGGACCGCCGCCACCCGATGTTTTTGGGCTTCCACCGCTTCCATGATCACGTGGTAGCACCAGGTCGAAGGCGTGACGCGGTCCAGCCGGGCCAGCTGCTCGATCAGGGCTCGGTCTCGCTCCGAAACCTTCACCTGCTGGCTCGCCGTTCGAGCCTCCCCCGGCGCAAGTCCCTGGCGCCGTCGGATGATCGGCCGGTCGGGGTGCTTCGGAGACCGCCTCGTTGCCTTGTTCCCGGACTCGTTGTCCTGCTGAGCCATGTTCGGCCCGTAGCACGGCGGCTTGCGCGCACGATGCACGGGAGCCCATATGCGCAAAGTCTGCGTGAAGCATTGGCCCCACGGCCGAACCCGGCCTCACATCTCCGCTGGGCAGACTTTGGCAGCGGAAGATCGTGGCAAATTTGCCTCGATCTTCTCCATCACTTCGCGGGGTCCGAGCCGGAAGCCCGCTTCAAGCCCCGAAGGGCCCTCCGCAGCTCCCGGGCTGCGATCCCTTCCGGGTCGGCCAGGGACAGGGCCGAGCGGTAATGGCGCGCGGCAGCCCGGGGGTCCACCGGCTCCAGACGCCGGGCGAGGGCATGGTGCGCGCAGGATGATCGGGGGGCCCGCTCCACCAAGTCGCGCAGGGCCTCGAGGGATGGGCCGCTTCGGGCCGGCCCTTCGGACCAGATCCGGCGGCAGCGCGGGTCCCAATGGTCCGCGGGGGGCCCCCAAGACCCGGCCGAAAAGGCCTTCGCCGAGTCGGCGTTCGACCCATCGTCGCTGGGTTGAACGGCCGGGACGGGCGGCGTCGGGCGCTGCGGGCCGCTCTTCGGACGGACCTGGCTGGGAAGCGTCGTGCCGGACCTCACCTCTGCCGGAGGCTGCATCGCGGAGAAAACCGCTGCCGCGAGCCCGAGCCCCAACAGGCCGGCGGCACCCCCCGCCCACCAACGAACCGGGTGCCTCGACTCCCGCACCTCGACCCGCACCCCGGCCCC
>DAPKRQ010000370.1:0-13913 GCA_031800475.1 Myxococcales bacterium LLY-WYZ-16_1
GGGATCGGGGTCCGCAGCCGGCTCCTTGGGTTCAGCCGGGCGCTCTTCGAAGCCGGAACGAGATTCGGGCGCGAGGTCCGGGTCGGGGTCGGCCCCCGGCGAGGCCGCACCCTCGGGTCGGTCCGCGCGCCCCCGCCCGACATCGACGGGCAGCGATCGGGCTGGCGCCGACCGCGCGGCTTCTCCCATCGTCGGCACCGGGCAAGGCGGATCGGCAGAGCGGTCCGCACCGTCGGTTCCATCTCGGGCCCCGCTGCGCCGGCTCCGCCGAATGCTCCGGGAGTACGAAGAGTTCGCCGCTCCCCGGGAGGCCAACCGCCTGATGACCACCCTGGAGGGCATGCAGGACGTTACCGAAGCCCAGCGCCGCTGCATTCAAACGAATCTCGACGCCGCCCGTCTGGTCGGCAGCTTCGACCTGGTGGACGCCGTCGCCCCCCGCCTCCGCGAAGCCATCGCCTGCCTCGACTGAGTCGGCTCGGCATCGGGCACACCCCTGCGGCGAGCATGCGCGGCGGTGGACCGGACGCCGGACGGGGCCGCTGTGAACGGTTGGACCGCTCCGACATCGGGGGGCGCTCTTCTGGAACGCATTCGGTTGCGGCGCCACGAAACGGGAGTGTGCCGGATCGGAGATCTGGCCTGAGGTCCCGGGGCTGCGAGACCGGGCTGCCGGTCTCGGGGTTCCACCGAGCGCTCCCGGTGGAACCCCGGGATTTGGGTCAGCTTTGAAGCCGCTGGCGGAGGTTGTCGTAGGCGGACTTCAGCTCTTTGCCGACCTGGTCCAGCTCTTGGGTCGCCTGCTGCCGGGTTTCGTTCAAAAACGTGTCCAGCCGCTTTTCGAGGCGCTCGAACTCGTCTTTGGCTTCTTTCGAGCCCAGGTGGATCTGAACCCGGAGCTCGTCTCGCTTCTGCTCCAGCTCCTTGATCAGGTCGTCGAATGCACCCATGGGTCTTCTCGCTTTCTGGAGGACGGGCGCCCTCCGGCATCTTGCGGACCGCCGCGCCTTGCTCGATGACCCGCAGGGACACGCGAGGCGCTCGACCCGTCGATCCATGCTGCACCGAGCCGTCTGTCCCCTCCAAGCACGATCGAATCCATCCACCCGCACTCGGGCAGTCGATTCAGACGGGCCGTCGATTCAGACGGGCCGTTCGGTTCGCAGGGCGTCGCCGCTCGAAGGCGAAGGACTCGACGGCCCTTCATTCGTTCAGCGGTTCGTTGCGTCTTTGTCGGCTTCGGGGGCGTGGAAGTCCAGGTCGATGCCAACGGCACGCATCAGGCGGAGGGCGTTGGTCGAGCGAACGGGGCCCTCCCGCAGGCGATAGTCGAAGCTGAAGTCGTCGCCTTCGACCTGGTCCGAAAAATGGCAATTGCGGGTGGCGTTGGGCGGAAGCTCCTCGGCCACCCGGGCCAGACCCAGGTCGTGGGTGGTGACGATGCCAACAGCCCCCTGCTGACTCAGGTGTCGGATCACCGAGACCGCACCGATGTAGCGCTCCCGGCTGTTCGTCCCGTGGAGGACCTCGTCCAGCAGGTACAAAAGTCCCGGCCCGAGCCGGCGACCCTCGTCGACGATGTGCTTGAGCCGCTTCAACTCCGCGAAGAAGTGGGACGTGCCCTCCGCCAAGCTGTCGACCACCCGGACCGAGGTGGCGAGCTCGAACGGGCTCAGCCGCAGCCGACGGGCGGGTACTGGGCCCCCGGCCCGAGCGAGCACGACCGCGAGTCCCACCGAACGTAGCAGCGTGCTCTTGCCGCTCATGTTCGAGCCGCTGAGCAAGAGTACGCTCCCCGGTCCATTCAAGGTCAGGTCGTTGGCGACGACGTGGTGCCGGTCGATCAGCGGGTGGTGAAGACTTTCGGCTTCGAACACGCCGGGCTCGTCCGAGACGAACTCTGGGAACGCGTACTCCGGCCTCTCGTACGCGAGTCCACCCATGGATGCCGCAGCCTCCATTCGACCGACCGCTTCGAACCAGGTGGTTACGCGCAATCCGTGGGTGCGCCGCCAGCGCTCGGCCCGTAGCACCAGATTCAGGTCCCACATGAGCGCCGGCCCGATGGTCAGCGCGAAAATCACGTTGAGTCGCGCGTCCAACAGATTGACCAGCCGTTCCAGCCGTCGGATCTGGTGCGACGCAGGCCCCTCCTGCAAGGGAGCTTGCACCTCACGAAGCCACTCCGCTTCGAGCCGAGCCGTTTCCACCGCTTCGACCAACCGCGCCGCGCGTCGGAGCGCTCGCTCCGGTCCACTGAGTACCTCCAGGCGGCTGCCCACCACCTTGCGCGTGAAGAACAGGGTCGAAAGCTGGGCGAGCACCGCGATGGCCAAGGGCTGCCCCGGCCCGCCCAACTGGTAGACCAGGTAGGTCGCGAACAAGGCCACCGGATGGAGCCAAGCGAGCACCCGCAAGAGCCCCTCCACTGGGATCGGCGCGTCCACCTCGGCCCACCGCCGGATCGCCTGGTCGTCGAGGGAGGTGGCGTCTTCGGACGCGGCCGCCGCCGCCAGACCCACCCGAAAGTCCAAGTTCTCGGCCAGGTTTTCCGCCGCCCGCTGCCGGGCTGTGGCCTCGTCCACCGTTGCCGGCTCACACAGCCATCGGGCCAGGGTGTCCTGCCCCCGTTGGGTGTGGGCGCGATTGAGCAGTTGAAACAGGGACGCCCGCCCGAACAGATCCAGGTCGTCGGCGTGGTGTAGGGTGTTCCGCCAGGGGTTGCCCGCGGCCTCACCCGTGTCGCCCAGGTCCCGCCAGGACTCGTCGATGCGCGCGAGCCCCTCGGCATGGTACCGAACCTCGGCCCGATGGCGCCGGCGCCGCTCCAGGGCCCGATCCTGCACCACCCCGACAGCGAAGAAGGCCACCGCCACCGGGAGCAGGCCCCACCAGGGCGACGCGGTCCGGCTGGCCAGAGGCCACAGCAGGAGCACCAGGCCCACCAAAGCCAGGGCCAGGCGCACGTTGCCCAGACGGTCGGCCGTGCGGTCGGCTGCGTCGGCGGCGGCCTGGGCCGTCCGGCGCCGTTCCGTATACGTGCGGCGGACCTTGGCCGTATCGGGCCCTTCTCGGCCCCCTTGCCCGGGGGCGGCGGTCGCGCCGGGTTCGTCGGAGGCAGCCGGCCTCGCGTTCGCGCCGGGGGCGGACGCGCTCGGGGTGGGGGCGGACGTTTCGTCGGTTTTCGGATCGGCCACGGGCTCAGCGAGCGGTCCAGTCGGGCGTCGCGGTCATCGTTCGACGGGCAACCCGGCTTCCACCGCCAGGTCGTAGCGTACCGCGAGCCGCTCTTCGGGCGACAGCGTGATGTCGGGCTTTTGAAAGAAGACGACCTCCAGCCGGTTTACCCGGCCCTCCCGCACCTGCAGGGCGTACCGGGACCGAACCTCGAACCGGTAGCCCTCGGCGTAGCTGAAGACCCCGAAAGTGCCCGATTCCACCGTCGCCCTGACCGCCACCTGGTGGACCCCCGGCCGCATGGCGCCGGCGTACAGCGGCACGGTCTTCACGCGGTCGAGCTCGGTGGACGAGGCGTCCCGCTCGAAGAGCAGCTCGCCGTCGAGCTCGTAGCGCACCGTCACCAGCCGAAACGCGGGCCCGAGGCGGTTTCGGTGCACGATCACGGCGTGGGTGCGGCCCACCTCTCCGGTGAGGGCGCTGTCCTTCAACAGCTCCACCCGGGCGCCCACGTTGGCGATGGCCCCCTGCAGGGCGTCGATCCGGGCGTTCAGCTCCTGAAGCCGCTGCACCGGGTCGGACACGGTGGAACTGCCCGTCTGACCGAGGGCCGGCCCCGCCGCCAGGCCCAGCATCCCCCACAGGACCGCCGGCGCCCACGGGCTCCAGGAAGGCCGGCTCGCGATTGTCCCGCGCATCGTGCTCGGATGTATCACCGTTGCGAACCCCGCAGAACCCCATCGGCCGCCGAGCGTCCCGCTGCAGCCGCTGCCGTGTTGCGTCGTTCGATCCGGCTCGGTAGCTCGGGGTATGGCCAAAAAAGACCGGGATCTGACCCGGATCACCCCCCGGGCCGAAAGCTATCCGGACTGGTACCAGGACGTGGTCCGAGAGGGGCAGCTCGCCGAAGTGGCCGGCATCGTGAAGGGCTGCATGGTGATCAAGCCGAACGGCTACGCGATCTGGGAGAAGATCCAGGGCGAGCTCGATCGGCGGTTCAAAGCCACCGGCCACGAAAACGCCTACTTTCCCCTCCTGATCCCCGAGTCGTTCATCAAGCGAGAGGCCCAACACGTGGAGGGCTTTTCTCCGGAGCTGGCGGTCGTGACCCTGGCCGGCGGGCAGGAGCTCGAGGAGCCCTACGTGATCCGCCCCACTTCAGAGACGGTCATCGGGCACTTCTTCTCCCAGTGGATCCAGTCCTGGCGGGACCTCCCCTTGCTGATCAATCAGTGGGCCAACGTGCTGCGGTGGGAGCTGCGGACCCGCATGTTTCTGCGGACCAGCGAGTTTCTCTGGCAGGAAGGCCACACCGCCCATGCGAGCCACGAGGAAGCAAAGGAAGAGGTTTTTCGCATGCTCGACGTCTATGCCGACTTTGCCGAGGACTGGATGGCGCTCCCGGTGATCAAGGGCGAAAAAACCGAGAGCGAGCGCTTTGCCGGAGCGATCGCCACCTACTGCATCGAAGCGATGATGCAGGACGGCCGAGCGCTTCAGGCCGGCACGTCCCACGACCTGGGCCAAAACTTCGGCCGCGCTTTCGACGTGCAGTTTCAAAACCCCGACGGCCAGCTCGAATACGTGTGGCAGACCAGCTGGGGCGTCAGCACTCGTCTCGTCGGCGCACTGGTCATGGCCCACTCGGACGACGACGGATTGGTGATTCCGCCCAAGCTGGCTCCCCGGTCGGCCGTGATCGTCCCGTTCTTTCGAAAAGATGAGGCCGAAAACGACCAGGTCCGTACCGCCGGTCGAGAGCTTGCCGCCAAGCTCCAAGCGGCGGGTATCAGCGCCAAGTTCGACGAGCTCGACGGGCCCCCGGGCCCCAAGTTCTACCGGTACGAGCGAGAAGGCGTCCCGCTGCGGTTCGGTATCGGCCCGCGGGATCTGCAGAACCGGACTCTGGAGTTCAAGCGGCGGGACCAGCCCGAAAAGAGATCGGTCCCGATGGATGGTGTCGTGGAATTCGCACAAAAGGAGCTCGACGAAATGCAGGATAGCCTGCGCGAACGCGCCCGGCGATTCCGCGACGACAACACCATCCGCGTCGACGCCTGGGATTCGTTCAGGGAGGTCATGGAAGCTGGGGACCAGTTCGTGTACGCCCACTGGGACGGAACCGCCGAGACCGAGGCACGGGTCAAACGGGAGACTGGCGCCACGATTCGATGCATTCCGTTCGAGGGACAGGGCTTCGAGGTCGAACCCGGCGCCTGCGTCGTGACCGGGCAGCCGTCGGCGCGCCGGGTTCTGTGGGCCAAGGCCTACTGAGGAACTGCACCATGGAGCCGACCGGCCCCGACGAGCGGGTGTCCCCTCCCTGCGCGCCCCTCCATCGGCCAGCCGGGCCGGGGCGTCTACCACCCGAAGGGCCCGAACCATGAAAGCGATCGGACAGCACGGAGACGACTTGGAGATCAGGGAACTCGACGCGCCGGAGCCCGGATGCGGCGAGGTTCGGATCCGGGTGGCGGCCGCCGGCGTGAACCGCCCGGACATCTTGCAGCGCAAGGGCCAATACCCCCCACCCTCTGGCGCCTCCAAAATCCTCGGCCTCGAGGTGGCGGGCTGGGTCGAGCAGACCGGCCCCGCGGTCTGGGACCTTCGCGAAGGCGACCCGGTCTGCGCGCTGGTGGCTGGTGGGGGCTACGCCGAACTGTGCGTGGCGCCGGCGGTGCAGTGTCTACCGGTTCCGGCGGGCCTCGACGTGGCCGACGCAGCGGCCCTGCCCGAAGCCGTCTTCACCGTATGGGCAAACCTGTTCGAGGCAGCGGGCCTGCTCCCCGGAGAGCGGGTCCTGATCCACGGCGGTTCGAGCGGCATCGGCACCACCGCCATCCAGATGGCCCGAGCGCGGGGTGCCGAGGTCTACACCACCGCCGGATCGGCCGAGCGCGCAAGGCGCTGCGAAGACCTGGGCGCCGCCCGAGCCGCGGACCACCGAGACGAAGACTTCGTGCAGGTCTTTCGCAACGCCACCGAAGAGAAGCACCCGATGGACGTGGTCCTCGACCTGGTGGGCGGCGAGTACGTGGCGAAGAACCTGTCGCTTCTCCGCCAGGCCGGCCGGCACGTCAGCATCGGCGTCATGGGGGGGCCCGAGGCCACGATTCCGATCTTCCATGTCATGCAACGCCGGCTGGTCCTCACCGGATCCACCTTGCGGGGACGGCCCGTTCCGGAGAAGGGGCGGCTGCGGGACGAGGTTCGGAACCACGTTTGGCCCTGGGTCGAAAGCAGCTTGATTCGCCCCCAGATTTCGCACCGGCTCCCGCTCGAAGACGCCCGGGATGCGCACGCTCTACTGGAACGAAGCGAGCACTTCGGCAAGGTGCTCCTCCAAGTCTGACACGGACCGAAGGGAGGCGGGGCTCAGCTGTCGAGGAGTTCTCGTTCGTACAACGTCTTCATGCGCTGCAGCGACTCGCTGGTGCGTTCGACCCATTCGTTTCGTTCACCGACCCGCTCCGCCATTTCGAGCGACATTTCGTAGACCCGGATCGCCTTGACCACCAACACCCCCACCCTCTTTTGAAGCTCCGACACGTACAGCTCGCGAGCTTCCGGGCTCAGGTCTCCGGGTACCGGCACGTCCATCATCTGGTCGTATAGAGTCTCATAGAGGCTCCCGATCCGGTAGCCGGCCGCCGTGGCCCAGCCGGTATGCCCGACCCGGATGGTGCGAATGAAATTGCTCTGAGCCCGCAGCAGAAGCTGACATTTCTCTTCGAGGTCGGCGCCCACCTGCTCGACCCACGCATCTCCGCTGGATGGACCCTCGGGCGCTTGCAAGCGCTTCTTTTCGAACCAGCGGGCATAGATTTCGCCCAGATAGAATCGGCTCTGTCCGATGAAGTATCGGGCCGGTAGGAACTGCTCCCGGTTTTGCTCTTCGACGAAGGCCAAGGCCCGCATGAACTCGCGCTCGGCGGAAAGGTAGTCTTCTTGCATGAAGAAGCCGACGCCCGTGTTGACCCGGGCCTCGAGCTCTTCGAGCTCGGTCAGGTCTTCACGCTGCCGGATCGCCCAATAGGTGTCCGCCACCTCCACCCAGCGTTCGAGTTTACCGTAGGCGAGCCCGAGGCTGAAGTGGGCATCCTTGGCGCTCGGGGCATCCGGGTGCTCTCGAACGACCCATCGAAACCACTCGGCCGCCTCTTTCCAGGCGGAACGCTTTTCGTGCGACAGGGCTGCATTGTACGCAGCGGGAACCACCAGCTCCGATCCGGGAAAGGTATCGACCAGCTTTTCGAAGATCTCGGCGGACCGGCCGTAGTTGCCCGCGGCAAACTCCTCGTTGCCGAGTTCGAACAGCTCTTCGGCGTCGTAGCTGTCGAGCCCGGTCAACGGGTCCGGCTCGGCCTGAACGACCACCGGGTCCATGTGCACCTCGGTGGTCGCCGGCGACGTGCTGGCGCAGCCGACACCCATGCTCGCGAGTCCCCACAACCACGCCTTCTTCACGGACACCCCCGAGGCCGATTCGACACGCCCTCGCTCACCTTCATCGTCGACAACGACAGTCGAGAGAAGCCCCCCTGTTCCCGGTGCCGAATTTTTCTCTGTCTGGGGCAGCAGCCCTCACGCCGACAGCGGGTCAGCCAAGTGGGTCCGGATGCGCTCCAAGCCCTCGAGGTCGTGGACGTCCTCTTCCAGCTCGGGAACCCGCCAGACCGGAAGTTCGAGCCGCTGGGCCAATGCCTGGGCCGCCTCGACCTCCCCTTCGGCCCGCTCCAGCTCGGACCTCGCCCGGGCCACCCATGGTTCGAGACACTCGGGGTGCCCCTCGGCCTCGAGAGCCCGGCGAAGGCTCTGTACGTCCTCGGAGCCGAAGGGACGACCGTCATGCCCCCGATTCAGCACGACCCCGACCACCCGGGCCTTTCGTAGGCGCAGGCGCTCGATGAAGGCTTCCGCCTGCTGCACCCCGTCCGGATCGCTGCCGGCCACCACCACGAACCCGGTGTCGGCCGACCGCAACAGCGCCTGCACCGCTTCGGCCCGGGACCGGAAACCCTCGAGCATTCCCTGAAAGCCCTGCAGCAGCTCGGCCAGCTGGGCGAGCATGTCCGTGCCGGTGAGCCGCGAAATGGTGCGCACGAAAAAGCCCGACCCCGCGTCCAACAACCGGCGCCCAAAGCCGCGACCCGAATGGTTCGCCAGAGGTTCGAGCAACCACCGGGTGGCGTCGTTGCTCAGCGCGTCCAAGATCCGATGCGGCGCTTCCAAAAAGTCCACCGCGTGGTTCGCCGGCGGCGTGTCGAGCAAGATGCAGTCCAGTCGGTCCTCGGAGCGAACCGCCAGCTGGTGCAGCTTTTCCATCGCCATGTACTCCTGAGACCCGGCCAGGGCCGTGGACAGGGCCCGGTACATCCGGTTGTCCAACAGCTGCTGACGCGCTTCCGGATCCGGGTGATGGCGTTCCACCACGTCGTCCCACGCTTCCTTGATGTCCAGCATCAACGCGGACAGACGCGCTTCGGGCGGCTCGATACCGGCGGCTTCGAAGGCTTCACCCGGAATGTCCCGTTCGACGCTTCCGATCTCCGGCAGCCCCAGGGCGTTCGCCAGGCGCCGAGCCGGGTCGATGGTGAGAACCACGGTGCGTCGACCCCGGTGGGCCGACTCCACCCCAAGCGCCGCCGCGGTCGAGGTCTTGCCCACTCCACCGGGCCCGACACAGACGACGCAGCGCGTATCCAGAAGATCAGCCACCGGCGGCGCCTCCGGCGTTCCGCGCCGGCCCCTCCGCCGCACCGAGCTGCCGGTCCAGTGCGTCGTTGAGCTCGCGCAGCCCGTCCTTGCCCCGCGGCGCCTCGGGCAGATCCGGAAGCTCGAGCCATTCCATTCGAGAGTTCGAACGCAGGCGCTCCGCTTCGCGCTCGGACCGAGCCTGCCGGGAGCACCGCAGCCGGGCGATGTGCAGAATCGGATGCTCGGGATGGCTCTCGGACAAACGCCGCACCAGGTCCGCTTGCTGCGGGGTGAAAGGGTCGGCCTCGACCCGGTTCAAAAAGCCCAGGCCGAGCGCGATGCCGACCCGTTCCACGGCCGCCTGCTCCAGTTCCAGGGCCTCGTTCACCGGCATTTCCTCCGGGCGAGCCACCACGTGCATGCAGGTGTTTTTCGGGTCCTCGATCATCGCCGCCATCTTCGAGGCCTCGGTCTTCATGGGCCCCGGCGGTGTCAGCTCCGCCACGACCCGAGACACGGCCAGGAACGTGATCGCATGTCCGGTGGCCGGCGCGTCCAAGATGACCCGGTCGAAACGCGGCACGCCATCCAAGGTTTGAACGGTGTGAAACCAGAACTTTCCCGCCATGGTGAACTCACCCAGGCTGGGGATGGATCGGAGGAGGTACTTGACCAGACGGTTTTCGAACACGACCCGATAGAGCGCTTTGAAGCGCAAGACCATCAGTGCGTACTCTCGCACCGATCCGGCCGGGGTCATGTTGCAGCACCACAGGTGGTCGATCACTTCCCGCGGCTCGTCCCGTGCGGGCTCGAAGCCCAGGAGCCGGGTCGCCGAATCTGGCGCGTCCACCTCCAGCAGCAAGGTCTTCGCGCCCTGACGCGCGCAGCGAAGGGCCAAGGCGGCGGCCACGGTGGTCCGGCCCACGCCCCCTTTGCCCGAAACCACCTGCACCCGTCGTTCGAGGGAGCTTTCGGCGCCGGCGTCCACGGGTCGGGCTTTTGGCACGATTGAACCGAAGCGTCGACGTTTTCGGTCGGTCCGGTGGACAATCGGAACCGAAGTCGCCAGATCCGGATCATGCCTTTGGACCCCACCTTCGTCGACGACGCGCCGTACGACCCAGACGGCTTGATGATCGACGAGATCGTGGAGGTCTCGCGACGGGACAGCCGGGTGTCGGCCCGGCTGCCGGTCTCGGCCGACATGCCGATCACCCGGTCGCAGCGCGTGCACCCCGTGCGGCATCCGGTGCACGTGGCTGCGGGCATCATGGTCCACCTGACCGGCATCATGGGATACGTGCACGCGTATCATTTCCATGGGTTGCGCCATCGCGAGGGTTGGACTGGCTACGGCGTCCGGATCCATGGCGCTCGCTTTTTGAACGTGGCCAGTGTGGAGGAGCCGCTGTTGTTGAGCGCAACCGAGACCTCGTACCGAAAGGTGGGTTGGCGTATCTTTTCGAGATATCTGTTCGTGTTCCAACAGGGCGAAAAAACCGTCTACGACAGCGAACAATCCGCGCTTTGGTTCCATCCGGAGCGAATCGCCGAGTCACCCTCATCCTCCCGCGCGTGATCCGATCCGTTTGCGGGCAGAGGATCCGAAATCAGAGCATCAAGCTGGCATCGACCCCGTCGCGCGGTGACGAGCGCTGGGACAAGCGCTCTTCCGAAAGAGCCCGAAGTGTCGACCAGACTTCCGGGACCTGGGCCAACAGGTCCTCGAAGCGAGCCCGGGAAAGGAACAGGACCTCCCCGACACCCCTGGCAACCACGGAGGCGGTCGTAGGCCGGTCGTGAAGCAAGGAAACCTCGCCGAAGACCGCTCCGCTCCCGAGCCGAGCCAAGCTCTGGCCGCTCGACTCGACGACCTCCACGATCCCGCGCAGGACCAAGAACAAACCGGGACCCCGCTCTCCTTGCTCGATGATCACGTCCTCCGGCTGGAACCGCCGGGCTTCGAATTCCGCGAGCAGAGCCCGTCGCCGAGCCGGGTCCAAATGGGAAAACAGCGGACTCGTGGCGGCCAAGTTTGCGAGAAAACGGCTCCTCGTGAAGCGGATCAACGCCTTCCGTACGGTGTCCAGCTGTTCCGCTTCGGCTTCGAGGTCGAGGCGCGACAGCTCGAGGGCATCCACGTCGCCCTCGGCTCGAACCGTGGCCGTGCGGGTAGAGCTGCCGACCAGCGCCATTTCCCCGAACACCGCACCTGGATACAATCGAGCGAACAGCCGCGGCTGACCGTGATGCTGCTTCCAGATCGTAACCTGCCCGTTCGCGAGCATGAAGAACGAATCGCCGGCGGTGCCTTCCCGCAAGATCACGTCCGAGTGGCGGAACCTGCGCAAGCGCAGCCGGTGGAGCACCCGGACGAAGGCATCTTCGCGAAGGTGACTGAACAGGGGGATCCGCGGAAAGTTTGGAGGAACCGCGGCCAGATCATCCAGGTCGATGGCGGTCCGAGCCGCCTCTTCCAACAGGTCGGGGCCGCGAGCCCGAGGCAACTCCGGAGGCGGCCCGCCGTCGGGCAAGTTGGGGGGCGGCGGAAGCTCGACTTCGGCGACTCGGTCGGATTCGCTCGAGTAGAGCTCGGCGAGGACGTGGAGGAGCTCTTCGTAGGAGGGATCCAGGGCCAGGACCATCTTGCACAGCACGAGACCCAACAGCGGATGCCCCGTGCGGATGAAATGCCAAGCGAGGCTCTTGTAGACCTCTTTGGCCCGCTCCTTGTCGCCCAGGTTCAACAGGCAATCGGCCACGCGGTAGCGGGCTCCCGGAAACCGGGGCGCCACTCGGATCACCGCCACGTACCCGGCGAGGGCTTCTTCCCACCGCGCTTGTTTGAAGTCTTTTTCCGCGGAGCGAAAGAGCTCCCCCACCGAGGCGGGCATGATCGCAGAATATGCGGGGAGGACGCCTCAGGGGAACCCGCGATCTATTCCCGGGTTCAGCCGCCCATCGTACCGCCGCATCGGTCTGAAGATCCTCCGCGGGGCGTTCCCGGCGTATCGGTCAGTTTTGACTGTAAACCCGGTCCAGCAAGGCGTCGAGCACCCCCACCGGCACCACGTGGGGTGAAACGGGACGCTCCAGGCCTTCCATCACGCGGCGCAGTCCATCCACGGTCAGCTGCTCGAAGGCCGTGAACGCCGTTTCTTCCGACACGAACAGCACGACGGCCCGAACCTCGCGGGCCACCGCCTCCGGCAGCAGCCGCGCAGCCGCCGGACAGAGATTGGCCAGCGCGAACTCCGCGGCCCGGGCCCGTTCGTGGGGGGTCTGGGGCACGGGGTGAGACTCGGTCAGCGGGTCCGAGCCCCGGCGGTACCGCTGCCGTTCCGCCCCGGTCAGTTGCATCAGCAGGCGGGGTACGTCGGAACGGGACGGCGACGGCCGGAACGACGAGGCGTCCACCAGGGAGTGGGCCCGGCCCCGCCGCCCGCCTCGAAGATGCAGCCCGCCGGCGAGTACCTCACCGCCTGGCTCCACCGCGACCGTCTCGCCCACGCGGAGGGTGTGGTTCTCGACCAAAGGAATCGGGTCGCCGCCTTCGGGCACGCGCCACGCCTTGCCGACCACGCGCTCTACGCGGGTTTCTTTGTCGGCGACGCGGTGCAGGTCGACGAAGCTGAGATCCGGGTGCGCTGCTTTCAAGCTTCCTCCCACCCCATGGTCACCAGCTTGTTGTGGGCCCGTCGAGCGATCGGACTGCCTTCGTGGGCCTCGTTCAGGTGGGTCAGGATGTCCCCCCCGAGGTTTTGGGCGTCTCCGTCGTTTTCGGCCAGGGCGAAACCCAAAAAGAACAGTTCGTCGGGTCCGATCTCGGGCTCGGCCACCAGCCGGTCGAGGGCGTGAAAATCTCGGCGCCGGGCGAGCGTGGCGAAGGTGACCGCCGCTGGGTCCTGCCGGGCGCTCCGGCTGATGTGCTTCTTGGACAGGCGAAGCTGGCAGATGCCGAGCTGAAAGCGGGCCTCCGCATCGTCCGTGGCCGAAGCGATTCGCTCGAAAAGCTTGGCGGCTTCCACGAGTTCGCCTCGGTTCTTCAGCTTTCGAGCCCGCTCCTGCATGCTGCCTTGCACGCGGCCTTCACTACCCACCTGCTTGAGCAGCCCCAATATCACCCGAGCCACTTCGGGCGGCGCGTCGAGCGCCGACTGTTCCAGGACCTCGAGCGTCGACGGAGACATCTCGCTGCCGCGCAACGTCTGAACCACGGACTCGGCCACCGCCTCGTCGTTCACCGAAGCGAGCACCTTGGCCAAGGCACTGCGGCCGCTGGCGGTGCGGACCGCGGCCGCGAGTGCGGTCTTGCGATCGGTTGCGTCTCCGTCCTTCACCACGCCGGCGATGGCTTTGGCAGCGGGAGCGGTGTCCAGGGTGCCCAGAGCCCGCAGAGCGAAGGTTCGAACCGACCGATGCTCCGCGGATGCCAAGCGACGAACCCGGGGTTCGAGGGCCAACGGCAAGTCGGCCTGCACCAGTGCCTCTGCCAGCGGAGCCAGCACTTCTTCCGGCGTTTGGTCGTCCTCGACGATCTCGAGCATCTGCTCGTACTGGCGGGCGCTGAACCGATGGATCCCGGCCTGACGGCGCAGACCCGACGCGGCTGCGGCTCGGGCGCCCGGGCTTTTGCAGCGGGTGCACCACCCGAGGAGGACGCTGGGCGAAGGTTCGGCGTTCAAGCCACCCACCAAGTCGGCGAGCTGCTGGGCCAGCGAAGGTCGTTCGTCCAGCCGCGACGGGTCGGCATGCTGGCGCAAGCCCTCGACCAGCGCCACACGCCCCTCTTGCCCGATGCGGTCGAGGTTTTCCTGGATCAGGTTTCGCGCCGTTTCGGTGAAGCGCGCCGGCCCCTCGGCCAGGGCGCCCGCCAGCAGTTCCATGGACTCGGCGTCGCCTCGGGCGCCGAGCACGCCGACCGCTCCCAGGCGCTCTTTTTCGTCCTTGGCCTTCAGCATCTGCTCCAGATCGCTCCGACCGATGCGCTTGGCCGAAGCCAGGATCTGCCGCGCCACCTGACGGACTCCGGGCTC
>DAPKRQ010000371.1:0-38836 GCA_031800475.1 Myxococcales bacterium LLY-WYZ-16_1
GCTGGGCCCACAGGGCCAAGGCGATCCACAGCACGGCCCGAGCCTACTGCAGGATCTCGACCACGTCCTTCACGTTTGCGCAGCGATCCGACCCGTCCACGAGATAGAGGCGGAACGGACCCCCCTGCTCCGGCGCCAGCGGCGCCCCGTCGAGGGCGAACTGCAGGACCCCGGCGTCGAACAGAGAACGGCCGGGGACCTCTTGGCTGAATCCGTCCCGGGAACGGACCACGGTCGGCCGATCCGGAGAAAAGCCCGCCGACTCGAGCAGCCTGCGAAGCCGCACGCCGTGGCCCGATCGCCCCGGGATCAGGGGCTCCAGGGAGCAGTGATCCGCGCCTGGGAGGCGGCGCAGCGTGGCCCGATGGACCGTCAGCCGGCGGGAGCCCGACAGCACGAAGGCCGGCCCGGGATCGGGGCTGTTCTGCCCCCACGCCGCTCGGACGCGGGCCACCCGCTCCGGAGCGGTTCGGACCGGGTCGGGGCCGCTGGATAGAGCGCCTCCCACGGAGACCACCTGGGCGCCGGCGGCGCGATGCGCCCCGATCTCGCCAGCCGCAACCTCGCCCGTCACCCACAGGCGTGCCTGGGGCATGGCCTGCACCAGGCTGCGCACGTATTCCGGCCCGCCCAAAGCTCGGGCGGGAAAGAGCCGAACCAGGTCGGCGCCTGCCTGCATGGCGGTCCATACCTCCGAGGGGGTCAGTGCGCCCGGTGCCGCCACCATGCCCGCTCGCCGCGCTTCGGCCACGAGGTCCGGATCCGTGTGGGGCGAGCCTGCGAAGTGGGCTCCGGCTGCCCGGGCCGCGTCGAGCTGATCGCGGCGGGACAGGCCGCCCACCCCCAGCAGGACAGAGGCCCCCGCGGCCGGCGGGGCCACGCGCGTCCAGGCCCGGAGCACCCGGGGCCAGTCCGATACGGTGACGGGGACTTCGATTGCGCCCAGGCCCGCCCGGATCCACGCGGTTCCGAGCGCGATCGCTTCGTCGGCGTCGCCAGCGGGGACCACGCCCACCAGGGCCCGTTCCACCAGGGCCTTTTCGAGGTCCACGGTCCGATCTTGGATCGGTCTGGCCTCCGAGAAAAGCGGGCACGGCGCGCGGGTCCGGCGCAGCTCCGCTTTACCCGGTGCCACGCATCGAGTAGCCCCGACCCGGGTTCCCGATGACCGTGCCTCCCGTCCAGGCGCCGCCTCCGCGCCGCACGATCAAATCCTGGCTCGTGCCCTTGATCATCGGTCTGGTGATCGGTGGGTCCTGCGTCACCTGCGCTCGCTTTCCCGGACCCTCGGGCGAGGAGGTGGTGCCGGGCAGCGACGTGCGGGTCGGGGTGGTGGAGCTGACCGGCCCCATCGCCGAGGTGTCGAAGGTCGTGCGGCACGTCCGCACCTTCGCGCGCCGGGACGACCTGGCGGCCCTCGTGGTTCGGATCGACAGCCCCGGAGGGTCCGTGGCTCCGTCGCAGGAGGTCTTCGAAGCCATGCGCTACGCCTCCGAGTCCATGCCCGTGGTCGCGTCCATGGGCACGGTGGCGGCCTCGGGGGGCTTTTGGATCGCCTTGGCGGGAGACTGGGTGGTGGCCTCGCCCGGTTCGATCACAGGGTCCATCGGCGTCATCACCCAGGTTCCGGACCTGCGGGGCCTGGCGGATCGCATCGACTTTCGCCTGCGCACCTTCAAGTCGGGCGAAGTCAAAGACCTCGGCAATCCCCTTCGCGAAGTCACGGAGGCCGATGCGGCGGTCTTCAACCAGCTGATCGACGACGTCTACGACCAGTTCGTGTCGACCACCGCCGAGCGGCGGGGCCTGTCGCGGTCGGCGGTGGAGGCCGTGGCCGACGGACGGATCCTGACCGGTCGCGATGCGAAGGCCGCAGGGCTCGTGGACGAGCTGGGCGGGCTGTACACCGCGGCCCGCCGGGCCGTGATCATGTCCCGGACCCGCGAGGGGACCGAGACCTCCACGTCCACCGCGGACGTGATGGATCCGACCTTGGTCTATCCGAGGGACGGTGCCTCCGAGTTTCTGGAGCTCCTTCAGTCGTCGGTCCGCGATGGCCTGGCGAACGGGGTGGAGCGGGTCCTGGGAGACGGGCCGTCCGGAGGCGGGGTGGAGCTGCGCTGACCGATTCGACTCCAGCCCCCGAGCGTGGCTAGGCTGAGGTCGATGGACCGACGGACGCTGCAGCGCGGCCTCAGCTTGGAGATGCTGCTCGACCTGCTGGAGCGGGCCAAAGCGGTTTCCGAGGCCCAGAAAAAGGAGCTTTTGCTCAAGGAACAGAGCCTTCGGTCCAAGTTCCTGATCGACAAATACGGCCCCCGGGGGGCGAAGGATGCTCGAAAGGCCGAAGTGGCCGCCACCGAGCTGGTGGCCGCGGCGAAGCTGCCCCACCCGGACGCACCGGATCGTCTGATCGACGAAGACGTGTTGGCTCAGCTCCTGGCGAAGGCGGCGGGCCTGCCCTACAAAAAGATCGATCCCCTGGAGCTCGACATGGGCCTGATCACCAAGGCCCTGCCCAAGGGATTCGCGCGCCGGCATCTGATGCTGCCCCTGGAGCAGAAGGGGGGCGTGCTCACCTTGGCCATCGCGGACCCCTTCGACACCCACGCGCTGGACGAGTTCGCCCGCGCCACCGGCCGGCAGGTCAAGGCCGTGGTCAGTGCCAAAAAGGACATCGTCAACGTCATCAGCCAAACTTACGGCTTCAAGCAGGCGGTCAGCGGCGCCGCCGCCCAGAGCAAGGGACCCAACCTGGGCAACTTGGAGCAGTTGGTGCGGGTCCGGGCGTCGGAAGACATCGACCCCGGCGACCAGAACATCGTCGCGGCGGTCGAGTACCTGTTGAATGCGGCCTTCGACAACCGAGCCAGCGACATCCACATCGAGCCCAAACGAGAGGTGTCGAAGCTCCGCCTGCGGATCGACGGCATCTTGCACGACATCGGAGAGATCCCGTCGGCGGTTCATCCGGCGTTCGTGGCTCGCATCAAGATCCTGGCCCGGATGGACATCGCCGAAAAGCGTCGGCCCCAGGACGGACGGATCAAGACGCAGCGAGGTGATCGGGAGATCGAGCTGCGGGTCTCGTCTTTGCCGGTGGCTTTCGGTGAAAAGGTGGTGGTGCGGATCTTCGATCCCCAGGTCCTCCTCGCCGAGATCGTGGACCTGGGATTCGGCTCGAAAGAACGGGACATGTGGGAAGACTGGATCTCCCAGCCGAACGGCTTGATCCTGGTCACCGGCCCGACAGGAAGCGGCAAGACCACCACCCTGTATTCGACGCTCAAGTATCTGGCACGTCCCGGGGTCAACGTGGTCACGGTCGAGGATCCCATCGAAATGGTGTACGAGCCCCTCAATCAGGTGGCGGTTCAGACCAAGATCGACGTGACCTTCGCCTCGGCGCTTCGCACGATCCTTCGACAAGATCCGGACATCATCATGGTTGGAGAGATCCGGGACCGGGAGACCGCCGTCATGGCGGTGCAAGCTGCCTTGACCGGTCACCTGGTCTTTTCGACACTGCACACCAACGATACGGCGTCGACCGTGTCCCGGCTTTTGGACCTGGGAGTGGAGCCGTTCTTGCTGAGTTCGGTGCTCCACGGGATACTCGCTCAGCGACTTCTGCGTAAGGTCTGTCCAGACTGCGCTCGGGAGGTCCTGCTCACGGAAGAGCAGATCGTCGCCCTCGGCATTCAGGTGGAGCCGGGCGAAGACCGAAAGCTACCGGTCCGCCGCGGGCAAGGCTGCGTCAAGTGCCGGAACACGGGGCTGTTCGGTCGGACGGGCGTGTTCGAGATGCTCGACGTGAGCCATAAAATCCGCAAGATGATCGCCGCCGAATCGGACTCCAAAGAGATCGGCAAGGCCGCCCAACTCGATGGCATGACCACTTTGAGACAGGCGGCGATCCGAAAGCTCGCCACCGGCGTGACCACCTACGAAGAGGTCTTTCGCGTTACCTCCGAGACCGACTCGTGATCGGGAGCTGAACCCGTGTGCGCCCCGTCGTGGGGTGAAAGCCGGCGAACCTTCGGGCTCAGATCGAGCCCCGAGCCTTCCCGACTTCGATGAACGCGTCGATCGCCTTGTCCAGGTCCGCCTCGGTGTGGGCGGCCGACATCTGGGTGCGGATCCGGGCCTGGCCCTTGGGAACCACGGGATAGGAAAATCCGATGACGTAGATCCCTTTGCCGAGCAGGTCGTCGGCCATTTCGGCGGCCTGTCGAGCGTCTCCGATCATGACCGGGGCGATCGGGTGCTCGTCGCCGGAGATCTCGAAGCCGGCAGCCTTCATGCGTTCCCGAAAGATGCGGGTGTTTCGCTCGAGGATGTCGCGCCGCTCGGTCGAGCTCGTCAGCATGTCGAGCACGGCCAGGCTGGCCCCCGCGATGACCGGAGCCAGGGTGTTGCTGAACAGGTACGGCCGAGACCGCTGGCGCAGCAGGTCGATGATCTCTTTGCGTCCGGTGGTGAAGCCGCCCGACGCGCCGCCCAGGGCCTTGCCCAAGGTCGAGGTCACGATGTCGACTCGGTCCCGAACGCCGAACATTTCGGGTGTTCCGCGTCCGGTGGCGCCGACGAATCCGGTGGCGTGGCAATCGTCAAGCATCACCATGGCGTCGTAGCGGTCGGCCAGGTCGCAGATCTGGTCGAGCTTGGCGTAGTCACCGTCCATCGAAAATACGCCATCGGTGGCGATCAGGCGCCGGCGTTTGTCCTGGGTGGCCCGAAGCTGGTCTTCGAGCTGGTTCATGTCCGAGTGGGCGAATCGGTGACGTTCGGCCTTGCACAGTCGGATGCCGTCGATGATCGACGCGTGGTTCAGCGCGTCACTGATCACCGCGTCGTCCGGCCCGAGAATTGTCTCGAAGAGCCCTCCGTTCGCGTCGAAACACGATGAATAGAGGATCGTGTCTTCGGTACCCATGTACGCGGAGATGGCCGCCTCGAGGTCCTTGTGAATCGTCTGGGTACCGCAGATGAATCGCACCGAAGCGAGCCCGAAGCCGTATCGATCCAGCGCTTCGTGGGCGGCGGCGAGCACCGTCGGGTGATTGGCCAGTCCCAGGTAGTTGTTGGCGCAGAAGTTCAACACCTCGCCTCCGGGGTCGGCGCGAATCTTGGCCTCTTGCGGCGTTTCGATCACCCGCTCCCGCTTCAGCAATCCAGCTTGCTCGATGCCGGTCAGCTCTTCGCGGTACTGGGTCTGAAATGCTCCGTACATGACCGGGATGTCGAGGGTTTGCGCCGTCAGGTCAAGGGCAGGCGCTCTTCGGGGTCACGTCGGCGAGTAGAGCACCCGTGCCACCCGGTTTACGTAGTCGACGATGATCTGCAGGTCTTCTTGGGCGATCCGGCTGAACTTGACGCCGACGCCGGTGCCGCCAACCCAGGCCACCTTGCCGACCGCGTTGATCGTGTGTCCGGTGTTGGGAATCTCGAAGGTCAGGTCGACCACGGAGTCCACCGGCGGCGGGTCGGGGATCTCGAAAAACATGCCGCCGTGAGAAATGTCCAAGGTGTGGGACTCGACCGACCGGTCTCCTTCGCGCATCCGAAGGGATGTGGTGCACGGCACCCGGCGGGTGGTCCGCTGCGTCGGGGCTACGGCCTCGGGGCTCGCCGAAGGCGGAGGCGTGGTGAGGGTGGTGCCCCCGGCGAAGCCGGGACTGCGGGGACTGGTCGGGGGCTCTGGCCTCCGCGCCGGCCGCTCGGTGTCCACGTCGAGGTCCGAGATCTGAGGAGGGTCGCGGTCGTCTGGGGACGAGTCACCAGCCAGCACGGGCCCTCCGACGCCCACGTGGGAGAGGATTCGCTCGACCAGCACCCCGTCGTCGAACGGGGCCTGAATGAAATCATCGGCAAGGAAAGCGTTTTCGTTGTCGCTTTGGCGGGGCAGGGCGGAGAGCAGGCCATACAGGACCACCGGCACGTGCTCGGCCAGCCCCTGCCGCTTGATCTCGGCGCACACGGCGATGCCTCCGCTGTCGTCGGCTTCCAAAGCCGCAGCGACCAGATCGGGATGTAGGTCGCCCGAACGGGACACGGCCTGTTGACCGGACGGGCTCGCATGCACCTCGAGGCCGGCCGCTTCCAGGCGGGACCGGTATCGTTCGCGGCGCTCTTCGTCGGGCTCGACCAGCAGGACCCGGCGCTTGCGTTCGAGCCGCCGCAGTCCTTCGCGAAGACTCTCGGCCGTGACGGGTCGCTCGATGAATCCATTGACGCGAAGGCGCTCGGTGGCGACACGTCGATCGTGCGGGTCGCGTCCGCGCTCGGTGATCATCACCACCGGCGTTTTCCGGCCGTTGCCGTCCGCTCGGATCCGCGCGACCAGGCTCGAGGCGGTCTCGTCGGGAAGGCGGACGTCCACGATGATCGCATGGAATCGCTGCCCGTGCTGGACCAACACCATCGTTTCCGCGGCCGAGTGGGCCCGGCTGATGTCCCACTCGTCATCGGCTTGCGGGACGAAAGCCTCCATGGAACGCTGAAGCAGAGACTCGGCCATGAAGCGGGTGAGGGCCCGATCACCGGCCGCCAGCAACAGCCGCTTCACGGGGCACCCCGCACCTCGTTCCGCACCCACTCCGCGTAGGCTTCGTCCGCCTGCGACACCGGCAGGGCGATGATCTCCGGGACATCGTAGGGGTGGGTGTCCCGAATGCCCCGAGCCAAGGTGTCGAATCCGTCGGGAGCCGTCTTCAGCACGATGAGGGCTTCGTTTTCGCGATCGACCCCGCCGTCCCACCAAAACAGGCTCTTCACCTCTCGCACGACGTTGGCGCAGGCGGCCCAGCGTTCGGACACCCAGGTCTCGGCCAAAGACTCCGCCTGGTCCACCGGAGCGGTCACCAGCACCACGAGCAGCTTGGGCTCCACGACCTCTGTTTTCGCACGAAGCGGGCCTCAGTGCACCCCAGACCGAGGGCTGCGACCGCGGGCGGGTTTGTAGGCTCGGGGATCCAGACCATGTCTGCGCAGAAGGACCGTCAGGTTCTTGCGGTGCATGCCGGCCCGGTCGGCGGCGCGGGTGACGTGTCCCTGTTCCGCCTCGAGCAGCCGGGCCAAATACTCCCGCTCGAACTGGCGCAAGGCTTCGGCCTTGGCCTCGCGGTAGGGCTCGAGAGGCAGGATCTTTCGCCCGCGGGGTGGTTCTCCCCGCTGCAACTGCTCGGCCGAGATGGGGCCTTCGAGCTGAGTGGCCACCTCGAACATCCGATCCCGAAGGCTGCGCGCGTTTTCGGGCCAACCCAGTCGCTCCAGGTAATGGCCGGAGGACACGGTCAGATAGGCCGTTCGGCCCCGGCCGGCCGCAGCCAACTGCAGGAAATGATTGGCCAGGGGCACCACGTCCTCCGTGCGCTGGTGCAGGCCGGTCAGGCGAAAGCAGGATGCCAGCAGGGGCTCGGCCAAATCCGGGCGAAACCGGTCGGTCCGCACCTGGCTCTCCAGGTCCGTTCCGGCGCTCGCGATGACCCGCACCCGGTCCGGGTCCTTCCGCATCCCCTCCAGCAGGCTTCGCTGACCCTCCGACGGCAGACGTTCGATCCGGCGCACGAGCAGGGTTCCACCCCGGCAAGTGCTCCAAAGCCCCGGAGTTTCCGTCCAGTCCTCGGCCAAGGCTCCGCGCTGTTCCCCCCACAGCTGCCGCTGGAGCACCGGCCAGCCCCCGTGGCGACAGTCCAATGTCCGAAAAGGGCCTGCGGCCCGTTCGGACAGCCCGTGGATCAGCTCCGCCGCCAGCCGCTTTCCCGACCCGGCCGGCCCCATCAGCAGCAGAGGGGCGGGCCATCCAGCCGCCGCCTCCATCCACGAACGAAACCGGACCGCCTCTCGGCTGCGGCCGACCCAGGAACGAACCAAACGCCCCTCCGAGCCGACCTGACGGCGGAGCCGCGCGTGCTGCAGCCAGTGCCGAAAGCGACGACCCGCCGGATCCAGGGGGAATTCGAGCACGTCGTCCACGTCCAACGGTGCCGGGGGCGAGTGGCCGATCCACAGCACCGGCAGGTCCGGCGCCTGCTGCCGCACCGGACCGAGCACCCCCATCGAGCCGTCGGCCGGGCGCACCAACAGCAGGTCGCTCCAGCCCACCCGGGCTCGGAACAAGGCTTCGTCCAGCTCCCGAAGCGGAACCAGGTCCAACCCGGGCAAGGTCAAGGCCCGCTGCAACGCGGTCAGCTCGCCGCGGTCGGGAGCCAGCACGCACACTCGGACGCGCATTCGGTCCGGATCTAGCCGGCCATGGGCCCGACCGGACAACGCGCTAAATTTGCGCTTTTTGGGCTTCCCCTAAAACCCAAGGTGGTCCAGAAGGGGGTCGGACGGGCCGGTTCCGTGGAAGGTGGCCCCCCCAACTTCGGCGGGGCCGGCTCCGTCCACTCCCCACAGTTTCTTGCGCCGCGGCGAAGTTCCGGTCGAAGTGCGGCCATGGTCCGCTTCGTCAAATACGAGGGTCTGGGCAACGACTTCATCGTCATCGACGTCCGTTCGGGCGAGGTGGCGCCGGCTCCAGAGCAGGCCGTGCGGTGGTGCGATCGCCGCCGGGGCATCGGCGCCGACGGGGTCTTGGTCGTCGGACCTTCCGAACGGGCGGACGCGCGCATGGACGTGATCAACCGGGACGGGTCCATGGCCGAGATGTGCGGCAACGGCCTGCGCTGCGTGGCGGATCACGTGCGAGAGGGTGCGCCGGGAGATCTTCGGGTCGAAACCGCAGCGGGCATGCTTCGCTGTCGGGTGGAAGCGCCCGGCTGGGTCTCGACCGAGATCGGTGCCGGTGCCTTGATCGATCCGTCGGTTCCCAGCCACGTGCCCGACCTGCCGGCGCCCGGAATCGGAATCTCCTTCGGAAACCCCCACGTGGTGTTCGCCGTCTCGGGACCGACTCGCCCCGCGGCCGAGGCCCACGGACCGGAGCTCACCCGCCACCGGGCCTTTTCCCGAGGTGTGAACGTGGGCTTCGCTCGCTTCACCGGGGGAGCCCTGGAGCTGACCGTCTACGAGCGCGGCGCAGGACTGACCTTGGCCTGCGGCACGGGAGCTGCCGCCGCGGCTTTGGCGACCTGGCGATGGCATCCCGCGGCGCCCCGACCGTTGACCGTCGAATTGCCCGGAGGTGCTCTCATCGCGCACCACCAGGACGGACCCGGGCTGGGGACCGTGTGGTTGGAAGGCCCAGCCCGCCGGGTTTTTCGGGGTGAGGTCGAAGAGCCGGGAGGTCAGCGGCTGTAGTTGGGGGCCTCGTTGGTGATCACCACGTCGTGGACGTGCGATTCCCGAAGACCGGCGGCAGTGATCTTGACGAAGCGGGCTTGGGACCTCAGCGACATCAGATCGGTGGCGCCCACGTAGCCCATGCCCGCCCGCAGGCCCCCCACCAACTGCCAGACGGTTTCGTCGAGGGGACCTTTGAATGGAACGCGCCCTTCTATCCCTTCCGGCACCAGCTTTTGGGCTTTGACTCCGGCCTGGGCGTAACGATCGCTGGAGCCCTGCTGCATGGCGCCCAGGGAGCCCATGCCCCGATAGGATTTGAAGGCCCGCCCTTCGTACAGGACGACTTCGCCAGGCGACTCGGTGACCCCCGCCAGCAAGGACCCGACCATCACCGACTCGGCGCCCGCGGCAAGGGCTTTGACCACATCTCCGGAGTATTTGATGCCCCCGTCGCCGATGATCGGCAGGTCTCGTTCCCGCGCGGCGGCCGAGCACTCGAGTATCGCCGTCAGTTGCGGCACTCCGACCCCCGCCACGATGCGGGTGGTGCAGATCGAACCCGGCCCGATCCCGATCTTGACCCCGTCCACCCCCGCTTCCGCCAGGGCCAAGGTCCCTTCTCGGGTCGCCACGTTTCCGGCCACGACCTGCACGTGCGGGAACTGGGCTTTGGTCCAGCGCACGGTATCCAACACGCCCCGCGTGTGGCCGTGGGCCGTGTCCACCACCACGGCGTCCACTTCGGCGCCGACCAAAGCTTCGATGCGAGCTTCGCGATCCGGGCCGACGCCTGCGGCGGCAGCCACCAGCAGGCGGCCCCGGTCGTCTGTGACGGCGTTCGGGTGGCGGGCGCTCTTCTCCACGTCCTTCAGGGTCATGAGGCCGACCAGCGCGCCGTCTACGTCCACGATGGGCAGTGTTTCCTTGCGGTGCTCGTGCATGACCTCCCGGGCCCGATCGGGGGAAGTGCCGGCCCGAACGGTGACCGGATCTGGGGTCATTCGCTGGCGGACGCGGTCGTCCGGTGCGGCGGCTCGGATGTCGCGGCCGGTCAGAATTCCGACCAGCCGGCCCCCTTCGACCACCGGGAATGAGGAAAACCCGAGCTCCCCCTTCAGGTCCAAGGCGCGACGCACCGGGTCGTCGGGGGCCACGGCCACGGGGTCCGAGATGATGCCGGCCTCGAACCGCTTGACCTTGCGAACCTCCTGGGCCTGCGCCTCCACGGTCATGTTCTTGTGCACGACACCGATCCCGCCGAGTTGGGCGAGGGCGATGGCCATCCGGGCCTCCGTGACCGTGTCCATGGCCGCCGAGACCAGCGGCACCCGCAGGTGCAGCTTTCGCGAGAATCGGGTGTCGATCGAGACGTCCCGGGGAAGCGTCTCGGAGTAGCCCGGGACCAGCAAGACGTCGTCGAATGCCAATCCCTCGGCAACGGGGGGCGCGTTCATCTTGCAGCGGGGCAATAGGGGCCGTGTGCCTCGCCGGTCAATGGCGGGACCGCGAGTCGGCCGTTCTGCCCACCTCGCGGTGTTTGGCATGGCGAAAAGGTCTGCTCTTCGTGTACCGTCGGCGATGTATACAACCGCCGGGTCCCGTCCAGGGCCGCGGGCCGAAGCCGGGAGATCCCTTCCGGGATCGACCGAAGGCCCCCCGACCGGACCCGGCCGAAGCCCGCACCACGCAGGTGCGGCGGAGCGTACGTGCGGCGAGCGCGAGACCAGCTGATCCATTCCCCATCGGAAGCATCGCCGATCGAAGCCGTCTCGGCGCGACGCCCAGCAGGTGGCGCCCCGTCTCGCCCCACCGGCGCCCCAGGGGTCGCCGCACGCCTCGGGAGAACCGAACTTCATGACCGTCCGAATGCTGATCAACGCGTCAGCTCACCAAGAGGAGCTGCGCATCGCCGTCGTCGAAGATGGCGAGCTCGTCGAACTCGACATCGAAGCTGCCGAAAGCAGCACTTTGAAAGGCAACATCTATAAAGGCGTCGTCCACAACGTCGAAGGGTCGCTCGAAGCCGCCTTCGTCAACATTGGCATTCAAAAGCAGGGCTTCCTGCCGTTTAGCGAAGTCGCGCCGGCGCAGTACAACCGCAAGTGGGATGACGAAAAGTCGCCCCGCATCACCGATGTGATGCGCCGCGGCCAAGAGGTGATCGTCCAAGTCGCAAAAGACGCGGTGGGTGAGAAGGGCGTCACGTTGACGACCTACCTGTCGCTTCCGGGCCGATACACCGTGCTGATGCCCAACAGCGACGCCGGAGGCATTTCGCGAAAGATCGACGACGAAAAGGTCCGCAAGAAGGTTCGGACCATGGCCCAAAAGATCAAAAAGCCCGACAACTGCGGCTTCATCGTGCGGACCGCCGGGCTGGGCCAGACGCGGCTCGCGGTCCAAAAAGACTTGGATCGGGTGGTCGCCCAGTACGAAAAGATGCTCAAGGCGGCGGAGATAGCCCGGGCTCCGTCGTTGCTTCATTCGGAACCCGATCTGATCGCTCGGACCTTGCGGGACTACTTCACCGAGGAGATCGACGAGGTTTGGATCGACGACAAGCGGGAGTACGAGACGGCGGTCGCGTATTTCCGTGAAGTGATGCCGGACTACGAAGAACGGCTGCACCACTACCAAAACCCGATCCCGATCTTCGCCTATCATCACGTCGAAGAGCAGATCGAAGCCACGTTCGGGCGCCAGGTGTCCTTACCGAGCGGCGGCTCCATCGTCATCGACCAGACCGAAGCGCTCGTCGCGGTCGACGTGAACTCAGGGCGCATGACGTCCGAAGGCAACCACGAAGAGACCGTCTTCAAGACCAACTGCGAAGCTGCCGAAGAGGTGGCGCGTCAACTCAAGTTGCGTGACCTCGGCGGCATCGTGGTCGTGGATTTCATCGACATGGAGGAGAGCGCCCACAAGCGGGAGGTCGAAAAGGTGCTTTCCGAGGCGTCCAAGGAAGACAAGGCGCGTTACAAGATCGCCCGCATCAACTCCAAGGGGCTGTGCATTTTGACGCGACAGCGGATCCGGCAGGGGATGCGCAAGGCATTCCAGATCCGGTGCCCGGTGTGCACCGGCACGGGCTGGCTCCGGACTCCGGAGTCCCATTCCCTGTCGTTGATCCGGCGGATCGAAACCCGGCTGGCCCAGGGCGGGGTCGGCGAGGTTCGGGTCAAGACCCACCGGTCTACCGCCGAGTATCTGCTCAATCGGCGCCGCGAAGATCTGCTGCGGCTGGAGCGCCAGTACGGAGCGCGGGTGATGGTCTACGCCCGTCCGGAGATGGACCGCAGCCAAGACGAGGTGTCGTACCATTCCCACGGCGAGCTGCTGGCGGAGATCACCGATCGCCTGCCGCCCCGGGAGGAACGGCGAAGCCGCAAAAAGCGCAAACGAAGTCGCTCGAAGAAGAAGAAGCTCGGGACCGATGCGGCCACGGCGGCGGCGGAGCTCGAAGGCGACGACCAAAATGGGGAGCCGGAGTCCGCGTCCGCTGGCTCCAGCTCCAGCTCCAGCTCCAGCAAGAAGAAGAAGAAAAAGCGTTCCAAGTCCCGCAGCAGCTCCACCCCGGGGGCTGCGCCAGCGGACGAAAAAGAGCCGGACAAGGCAGCGGCGGCCGACGCAGAGCCGGCGCGCCCGCAGCTCGAGGCGAAAGGGGGCACGACCTTCACGGGCAAGCCCTCGCCCGAGTTGCTCGAAAAGATGAAGGCCGAGCGCAAGGCGCGCATGGCCCGCCGCCGCGCGGGCAGCCCCGACGACAGCCCGGACGATGGCTCGGACAGTGGCAAAGCGGCCCCGAAGCCCGCTCCCGAAGCGCCCGCGGCGGCGGCATCGGCCGACGACAGCGCCGACCGGCGCTCCCTGCTCGACCGGATCTTCGGCACCCGCTGAGTCATGGGCGCAGCGCTGGTGGTCATGGGCAAGCTCCCGCGAGCGGGGCAGGTCAAGACCCGGTTGGCCGCCGCAGTGGGGCCCGAGACGGCGGCCCGCCTGTATGCCGCTTTCCTGGAAGATGTCCTGACCATGGCGGCCCGCTGGGCCCAAACCCGCCCAGGACGGGCCTGGTTCGCGGTGGCCGGGACGGAGCCCGCGTCGGACGAAGCCGACGGAAGACGCTGGGCTCCGAGCCCCATCCAGGTCTTTGCGCAAGCGGGAGACGACCTGGGGGGCCGGATCGAGCACGCCCGGGCTCGGGTGGCGTCCGAACGGGTGGTCGTCATCGGCTCCGACGCCCCCCTCTTTTCGGAAGAGCGGGTGGATGCGGCGGTCCGAGCTCTCGAAGACCACGACGCGGTCATCGGGCCCACCGCCGACGGGGGGTACGACGCCATCGGATTTCGCGGGGCCAGACCGGAGCTGCTTCGGGGCATTCCGTGGTCCACCCCGGACGTGGCGGCGGCGACCGAGCGGGCAGCGAACCGTTTCGGGCTCCGACTGGCCCAACTGCCCGTGGGATACGACGTGGACGACCTGGAAGACCTGCGTCGATTGGCGGACGACCCGCACCTTTCGCGGGCGCCGGCAACGGCCCGGGCCGTGGCCGCCTGGCGCGACCGGACGCGGGGCGAATGAGGTGGCGGGACGTCGAGCCAAGCTCGACCCGAGTTGGGTCGAGCGACCGCCGCCGAGGGCGTTTGGGCCCACGCCCCGGGCCCGAGACCCGGGAGGCCCAGCAGCGCCCCGGATCTGCGGACTTCCCCCGGTCTTCGACGAGATCGAGACCTTCGCCCGAGCCTCGGCCGCCAGGGCCCTGGATGCGGCGCACGCATCGGGGCGGCGCCCGGTGTGGGCCGCGGCCCGGTGGATGGTGCCTCCGGGTTGGACGTCGGCCCGGTCCGAGCGGGTGGCGGAGGTGGTTCGAGAGGTTCTGAGCGACGGCGGTGTGCCCCTGGCGTGGCAGCCCGAATGGGTCGGCCCGAACCTGCGCGCGGTGTTTTCGGTGGCGATGGACGGGCGGTCCGAACCGGTCCGGGCCCTTTGTCCGTCGGACCGGCTGATTCTGTCGAAGCCGCTGGGCAACGACGTGCTGTTCGAAGCCTACCTTCACGGGGAGCGAACCGTGTCCCAGACCCGGGCCTGGGTGCGGGCAGGGATCACCCCCCAGCCCGAGGTGGCGCAATGGCTCCAGCAGACCTCTGGGACGCCGGGTGTGCAGTTGGGGGAGGGGGGCCTGGCCGAGGCGTGCTGGTTGCTGGCCGAAGAGGGGCAGCTGGATGCGGTCCTGGACGCCTCCCGGCTTCCGGCCCTTCCCGGGGCCACCGAGTTTCTGTTTTCGGGGCGGGTGCCCGAGGGCTGCGGTGCCAACCGTCGCCGGCTCGGTCGCCAGCTCTCGGTGGCTCGAGGGGTACCCGAGACCGCGGCCAACCTGTCGCTCGCCCCGGAATGGGCCGGCGGCATCCTGGTTGCGGTGCCCCGGGACGGGCCGGTGCCCAGCTGGGGCACGACCATCGGGGAGCTTCGCAACCCGCGGGCGGAGCGACCGCGGGTCCGGCTCCTGGGCCGCATCGGTCCTTGACAAGCGGGCTTCGCGGGCTTACTTCCCCGCGCTCCCATGGCGAAGACCGGAAGAGAACTCATCAAGCTCGAGTCCACGGCCGGGACGGGCTACTTCTATGTCACCAGCAAGAACCGGCGCACCATGACGAAGAAGCTGGAGCTGAAGAAGTACGACCCGAAAGCGCGCAAGCACGTGCTGTTCGTCGAAAAGAAGCTCAAGTAGTTCCCCGCCTCCTGTCGCTCCCTCCGAACTTTTTTCTCCGCTTTCGAGCAACCCCCGGCCGCTGCCGCAGATAATCCCTGTGAGCATGCGGAACGCTTCGCCGAATCGGGTCGAGCCGGGTGCAGGATCGCCCCCTTTGGGGTGCAGCTGCCAATTCCCGGTGTGCGGTCCGGACCGTGCGCCGGGGTCGTCTCCCTGGTCCACGTCTTGCTCGGCAGCTTCGCGAAGCCCGGGTCGCAGCCCGATCGATTAGGAGGAAAACCATGGTTTACGGAAACAACATTCAGAGCCACATGCAGTCGGCCCAGCTGTACGCCGCCCTCGGCTACACCGCCGACACGTTCGCCAACGCCATCGCGTCCCGCGGCGGCAACCCGCAGTTTTTGAGCCAGATCGCCGACCAGTTCCAGATGGCCTCAGGCTACCACGTGGGCCAGGCCGTCGGGTCGTTTTTGTCCCAGGGGCTGAATCCGCAAGGTTTCGTGCCCCCGCCCAGCTACCCGAGCAACCCGCAGGTCGCCAACGGCTACGCCATGAACATCGGGTCCGGCTACGAGCAGTCCCTTTTCAACATGGACCCCCGCACTCGGGCCGCGGTGGAGCGTGAGTTCGGTGGCCGCATCGTCCATGGCAACCCGAACGACGGCGTCGTGCAGGTCATGCCCTTCCGCCCGGGCGTCACCCCGGCCGGCTCCGGCCACGGAAACCAGGCCCACTTCCACGCCGCCGACTACCTGGCGGGTATGAACCAGGCTTCGGCCGGCTCTGCCAGCAATCCGCTGCGGGGTGCCCTCAGCCGGATTCTGCAGGATCAGCTCCTGCGGTCCTTCCAGTCTGGGGGCAACATCTTCGGACCCCAAAACCAGGGGAACGCTGGCAACGCCGCAGGCCCGGTCGACCAGCAGCGGGCCTTCTTCGGCACCCAGCCCGGCACCGGGCCCTTCCGCGGTTCTCTGCAGGGTGGCTCGCTCGGCTCCCAGCCGACCATCCTGTCCCAAGGGGCCGCCACCTCGGGCGTTCCGAACAACAGCTACGCGGGCGTCATGAGCGACCCGTCGCTCACCGTGGAAGACAAGGTCGCCCTGGCGTTCATGCTGATCCTCAAGAAGTTCGACAAGGACATCGAGCAACAGATGAACCGGGTGAACGCCATGCAGAACCAGCAGGGCAACCAGGGCAACAGCTCGATCGACGTCGAGGCCCTGAAGCTGTCCCGGATGGTGACCAAGCGGCAGCAGATGGCCGACATCCTTCGGCAGATCATCGATAAGTACAACCAGACCGCGAAGGGCGTCATCGACGGCATCGGCCGATAGTCCCGAGTTCGGGCCTTTGGGCTCGGACGGTCCTCGAGGCTCTGGCGGTGTACCCGCCAGGGCCTTTTTTCTTTGCCGGATGCGGCTGGACGAACGCCCGTCATGCCGTTGTGCTGGGACGGTGCGAGTCCGGCGCATCCGCGAGGCGTTCTACCGGTTCGGCCGGCCGATCTGGGACCGAACTCCGCTCACCGGTTTCGGGGCTGGAGTGATGGCCGCGTCCCTGGCCTTGGGACTCGGATTCGCGGCGCCGCGCCGCGACTACGTGCTGCAGGTCGTGGCCGCAGCGGCCGGCCTGTTGGTGCTCGTGTCGATGGTGGCCGTGGGCTTCGCCGCCTGGCGCTGCGCCCGCCGTCTCGACCGGGACCCCGAGCCGCCGGTGGACGCGGACTTGGAGGCCGAGCGCGGGTTCGTCTGGGGCCGTGTCATTCCGTCGCCCCTCGCTGCCGTGGGCCTTCGGACCCGGGTCATGGCGATCAGCCCCCCCCTCGCGTCCGAATCCGAGGCCGATGCCCGGGGACAGATCCGCGAGCGGCTGCGTGCCACCCATCGGGGATGGCTGGATCGGGTGCACCGGGAGGTCGGGGTCGAAGACGCCTTCGGTCTGGCCCGGGTGCGGTTGCGCCGCACGGACCCGGACCACCTGCGCGTGCGCCCGTGGCTCGGGGCCCTGGAGCGTGTTCCCGAAGTGCAGGCCTTCCGATCCGGCGATCTGTGGTCCCATCCCGAGGGTCGAGCGGTGGGCGATCGGGTCGACCTGCGCCCCTACCAGGTCGGTGACCCCCTGCGTTGGGCCGCCTGGAAGATCTACGCCCGGACCGGGGAGTTGCTGGTGCGGGTGCCCGAGCGAGCGCGAGAGCCCGAACATCGTTGGGCGGCCTTTTTGGTCGGGAGTTCATGGGACGAAGCCTCGGCCGCGTGGGCCTATCTGGCCGTGGAACGGGGGCTGCTCGGGGAGCACTGGAGTTTCGGCGCCGACGGTTGGGCAGAACCGACCCGGGAGCGGGAGCAGGCCTTGAACCGGATTTTGAGTGTCTCCCACGGAGCGGCCGGGGACCTTTTGGCTTTCTTGGACGCCGAGGAAAGCGGAGCCGGATTGCGGCTGGTGGTGTTCGGGCCGCCGGTATCCGGTCCCTGGCTCGACCGGGTGGCCGAAGCACGCGCTCGCTGCGGGTCGGTCACGCTGTTGATCGCCCACGACGGGATCCGACCCCCGCTCTCTCGAACATACCGCTGGATGCGGGCCCCGGCGCCCATCGAGGCCGGTCGAGTTCATCCGGCGCCGGCTCAGGTGGCGCAGGTGGTGCAGCGGGCCGAGTCCTTGGGGGTGTCCGCGTTCGTCCTGAACCGGCGGGAGGGTCGGGCTGAAGTGGCCCCGGCCGGCGAGAGGTTTGCGGCGTGATGGGGTCGAACGGAATGGTTGCGGTGAAAGGACTGCTGGGGGCTGGACTTCGGGGCTGCGTGCTGGCGGCGGCCTTCGCTCTGTTCGCTGCGTCCGTGTCCGTGACCTCCGGCGTGGTTGCCGTGGCCATCGGGGCGGTCGCCGGGTCTGTGTGGGCCCACGCCGGGCTGCGCCTTTGGGCCCTGCGACCCTGGGTGGTGGCTGTCGCCGCCGCCGTGGGCGCGCTCTCCGTCCATGCGGCGGTCACGGTCCTCGGTGCTTGGTCGCTCCTCGCCGACGGCCTCGGACCGGCGGCCACGATCGGCCTCCTCGAAGGGCTTCGGGGCTTTGCGTGGGGCCTGGGAGCGGCGGCGATTCTCCGCACTGGGGCCACCGTTTCGCCGTGGGGTCGGCTGATCGAGGCGGCGGTGGTGGTGGCCTCGCTGGCATCGATCCTGGCTTCCCACCGGGACGGCATGATCGCTCGACCTCTCGAGATTTCGGACTGGTTTTGGAGCCGAGGCATCGACCCGGTCCTGGCCTTCTTGGCGGTGGGCTCAGCCGCGTCTCTGCTGGTGGCTGCGCTCTGGCTGCGCCGCCGAACGGTGGCGGGCTCCGCGGGGGCCCTGGGCTCGTTCGTGCTGTTGGCTGGCGCCGTGGGCCTGTGGCTTCATGCCCAGCCCCTGCCCACGGCCGAGGAACTGCGCGGCACCGGCGGACAGACGCCGGCCTCGGAGCGTTCGGGCTCCGGTGAGTCTTCCGACACGGCTTCGGAACGTCCGCCACCCGAAGAGCCTCCGCCCCCCGATCCCAGCGGCGGTGAACGGGTGCCGGTGGCGGTGGTGGTGCTTCACCGGGACGTGATGCCCTGGGGTGGATACTTCTACTTTCGGACCGCAGCCTTTTCGCAATTCAACGGCGTCCGATTGGTCGAGGCCACGCGGGACGGCGTCGACCGGGACGCGCCCCGCTCGTTCCCGATCGGAGGCCCGATCGACTTCGAGCCCGCGCCGGAACACCCCACCCGGACGGACGTGGCGACCGACGTGGCATTGCTCACCGACCACCGGAGGCCATTCGCTTTGATCGATCCGCTTCGCTTGGAGGCACGAACCAATCCGTCGCCGGCCCGCTTCACGCGGGCCTACCATGCCGTATCTCGGCTGCTCGAGGGACCGACGGAGGCACTGTTCGGCCACGAACCCGGACGCGACGAGTGGGGCGCGGACATCTGGCACCACTATACCGAGCTTCCTCGAGATCCGCGCTATCTGGAACTGGCGACCCGATTGGCGTCCACTTTGACTTCCGAGTACGCAGACGACCCCTTCGCGAAGGCTCTGGCGTTCAAGCAGTACCTCGAAAAGACGTCGATCTACTCGTTCGAAAAGCGCTACGGCGATGCCGAAGACCCGACCGGCGAGTTTCTCTTTTCGGAGGACAAGGTCGGGTACTGCGTGCACCTGGCTCACTCGATGGCTCTGTTGTTGAGGGCCGTAGGCGTTCCGTCTCGGGTGAGCGTCGGCTACGCCGTGGATGCCCGTCAGCGCGGGCGGGGGTCCTCCCTGCTCGTGACCAATTCGGACGCGCACGCCTGGGCCGAGGTCTACCTGGATGGGGTGGGTTGGGTCCCGATCGAGGTGGTGCCGGAGCGAACCGACGTGGAGCCCGCACCTTTTCAGGCGGAGGACCTGCAACAGCTTCTCGGTGAGATGGCCAGAGAAGAGGGGCGGACGGAGCGGGTGGCGAAATCGCCTGTGGATTGGTCGGCCCTTCGCCGAACCCTCGACCAGCTCCCCTGGCTCTTGTTGGCCCTGTGGGGGGTGCTGACCGGGCGACGCTGGCTGCGCCGGCTCCGGCCCCAGTGGTCTGCCCCGGAGCGCCGGGTCCGCCACGCCTACGTGGCGCTTCTCGACGAATTGGCAGCCGGGGGCACCGTTCGCCGGCAGGGCGAGTCCCGGGAACGTTTCGCCCGGCGGGTCGGCGCCGAGGTGCCGGCGTTCGAGCGGCTGACCGAGGCGTACCTGGCTTCGGTGCTCGGACCCCCGGAGCGCTCGGGTCGGACCCGGGTTCGCAGCGGTCCTGGGGGTTTGCGTCTGTGGCGGGACGGGCTGGTCGAGGCCGGCCGCCGGTTGCCCGTTTGGCGGCGGGTCCTGGCCTGGCTCCACCCGGTCCCCTACTGGAGGGTACGATGACGGAAGCTTCCACCCCCTCGGACGCCGACCTGGAACGGGCTCAGGCGCGAATGGACGACCTGCGCAAACGGCTGCGTGCGGCGGTCCGCGGACGGGACGACGTGATCGACCTGATCTTGATCGCGCTGTTGGCCGACGGCCACGTGCTGCTCGAAGACTTTCCCGGTTCGGGCAAGACCACCTTGGCCAAGGCCTTGGGCGAGTCGATCCGCGACGATCGGCCCGAGGCCGAGCGCGCCGGTATCGAAGGGTTTCGGCGGGTTCAGTTCACGCCCGACCTGCTGCCTTCGGATGTGACCGGCACGACGGTCTTCGACGCCAAGAGTGGGCAGTTCAGCTTTCGACCGGGCCCGGTCTTCGCCCATGTGCTCTTGGCCGACGAGGTCAACCGGACCTCTCCCAAGGTGCAGGCGGCCTTGCTGGAAGCCATGGGCGAAAAGCAGGTGACGGTCGACAATGTGACCCGGCCACTCGACGATCTGTTCTTCGTGATCGCCACCCAAAACCCGCTGGACCTGGTGGGCACCTTTCCGCTTCCGGTGGCCCAGCTCGACCGCTTTCTCTTCAAAATCCGTATGGACTTCGTGGAGCGAGACGCCGAGATCGACGTGCTTCGCTCGATCCGTGAGCGGCGCCGCCCACCGCAAGCGCACCCTCCGATCTCTCGAGACGACGTGCTCGAGGCCCGCCGGGCCGTGGACCAAGGGGTGCACGTGCATCCGGCGCTCCACGAGACCCTGGTCGACGTGGCCCGGCGGATCCGGGATGACGCCCGAGTTCGCCAAGGTGTCAGCACCCGGAGCTTGGTGCTGGCCATACCGGCTCTTCAGGCCCGGGCGATGCTCGCCGGGAGGGACCACGTAGACAGCGACGACCTGGAGGCGGTGCTGCCTCGGGTGTTCGCGCACCGCATGGAGTTGACCGGAGGCGCCGAGCCCGACGCTGTAGTGCAAGATGCCTTGCTTCCGGGCTTGGAGGCTTTGGCCCGTCTGGAGCTGCGGGCCGGATGAGGGCGGCAATCCTCGGCGCGTGGATGGCGAGCGCGGTGCTGAGCGCGCCGGCTGGGGTGCATGGACAGCCCCGCGACGACACCGACCGGATTCCGGATGCACCGCCTGGGTCGGGAGGGCCTTCGGGAATGCCCGAGCTGGACGCCGGCTGTGCGGCCGCGGCCGAGTTCGGTGGCACCCAGGTCGAACGGGCGGCCTACTGCCAGCTTCGCCGGCGGGAGTACGTGTCCCTGCGAACCTTGGCCGATCGGGCACTTCGGGCCGATCCAGAGTCCGTTCGGGCGCACTACTTGATGGGGGTCGCTCAGCACCTGGGCGAAGCCAACCTGGCGAAGGCGCGCTTTCATCTCGAGAAGGCCCAGGATTTGTTCGAGACCCGCTACGGAGATCGGGCCGCTCCCGGCGATCCGGAGTTTGCGGTCTTTCGAAATACGCTGTTGGAGCTGGTCTGGGTCTACGGCGAGATGGACATGCACGCGAAGAAGATCGACGCCGTGGATCGATTGGCCGACCGGATGGACGTGGACTACAGCCCGCTCAAGGCCTGGCCCTTGATGAAGCTCGGGCGCTTCGACGAAGCGGCCGAGATCGCTCGCCGGGCGTCGCAAAGCCCCTTGTCTTTTTTCCGTGCGGTGGGTCGGACGGCTCTGTGTGCCATCGAGAGCGAACAGCGGCACCGGCGAGCAGCTTACGAAGCCTGTCGGGCAGCGGCTGAGCCCTTCGTGGACCACCCGAGCGAGGGCGCCATCGAACTCACGAATGCCGGGGCTGCAGCCGAGGAGTTGGGGCGGTTCGACGAGGCGGAACGCCTGTACGCCTTGGCTTCCCGGCGGAAGCCCGAAGGCTCGGTCAACCCCTACGGGCGGCTGGTCTCTTTGTATCTTCGGCAAGGCCGCTTTTCCGAGTCCCTGTCGGCGTGGCGAAGCATGCGGGACTACCGGTCTCGCCGGCCAGGGGCCCATTTGGATCAGCAAGACGAGGCGGAGGCGGCCATGCTCGGCGCGATGCTGCTGATGCTGGGGGGCGAGCTCGAGGAGGCGGTCCGGATCACGCACCGCTGGGTCGAGCGGCCGGACCGCAAGGGGACCAGCAGCGCCACGGTGGAGCAGGCCTTCGCTGGACTGGCTTTGGCCGATCACCTGGCCCATCGAACATTGGCGGAACGACTGGACGAGGTGGCGTCCTACAGTCCGTGGGGGTTGTGGTTCGAACTGAAGGCTCGTGCGGCGTGGCACCGGGTTCAGGCCTGGCGGTCCGGACGCAAGGTGCTGCGGGTCCTGTCCGATCGCGAGCGGCTGCTCGCAACCCTGCGGCCGGAGGCGCCGGGTTCCATCGAGGGACCGACCTGGCTCGACCCTTGGGTGATCGATCTCGTCGGAAGCGGTGTGGCTCGGAGTGTCATTCAGAGGAATCGGTCGGGCGAGACCTTGCCGGAAGCGGTGGCCGAACCCATCTTTCAGACCCTCGAGGCGACCGCATGGGCTGCGGCGGGCCGGTGGGACCGGGCGGGAAGTGCTGCCGCGTCGGCCTTCGAAACTCTGGGACCGACGGATGCCATGCTCAAGGTCCGGGCGGCGTTGATCGAAGCGAAGGCGGCCGAACGGGCGGGCGACATCGATCGAGCGCTGAGTCGATGGCAATGGGCTTTGCGCAACGACGCGGGCATGGTGCGGCGTTTCGGTTGGGCGGTGCCGGTGGTGGTGCGCCACCCCGCAGATGATCCGGAGCTCGGTGCGGTGGCGCGGGAGCTGGCCGGGTCGCCCCGGTTTCGCTCGGCCCGGTGGGGGTTGGTGCTGCGTGTCGTCCCGGGGGAGGTACGGCTCGAGGGCGCGGACGGAAGCTTGATTCGGCGGGTGCGGCTCGATCCCCCAGACACCGAGGACCGGACGGAGCGGGTGCGTCGGTGGGTTCACCAAGCCCACGACGACCTGTTTCGGCCGGTCCTGGACTTCACCCAAGGGGACATGCGGTCCCTCGACGGGGTCATCGGCGGCGGGTTCGACGCGGAGGATGTGCTGGACCAGATCATGGACGGCGCCCGCTGAGCCTTCGATAGGCCGAGCCGCCTCTCGGCGGCCCTGGACTGTGGCTTGGGTCACATGCACGAACCAGGACCGGGTTGCCTCCTGGCGAGACTTCGGGGCAAGGGCCGGACATGCGTTGGCAAGCATGTGCATTGGCGGCCCTGTGGGGGAGCGCCTGCGGTATTCCCAAAGACGAACATCAGCAGGCCCTGGACGCCCAGCAGGCGCGCTACCAGGCGGAGATGGCCAAGGCCCAGTCCGAGTGTGAGCGCGAGCTTCGCAAGAAGCAGGCTCTGGTCCAGGGACTGGAAGAAAAGGTCGAAGAGATGGGAGGCAACCTGAGCCAAGTTCGGGAGGCCCTGGGAGAGCGGGTGAGCCAGCTCGCTTCAGCCAAGACCCAGCTCGCCGCCACCACCGCGGAAGTGGAGCAGTTGCGCAAGCTGCGGGCTCGGGCCGAGGCCGAAAAGGCCCAGTTCAAGCGTCTGACCGAGAGGTTTCAGAGCATGATCGACGCCGGTCAGCTCGAGGTGGTGCGGCGAGACGGTCGCATGATGCTGAAGCTTCCCGACGAAATCCTGTTCCCATCGGGCAGCAAGCGTCTGAAGCAGGGCGGTCGGGAAGCGCTGGCTCAGGTGGCCGCCGTTCTCAAGGACGTGGGTGCCGACCGCGAGTTTCTGATCGCCGGTCATACCGACAATGTTCCACTCAAGCGCGGCGGACGGTTTGCCGACAACTGGGAGCTGTCGACCGCCCGGGCCACCACGGTGGTCGAGTTGATGGTCGACGAGGGAGTCCCCCCCGAGCAACTCGCCGCGGCCGGCTACGGCGAGTTCGATCCGATCGCTTCGAATGAAACAGCAGAAGGCCGGCAGCAGAACCGGCGGCTCGAGATCATCTTGATGCCCAAGATCATCTCCGTCGAGGACAGCTGATCGTGAGCGGCTTCGCGGCAGGGGCGCGTCGGGGGGCCGGCACCTGCATCGGGGCGCTGGCGTTGCTGTGCGCGTGCCTTCCGAATCCCCAATCGGTTCGGGAGCGACGGGACTCCTTCGACTGGGAGCGTTTTCGCGGCACGTTGGTGCTGGACCAGGTCCCCGACGACGCCCGCCCAGTCGGTGCCGTATTCGAAAAGCAATTCGAACTGGTTGCGGTTCGGACCGAACCCGAAGAGCCGAAGCGGGGCGACCGGGTCCGGGTTACATACTACTGGAGGGCCCTCGAAGAGGTGGCCCGCGACTTTCGGGTCTTCGTCCATGGAGACGCCATGGAAGGGAGCTATCGGCGGATCCACGGGGATCATTGGCCCGCCGAAGGCCTGATCCCGACCGGAGTGTGGCGCCCCGGGCAGATCGTGGCGGACCCGTTCGAAATCCGCATTCCGTCCAGCTACGGTCCGCCCCGGATCGGCCTGTATTCGGGCCTGTACCAGGGCGACGATCGACTGCGGCTCACCGACGAGGGTCGGGTCGAGGGAACCTCGGACAACCGCTCCGTGGCCGTGGCCTTCGACCTGGACCCGTGAGCAAGTTGGACAGCGCTACCGGGCTTTTCCCAGGCCACCGGTTCGGCTAGCCTCGAGGGCGCCATGACCGACCCGCAGCAGGTGATCGACGAGTGGATGGAGGCGTTCAAAGTCTTGCCGGAGGACCGGCAGGACAAGTTGCGCATGTGGTTTGCCACCCAGAAGCTGATCATCGATCACGCCGGTCTGACGCCGGAGAAGTGGTTCGGACACATTCAGTGGGCCATGGACAATCCGCTGGACTATTCGTTCGTGAACGACTTTCCCGACCGGGGCGATCTCGGGGGAGAGGACTCGGCGGAGCGCACCGACCAAACGCGTGCGGCCCGAGAACTGGTCGGAGGGGCCACCAAGGTGAGCGCTCCCGAGGGCGACGCCATGCCCAAAAAAGCCCAGGCCGAGCAGGGCCTGGAGCGAGAGCTGTTCGATCGCTTCATGAGCGGCCGCCTCGGCGGCGGGGGCCGGAAGTAGGGCCGATTTGCGCAACCCCGGCGGTCCGGGGACGATAACCCTGCCGAAAGGTTACACCACATGGCAGCGAAGCTCTTACTGAAGGGCGCGGCAGCGGTCGCGGCCCTGTACGCAGGCTACAAGGGGCTCTCCCACGTCGGGGGCAAGGTCACCGGACAGGATCCGGACTTCAACATGGCCTTGGTGATGAACGGCGGGAACTTCAGCAAGACGTACTTTGCCGACGGCCTCGGCAAGATGTTCCTGGGCAGCCGGACCGGCTCGTCGATGATGACCAACTTCGGGATGTTCAACCCGATGATGATGGGCATGATGTACGGCAACCCCGCCTTCGCCGGAATGATGGGGCCCATGTTCGCCAACCCCATGATGATGGGGGCCATGCCGTATGCGCCCATGACCATGGGGGCTTTCCCTTGGGGCCTCATGGGCGGTACCCAGTGGACCTGATCTGGCGTAGCCTTTCGTCATGACCGCGCCGGGGCCCGAAGAACGTCCACAGCCCAAAGACAGGCGGATCGTTCGCCACATTCAGGCCCTGGCGGACGCCGGCAACGACGTGAAGAAGTTCGTGACCGCCTTGGAGCGGGTTCGCGACGACTTGTCCCTCAGCACCGCCCAGCGCGAAGCGATCTTCAAGACCCTGGCCCAAGACGCCGCGGCCGCCTACTTCGTGTTCGCCACCGGAAAGCCCATCGACCTCGAGGAGTTGACCGGCCACATGAAGTCCCTTGCGCAGGAAGAGGACCCTTTCGCAAAACTCTGATTTCGGGCGCCGGCGCCCGATTCGACCGCGCCGGCCGGCGTCTCCCCGGGGACTGACGCAACCCGGAATCCAGCCTCACCTCTCGCCCGTTCGAGCCTGTACAACCTGCAGCGCAATGCGTTAGAAGATTGATTGACTGGTCATTCAATCCGGCCAGTTCGAGAGGCAAACAAGGAGACGCCCACCATGCAGACCTACAAAGCCCCCGTCGAAGACATGCGCTTCCTGCTCGAAGCGATGGGATACGATCAGGTCGCTTCCATCGAGAAGCTGTCCTCCTACGACCTGGATACGGTCTTCGAGATGCTGGCGCAGACCGGGACCTTCATGCGCGAAACCCTCCTGCCGACCAACCGAGTCGGCGACGAACAGGGTCTGAAGTGGGACTCCGAGACCGGCGCCGTGACCACCCCCGACGGCTTCAAGGAGGCGTACCGGGCCATGGTCGAAAACGGATACATCGGCATTTCGGTCGACGAGGAGTTCGGGGGTGGGGGCGCACCCACCACGCTGGCATCGCTGATCTCCGAGATGTCCTGCGCCACCAACAAGAGCCTCATGATGTGCCCAGGCCTGACCCACGGCTTGATGGAGGCCATCGAGGAGCACGGCAACGACGCTCAGAAGAAGTACTACCTGCCCAAGCTGGCCAGCGGCGAGTGGTCCGGCACCATGTGCTTGACCGAGCCCCAATGCGGCACCGACCTGGGGCTGATCAGCACCAAGGCCGAGCCTGAGGGCGACCACTACAAGCTGACCGGCACCAAGATCTGGATCACGTTCGGCGAGCACGACCTGACCGACAACATCATTCACTTCGTGCTGGCTCGGCTCCCCGACGCGCCGCCGGGCATCAAGGGCATCAGCGTCTTCATGGTGCCGAAGGTGCTCGAAAGCGGTGAGCGAAACCGCATCAAGTGCATCGGGCTCGAACACAAGATGGGTATTCATGGCTCGCCTACCTGCGTCATGGAGATGGACGGCGCAGAAGGTTACTTGGTCGGAGAGCCCCACAAGGGCATGCGGGCCATGTTCACCATGATGAACCGAGCCCGCCTGGCCGTAGGGCTGGAGGGCGTGGCCTTGTCCGAAATCGCCTACCAGACGGCCCTCGAGTTCGCGAAGGATCGAAAGCAGAGTCGGGCCCTCGACCCGGCAAAGCGCGACCCCAACAGCTCCGCCGACAACATCTTGGTGCACCCGGACGTTCGCCGGATGCTGTTGAACATCAAGAGCACCACCGAGGCCATGCGGGCCCTGGGGACGTTCGTTTCGATCCACCTGGACCTGAGCCTGGCCCATCCGGACGAAGAGGTTCGACAGCGGTCCGACGACCTGGTGGCGCTGTTGACACCGGTGGTGAAGAGTTACTTCACCGAGCAGGGTTTTTTGAACGTGAGTGAGGCCATGCAGGTTTGCGGCGGCGCCGGGTATACCAAGGACTGGTCCATCGAGCAGTACCTGCGGGATGCGCGCATCGCCATGATCTACGAGGGGACGAACCACATCCAGGCTCTGGATCTGGTCGGGCGCAAGCTGCCTTTGCACGGTGGACGACTGCTTCAGACGTTCCAGACCGAGGTGACGAACGTGATCCGCTCTGCCAAGGACGACCCGGACCTTCAACCCTTCGTCGACGGCCTGAAGGCTGCATCCAAGCAGCTGACCGAGGTCACCATGGCTTTGGGCGGAAAAGCCATGGAAGACCCCGAAGAGGCCGGGGCAGTGGCGTCCAGCTACTTGAATCTGTTCGCGCTCACGGCCTGCGCGTTCTGCTGGGTCAAGCAGCTCCAGCACGCCAAGGGCCGCAGCGACTCGGTGGCGACGGTGAAGTTCAAGACCGCGCGGTACTGGTTCGAAGTGGTCCTGCCGGAGCGCGAGGCTTTGGCCCGCCGGGTTCAGGCTGGAAAGGACCCGATCATGAGCGTCGAGCCGGAGGAACTCGAGATCGCCTGAGGCCGAGCGGACGTCACGGCGGCAGCCCCATGGTCGCCGGGGCTGCCCGCCGCCGCCGCTCTTGCCACACCAAGAACGGGTACACGGCGCTCAGGGCCGCGAAGTCCAGGCAGTAGGTGAAGACGAAGCCGTCTTTGGCCCACAGGGCGGCGGCCCGCTCCCAGTCGCCGGCGAGGACGCCCCACCCGAGCAAACCCAAGCTGATCGCAGCCAGGATCCATCGGACCACGACGGAGCGGCAAAATCCGACCAGCCACTGGGGATGCTGCCGGGGCGGTCGTTCGGGGTTGCGAAAGAACAGGGCCGGCATCAACGCAAAGGCACCCACGGCGAAGCTCGCCAGGGCCAGCAGGGCGATGGGCCAGGAGTCCCGCCACAGGACCCGGCCGTACCACAGGGGCCAGATCCCCATCATCTGGAACACGGCGACGAGCAGCGGGTCGGGCCCCTCGAACAAAGCGAGCTGCCACACCAGGCTGCCTGTGTTTTCAGATGGGGGCGCCACGAAGACAGCGACCCCGAGCAGCAGCACCCACACCGACGCGGCCACCGCCTTCACGATCCGGTGGACGGGATTCACGGTTCGTCTCGCGGGTCGTGAGGGTGCCAGCCCGAATCGCAGGGAGAGCCGGGCTCGGCAGCGGCCGGGAAGGGGGAGGCGTCGTCGGGGGTGCGGTCCTCGGGGAGGGACAACCATCCCCCGCCGCGGGGCTCTCGCTCATGTGGAAACGGAAGCATCAAAAACCAGAAGAAGAGCCCGTACAGCCACACTTCGGTCCCGTCCGTCACCCGAAAGGCCACCAGGAACACCCAGGCCGCACCGGCCACGAACACGTCTCCGAGGGACGGCCGTCGAAACACCCTGAGACCCTACCGGTCGCGCTCCGGCCTTTCCAGGGTCGACCGCCTCCGGGCTCGAGGTTTTCGAATCGCCCGCCGCTCCGACAGGACCCTCGCCCGAGGGTGGTGTTCGAGGGCCAAGTCGTGCTTGTCAGGACCGGCGGGATTGGCCTAGAACCTCGCCTCCCGAGCCAACTTAGCTCAGTTGGTAGAGCAACGGTTTCGTAAACCGTAGGTCGCTGGTTCGAGTCCAGTAGTTGGCTAGCCGTCCCGGCCGTCTTCGAATCCCGGACCCGCCAGACCGTCGTCGCCCTGACGCCTGCAACCAGCTCTGTGCTGCCCCTCCGGGGCATCTGCGGCGACCGAGAACCTTCGGAGTGGGTTGATTCTTCGAAGAGCCCCGCCGGCTGATCAATCCGCCCTGCGAAGACCGGGGCTCGGGGTCCGAATCGAGCCGCTGGCGGCTTCGAATATTCCATTCGAGCGAAAAGTCATGCCGACCGCTGCGGTGGGTGCGACCAGCCCATCAGTGGTTGATCGAGGCCCCGCGCTACGAGCCATCTCCGTGGGGCACGGTTGCGAGGATGCGCGTGCGGATCGCTGGGTCGGAAAGCGAAGGGGAGCCTGTTCGAAACATCTTTGTCGCATCGGTGCCACCCGAAGAACGGCGCGTCGGTAGGTTGGACCGATGGTTGGAATCACGGCCGACCGAAGCTGCGCACTGCAGCGCAACGGGGAATGGCCGCCTGGACGGGTCGAAACCAGCTGGGCTCGTGGGACGTGGCATGGGCGATGCAGCGCTCAAAGGCTCAAAGAAAGGAGATAGGAGATGGACACTGCCACCGTCGCTACCGACCGCATCGGCAACTTCTTGGATTCCTTGGTTCGCTCGGCGGAGACGCCCTTCGCGATTCGCTTGGAGAGAGGAGCTTACCACCGAAGTCGAGCCACGCCGCGTTTCGTTCTGCACTTTCCGAAGGCCGAGACACTGCACAGGCTGTTACGGCGCGGTGCCCTGGCCGACTTTGCCGACGCCTACGTGAATGGGGAGATAAAGGTCCGCGGTGACATCGAAGCGGCAGTCGGTTTGGTGGGCCGTCTGAGGCAGATCTTGCCCCCGCCGACCCCGACCGGGTCCGAGGCGGCCGAACGCGCCGAGCCTCGCACGGTCGACCAGGACGCCGGGTGGGTGCGCGCCCATTACGACCTTCCGGTCGAGTTCTTTCGTCTCTTCTTGGATCCGGAACTCGTCTACTCCTGCGCCTACTTCGAAAACGCCGACGACGACCTGGAGCACGCCCAGCGAAGAAAGCTCGAACTGATCTGCCGCAAGCTTCAGCTGCAGCGGGGCGACGCGTTTTTGGACGTGGGCTGTGGTTGGGGCGCCCTGCTGTTTCACGCTCGCGGCTTCGGCGCGAGGAGTCACGGCATCACCTTGTCCGAGCTGCAGGCCGCCACCGTGGCCCGTCGGGCCCGGGAGACCCAAACCCGAGGGGTAACGGCCGAGGTCTGCCACTATGAAGCTCTTCCGACCGAGTCTTGGGACAAGGTGGCTTCCATCGGCATGATCGAGCACGTGGGGCGGGTGAACTTCCCAGCCTACTTCCGAACCCTCTACCGGACTTTGAAGCCCGGAGGTTTGCTCTTGAACCAGGGCATCACGATTCCTCGGGTGCGGCTGGGGCAGACCGGCGGAGAGTTCATCTCCAAGCACGTCTTTCCCGGAAGCGAGCTCGCGCCCATCGGCGACTGGCTCGCAGGCTTCGAAGATGCGGGGTTCGAGGTTTTGGACGTGCAGTCCCTTCGTCTGCACTACGCCAAAACCTTGCGTCATTGGTCGCAGCGCTACTTCGCTCGAAGGACCGAGGCAGCCCGCCTCGTACCCTCCCGGGTGCTTCGGGCTTGGGACATCTACCTGCCGGCGTGTGCGGAGGCCTTCGAGTCGGGCGTCGTGGGTGTCCACCAAGTGGTGGTCCACAAGCCGGACGTCTCGGGTCGGCACCCTCCGCCGTTCACCCGCGAGTCCATGCTCGGAGCGCCGGCGGCGTTGCTCGACTTGCCGTTGAGCCGGGCCTGAACGCGCCCGGTCGGGTCACACCAGCCGGACGTGGGGGTTGAGCTCGGCTTTCCACCCGGTGGAATCGGACTGGCGGTCGAAGTCCGAAACACCCGACAAGGATTTCGATGGGCCGACGGCCACGCCGTCGAGTCGGCGGGCCAGCTGTCGCGGGTCCGTCCAGCTCGGATCCACCGGCGGCCGGGGCCCGGGCAGCTCCCGGGGATGCAAGGCCGAGGTCGACGCATTCCAGGTGTGCCGCAGGTCTTGAAGGCCCAGATGGCCCGAGGCGCTGAGGACGGGCTCGAAAGGAAAAGCTTCCGGAAGCTCCAAGGTGCCGTCCGCCAGGTCGGCGAACTCCAAGTCGGCCAGCTCTTGGCCGGTCAGGGCCAGGCGCTCTCGCTGGCCACCGGCCCCGTCCCAGAGGGTGACCTCGAACAGATCTGGGCCGCGCTGGGCGAGCCGCACCCGTCCGTCGTCTTTGCCCAGACGGACCACGGTCTTGCTTTCGCGTCGCTCGGTGCGGGGCCCATCCCCCCGCGACCGCAGCCACTGGTCGGCCGGGGGCACGATGGTCAGGGCGATGGCGGCTTGGGTCCCCACGCGCGCCGAAGGCGCAGCAAGGGACAGGCCATGCCGCATCGACGACGGGTTGACGTGGAGTGCACCCGACCGGGTGTCAGTGCACGCTTCGAGGTGCACCTGAGCATCGCTGTCGGCCGCACCAGGGTCCCCGCGCCACCCGCGGGCCTCGCGGCTGTCAGCAGGCGGCGAACGCGGCCTGAAGCCGGTCGAGGTTGACCGCCAGCGAAAACTCTTCGGCCACCCGAGCCCGGCCGCCTTCGGCGAGGCGATTTCGAAGCGCGGGGGTCGAAAGCAGGCGCCGCAGGGAGGCGACCAAGGGGGCCACCTGTCCCGGAGGCACCATCACCCCGCTGACCCCGTCGACCACCAATTCGCGGATCGTCGGCAGGTCTCCGCTCACGACGCAGACCTGCCGGGCCATCGCTTCCATCAGCGCCACCGGGATCCCGTCCCGGTCACCGTCCTCCGCGAGCCGGCAGGGCAAGACGAACAAGGCGGCTTCGTTCAGCATCTGACGGACCCGTTCGTTCGGCTGGGCACCCGCGAAGACCACCCGGTCCGCCACGCCCACCTCTTCGGCCAGGGCCCGAAGCCGGGGGGCTTCGGGGCCGTCCCCGACCAGGGTCAAGACCGCGCCTTCCACCTGGGGAAGGGCTCGGATCGCCACATCGAATCCCTTCTTCGGCACGAGTCGACCCACCCCGAGGATCGAGCGGCCGTCCACCGGGGCAATGGGGTCGAAGCTGTCGAGGTCGACGCCACAGCGCACGATCGGCAGACGCGCCTGGGGCAATCCGGTCAGGTCGGCGTAGAACGACCGGTGCCACTCGCTGATGCAGGCGACGAACGCCGCCCGGCGGAGCTTGGTCTTCAGGGCCGCGCGGTCTCGAAACAGGTCGGCGGCATGGCCCGTGAAGCTGAATGGGACGCCGAGCGCTTCGGCGCAGTGCATGGCGATGGTGGTGGGCACGTGGGCCATGTGGGCGTGCACGTGGGTGACGCCCCGGTCTCGCAGCCGATGGGCCAATGCCTGACCGGCTCGACACTGCAGCACGTATTTGGGCCAATAGCCGGGTGGGGTCTCGAGCAGACCTCGGGTCGGTCCCCAAGGGTGGGCCCGCACACCTTTCAGAAGGGTCGAAAGCTTGCCGGTTGGGCCGCGGCCGTAGACGACGTGAGCCTCCGAAGCCAGGGCGTCGAGCTCCGGATCTTTCAGGTCTCGCTCCGGAGGATGAACCGATGCCACCGAGACCCGCACGCCTCTCGCACGCAGGCCCAGAACCTCGCGGTACACGAAGGTCTCCGACCGCGCCGGAAGGGTGGCGCCGACGTACAAGATGTGGGGCTGACTCGCGGTGGTGCGCTCCATCTTTCGGTGTCTCGTGGGCCGTTCCTCAGCTCGCGAGGTCTCGAGCCATTCGAAAGAAACGCTCGGTGACGACGACGCTGGCTAGAACATCCGCAGCCTTCATGTCGCCACCGCTCGCGCGGTCGACGAGTGATTGAGCGCCGGCGATCCCGATGGTCTCTCGGAGTACGGATCCCCTCTCCACCAAAAGGTCGCGCCATTCCCGGTCTAGATGCTCGCGGAAGTTTTGACTCCGGATCTCCTCCAGGTCTCCCCGTCCGGTACCGGCTCGACCCTCGACGAAGCGGCCCGCGATCTTCCATCCCGCTTTCGCGGCCAAGGTCATGGCGTCGCTGAACTTTCGCACGAGTTCGCCGCGGAGGAGCAGCGCCGGGATGGTCTCACCATTGAACGGAATCCAGGTGGTCGACGGCGCGTAACGCTGAAGAAGATGCTCGTGAACGCCACAGACATGTCCCCGGACGCCCGGAAGCGTCAGGAACGACCAAGTGGCGCGCCGTGAGTAAAAAGGGTTGCTTCGCCGGCTGGGGACCCGGCGAAGTTTCTGATTCCAGACCCCGGTTCGTTCCAAAAGATGGACGAAGTCCCACGCATCGGACTCCAGGGTGCAGATGTCGGCCATGGCTTCGAAGCGAGCCCGAACCCGGTCGTGGATCCGGCGGTCCAGCTCTTGCGGTACGAGCTCCCGACCCACGGTGAATTTGTCCATCACCGCATCCGCGATCTTGGCTGCGTCGAACGGAGATTCGCGCAACAAGCGAGGGTAGTACACGCCCCGGAACACCTCGGCGCCGTCACCTCCCAGGGTATCGGGCGCCTCGGACAGGTCGACCAGCGCATTGGTCATCAAGGGCATGGCAGTGGCTTGCCCGTTGGTGCTCGCGGCGATGCCGTCGAAGACCTGGACCCGCCGAGCATAGTCTGCGGTACGAACGCCGCCCGGCCGGTGAAAGACGCCCACGGCCTTGGCCACCCAGGCCGCGACCCGGACGTCTTGCGAGGTGGGGGGACCGTCCGTGAACGTCTCCACGTCCGGGCGGGCCGCTTCCAGGGCCACTGCCAGCACCGCCCGCGAATCGAAGCCAGCGCTCAGCTCCACCTGCAGGGGGACGCCGGGCCGGTGAAAGTCGCGGACGTATGCCACCAGGTCGTCCATGGCAGAGTCCCGGACGGCTCGTACCTCTTGGCCGGCCGCTCGGAGCTCCCGAGCCCGATCGAAGCCCGGGTGAAGACGGGTCGTGACCCGACCGTCTCGAAAGGTGGCGATCTGCTCCGGCCGCAGGCTGTGGACGCCCTCGATCAGGCTGTGCCCGCCGAAGCTCCAACCCATCCGCAGCAAGGCACCAAAGGACGTGAGCGACAACTCCGGCGGGACGCCTGCCGCCACCAGGGCGAGATCGTGGGGAGAGGCGAGCCAGGTCCCGTCCACGCGGGCGTGGGCCATGCACCGCTGGCCGTGACCGTCGCCGACCAGGTGCACGGCCCCGGAGGATCGGTCCACCAACAAGCCGCCGAAGCAACCGTACACGTCGGCCAGGCCGTCTGGTCCCGATTCGATCAGCGCCTGGGCCAGTCCACCCGACCGCGGATGGTCCAGCTCGCCATAGGCCACGGCGGTCCACCCGTCGTTTTGCGCTTCGCCGATCCGTGTAGCAAGCCCGGCCTCTGCGTCGCCCATTGCGAGCAGCGCCGCCATGTCGGGACGGCCCATCTCCCGAACCACCCAGGATTGGCCCGGAAATGCGCGCTCGAGTCGGCCTCTCGCGGACGCGATCACGGTGGGCGCATCGTGACCGGCGGCGAACAGAAAGGTGTCCAACGGGACGCGGGTACTCGGGATCGGGGGTGATTGCAACCGGCCCGCCGGGTCACGCGGACGGGCGGGTGCGCTGCATCAAGATGCGGCTGTTGCGGCCTTCGCTGATCGCTTTGTCTCGCAGCGAAGCGGGGGCCTCGGCCCGCGCGAGCTCTTCGAAACCGCAGATCTGGGTGAAGAACGGACCGGTCTGCGTCGTCAACGCGTATAGGGCTCGGTGCCCCTCGACGCGTGCCCGGTCCTGGCCGTAGGCAACCAAGGCTCGACCGATCCCTCGGCGTCCGTACGCGGGCAAGACGAACAGACTCATCAGTTCCAATCCGTCGCCCTCGGGCAGCGGGGCCAACCGGCAGCACCCGATCACGCTGCCGTCGATCTCGTAGACCGCGTACTCGGAGACGTTTCGTTCGATCTCCCCTCTGGACCGCCGGCGGAGGGCGGCGTCTTTGGTCCCCGCCTTGGTGAGCCGATGAATGCTGCCCACGTCGCTGCGGCGGGCGGGGCGGATCTGGGTGTATGGATTCGCATGAATCATCGATCCGACACCCACGTTTGAAAAGATTTCGGTCAGAAGTGCGTCCGGAAGGCGCGAATCGATGATGTGCGCCCGGGGCACGCCAGCGCGGATCGTTTCGATGGCGGCTCGGGCCTTGGAGCGCACCTGGGGGTCGAGCGCGTCCGGATCTTCACGCAGGCGATCCTCGAGTTCGTCGACCGCGATGTTCAGCTGAAACTCACCCCGCAGCGTGAGCCCCGGGTACGATACCACGTAGATCAGCTTGCTGGCACGCAGGCTTTCCGCCACCGCCGCTGCCAGGTGGTCGCTGTTCAAGCGAAGCGGGCGTCCGTCGCGACCGAACGCGATCGGCGGCAGCACTGGCACGATCGACTGATCGAGCAGGCTTTCGAGGAGCGAGACGTCCACCCGATCCACCTTTCCGGCGTGGCCGTGATCTTGGCCCATCAAGATCCCTCGCTCGGTGGCCCGAACCGCATTGGAGATCGCGCATCGGATCCGGTTCTGGCTGAGGCTTCGCAGCAAGGCGTATTGCGCCGCGCCCGCCACCTCGACCGAAAGGTCGAGGGTGCCCTGGTCGACGGGCTCTTCTCCCGTCGAGTCCGAGATCGGTCGGGATCGACTCAGCGCCTGACTCCTCAATGGCTCGCCGATGCCGAAAGCCAGCACCACCCGGATGCCCAGATTGTGCAGGACCGCCACCTCCATCATGAGGGAGCCGAAGGTGTCGTCGTCGAGAACGGCCCCGTCCAGCGACAGTACGAAGGTGTGCCCCCGCCACATGGGGACGTACTTGAGGATTCCCCGAAGGTCTTGGGGTTGAAGCTCTCGGTGATGCTCCTTCTTCGGGGCGGGCGGGTGGTTCATGCGTCGTCCGCTGGGTCCTACGGGACTGGCGTCCGGAGCTCAACCGGCAGGACGGGTGGGGCTGAACGGGGATTCCGGTCGGGTCCGGTCCTCGAGCGCCGAACGTGCATCCGGGTGCACCCGCTCCGGGTGGGAGGGCCACCAGCGCTCGCCGGGGCGAGATGCCGCGGTATCTCCTGGTCGAAGGGAGCGAAAGAGGTGAGTTCGGGCTCGTGGCGCTTTGGCACGGCGCTTGGACCCCCAGGCTTCATGAGAAACGGGATTTCCATGTCAGTCGGTCTGTGCGCTGTCGCGGTGGCCTGCGCTCCCGAGTCGGCGCTGGGGCCGCATGCCCACGAACGTCCGGGAATGTCGCTGGCGTTCGACAAGGTGCGAGACCGGATCGAGGACGCTTTTGGACAACTGCGTAGCGCGCTGAAGGCCGTCGACCCGTCGGGCTGGTCCGAGTCCGTGACCGCCCAGATGGACCGGATTCGAAAAGGCTACGCCGACCTGCGGCAGGCATTTCGGGACGCCGAGCCGAATGTACGGCAAGGGTTCGACTTGCAATGGCGTCGCCTCACCGACGACGCGTACGCCGCGCAGGTGCAGGTGATGGACGACGATGCCGAGATCACCGAGATGGAGCGAGAAGAGATCTCCGAGTCCCTGGACGCCCTCGAACGCAGGCTTGCCTCGCAGCGACGCCGTCTGGCTTGGGAGGGCTGGTTCGTGCCTTGAATCTTCGGCCAGTTGGCGCGCGGCTGGCCGAGTGGCGCCGGGGAAGGAACCGAGCCGTTCGGGCGCGGATACCGACTCCCGCTCGGCGGGCTTTCGCACCCCTCGGGGGCCGGCTTCTTTCGGGCTCGGCCGTCCGCCGTCGAACCCGTCAACGAGATGGCGTCTCCAGGATGTTGCGAGCGGTCTGGCGTAGATCGGCCGGGGCCCCTTCGATGGCGATGCATCTGTCGAGCGCCTGCCGGGCCGTGCGCGTGACGCGGCGCTGACTGAGGCTTATCCCCAGCAGGCACCACGCCTCGCCGTTTTCGTCGTTGATTCGCGTGACCTTTTCAAAATACCGCCTGGCCTGACGTTCCTTGCCCTGACGACTGAGGATCATGCCCACCCGAATCAACGCCGTCTCTTCCTCCGGCAGGTCGCGCAGAGCCCTTTGGTAGGCCTTCATGGCCTGGCGGGTCTTGTTCTGCTTCATGTAGCTGTTTCCGACGTCGATCCAGATGGTGGGGTCGTCTGGAACGGTCTTGCGATAGCGCTCGAACCATTCACGCGCCTTGCTGAATTGATACCGCTCGAGGCTGGTGCGACCCAAAGCGCGTTGCGCCTTACCCAGGCGGCTATTCAGGCGAACGGCCTGCTCGTACGCCGTGATCGCCTCGTATAGGCTGTTGTTCTTTTCGAGCGCTCGTCCCAAAAAGTACTGGTATTCGGCGTTGCGAGGTTCCTTTTCGACGGCCTGCCGCATGGATGCGACCGCATCGTGGTGGTTCCCTTCGAGGACCGCTAGGCGTGCCTGCCAATATCGAACCTCGGGCACGTTCATGCCGGCGCGTCGTTCGATGGTGACCGCGGTGCTCAGGTGCGTCTTGGCCTTGTCGAGCTGAACCGGCTTTCGGTCCAGGTAGGCGGCGGCCATGCGCAGATGGGGGCGGACGTCCTTGGCGTCCTGGGCTGCGGCCTGTTCATACAGCGCCAGGGCGGCCCGCAGGTCACCATCGAGCTCTAGGGCCCGGCCGAACTCGAACATGACCTGCGGCTGCTGGGGCTGCTCGGACAGGGCGGTCATGTACAGCGGAATCGCTCTCGCAAGCTCGAGGGACTGAGACGGTTCGTCAGCCCGGGACGCCATGGCCCGCAGCATGTTCGCGCGACCCAAGCGCGCTTCGAGCGACGTCGGGTCGAGGGCGTAGGCCCTTTCGTAGGACGACAACGCTTCTTGCAGCTGGCCACGACGGGCGTAGCAGTCGGCCAGGGCCACGTGGGCCCGAAAATCGGTCGGGCCGAGCTCGACGGACTGCTGGGCCTCCTCGAAGGCCGCGTCCACGTCTCCGCTCTCCAGATCGAGCTGCGCCAGAACGATGTGCGGGGTCGGGTCCTCGGGCGCGATGCGGACCGTCCGGGCCAGGGACCGTCGTGCGTCGCGGTACTTGCCGAGCTCCTGGTGGAAGCGGGCCTCCCACAAGGGAATCCGAGGCTCTCGCGGAGCGGCGGCGCGGGCTTCGTCCAGATCCAGAAATGCTTTGGCCACGTCTTGTTGGGCCATGTGCGCCCGGGCGCGACCCAAGAGGGCTTCCACGTCTCGCGGGTTGCGGGCGAGGAGCGTTTCGAGCTCCTTCATGGCTGCGTCCAGCTCGTTCCTTTCGATCCGCGCGACCGCGCCGAGTGCTACGATCTCGGGCTTGGAGGGGTCCAAGCGCGCGGCTTCCAAGGCCAGCTCTTCGACTTCGTCCAGTCGGCCGAGCCGGTCGTAGGCTCGGGCCACCTCGAACAGGGCCGTCGCCCGCTGGTCGGGCGGCAGTCCTCGGGCGGCGTGCTCGGCCACCTTGCGCCGCGCGATGCGCGCTTCGCCGGGGCGCTTCATCTCGTCGAGGATGCGGGCAGCCTCGCGGGCGTGAAGCGCTTGCTCCGGCTGAAGGGCGGCAGCTTTCGAGTACCACCGGACCGCGTCCTCTCGGCCCGCGGGGCCCCGGGCGGCCAGGGTGGCTCTTCCCAAAGCGGCCGCGGCCCGGGCGAAAGTGCTGTCCGCCACCAGCGAACGATCGAGGGCGTCCATGGCAGCGACCGCGTTCCCGCGCTGAAGCTCGGCTTCGCCCCAGAGCCAGTGGAGCTCCGGATCGTCGGGCCGGGCTTCGGCCCGCTCCGCCAGCTCGGCCACGACCGAGTTCGCTTCGCCCTTGGCGATGGCCAAGGCCGCCGAGGCCTTGAAACGCTCCAGGGCCGCCGCATCCGGGTCGTTCTTTCGGGCGCCGCTCAGGTCCGCGCCGCGAATGCGGGCCAAGGTGGCCTCGGCCTGTTGAACTTCAAAGAGTTCGGCACCGTAATCGAGCGTCGCGAAGGCGGCGGCTTTGGCTGCCCACAGCTGGTTGTCCACCAGGTCCATGCCCGCCGACCGCACGGTGGCGAAGATCGAGCGGTAGGCTTCGAACGAGCCTTCTTCCAACAGCTCCGCCAGCTGCTCCGGGTCCGCCACCT
>DAPKRQ010000372.1:0-5185 GCA_031800475.1 Myxococcales bacterium LLY-WYZ-16_1
ATCTCGGACTTGACGAAGGTCCGGACTTTCCGCCCGGCCGGTTCGGATTCAGGGTGCATCGGCTCCCATTCCCGCGATCGGTGCCACCGACCCCTGCACGCTGCCGAAAGCCCGGCCGCCCCGATCGTCCCGGACGACGAACACCAGCTCGAGTTGCTGGACAGGGTCATCGAAGTCGATGGGTCGCGGCGTGGTCCATCGATTGGATTGCAATCGATCGATGGTGGCCCCCTCGGTTCCTGCTTCGAAGGCGGTTCGCGTACGTTCCAGGCCTCCGGCGTCGACGAACCAGCTGACGGTCAGCTGCTCGGTGTCTTCTACCGGGTCTCCGTCGGGTCCGGACCGGAAGTACGGTTCGGCGTCGTTCCGGTCCAGCCCGAACAGCTCCAGCTGGTAGCGCTGGGCCAATCGCAAGGGCAGTACTGGAGGTGTCGTTCCATCCAAGGGAACAAACGCGACCCGCTGGTTTCCCGCCTGCAGATTGAATACCGGTACGAACGTCGACGCTTCGATGCTCCCGAGGTCGGCCTGAACACACAGGTCTCGAGCGACGGCTGCTGCCGCGTCGTCGGTGCGTAGGTCTTCCGCCTCGGCCCGGGCCGCCGTGGCCCGGGCGAAGGACGGATCGTCCGGGGACGCATCGGGCGGGACCGGAGCCACCTCGACGAAGCAGATCCCCGAAGGCCCCGAGGTTGCCTGGAGCGAAGGATTTCGGTTGGCGGGCACGTCCGGATCGTAGCGCACGTCGAAGAAGCGTTGAGCCCGAAGGGTCTCGGTGGGCGCTTCCGGCGCGGTGGCTCGGACTTCGACATCGACTCGGAATGGGAAGACCCCGTCGCACTCCGGCCGCTCCACGAAGTCTGGGAAGTCCTGGGCCTGCAACTGGGTGCACAGAAGATCGAGGCCCAGATCCAGCACCGCCTCGAGCCCCAGCTCCGCCAGCTCGGGGGGCAGGCCGCCGGTGCCGGCAGCAAAGAAAACGTCTCGCAGATCGAACCGGGTGGCTGCCACGGTGGCACCCCGGGTGAAGGCCACGGTGCTGGTGCCCAGGTCGAAGTCCGGCTCCAGGAGCAGGTCGGCTGGAAGGTCTACACCCGTCAGGTCCCGGACCGCGGCGCGGACCGCCTCATTCACGAACGCTGCGAACTCGGCTTCGTCGAGCGCGCAGCGAAAGTCGCCGTCCGAGCCGAACGCCACCGGACAAAAGCTCCAGCGGGCGGTGGCCTGCCCGGTGGGTATTTCGCGGGTCAAGAGAGCCTGCAGGCGGGCCGGTTCACCGGTCCGAGGCCAGGCCACGCTCGGATCGTCGATCGTCGCGCTTCGGATCCCGAACAGGCGCAGGCGGTCGATCTCCTCCCGCGGCGTGAAGTCTTCGCCGCCGCAGGCAGCCAGCATTGCTACCGGGGCCATCCAGAGGAATCGCGCAAAACGAAGAGCCGAAGTTCGGTGCCACACGGGTCATTTCTCCAGCCGAAAACGATAGGCATAGGTGATGGTGTAGGGCACGGGCTTTCCACCGCGGGTAGCCGGTGCGTATCGGGCGGCCCGGGCGCACGAAAGGGCCGCCTCGTCGAAGCGACCCACCGTGGCGCCGTCCACCACGCGGGCGCGCTCGACCCGACCGTCGGTGCCGACCCGGACCTGGACGGTCACGGTGGCCTCGAGCCCTCGGGCCTTCAGATCCTTTGGGTAAGGACATTCTTTGCGCTCGAGCCGTTTGGGCTTCACGACTTCGTTTCCGCCGCTGGCGAACCCGGGGACTCGGGTGGCGGACTCGTTTTGGCCCCGCTGGGGCGCTTCCCCTTTGGGCAGTTCCTTACGGGGCTTCGGCGCCTCGGCATCTTCCTCGGTTTGTCCCATTCGGGTGTTGCCCGTGGCGAATGCGGGTCCGTCGCCCCCGGTGACCGTGGACTTCAGGTTGAGCCCGACGATTCGGCGCGGAGGGGGTGACTCGGGCTCGGACGGCTCATCGGGCTGGTCGATCGGATCGGCCGAGGGGGTTGGCGCCTCGCGCTGTCGCTTGGGTGGGGGGCGGCGCTGGGGCTTCACCCGGCGCTTCGGTTTTGGCTCGGGAGGCTCGACGGTTTCGGGTTCGGGCTTTGGATCGGGTTTGGGCTCCGGCTCGGGCGGCGGGGAGTCCACCACCTCGATCTCCAGGGCGGCCCGGTCGGCGAGCTTGGCGTTTCGACCGGCGGCGGCCAGCCCGAAGCGCCAGAACACCAGCCCGAGGCCGGCGTGGATCGCCAGGCTCAAGCCCAACACCCCGAGCACCCACCCGACCGCTCGGCCGGGCGTGCGTCGCCGTTGTTTGAGTGGATCGCGGACCCGGTGCTGGATCGGAACCGCCACCCGGGCCATGACCCGAGCCCGTTCGGCCCGCCGGTGGCGTGCGCGGGCCGCGGCCCACGAGCCACCCCCATCTGGGGACGGGCCCGGGCTCAACCTCCCGGCTCCTCCTGGCGGTCGATGTTCAGGGCGAACTTGGACACGCCGTGGGTCTTAACCGTGTCGATCACCTTGACGACCTGGCCGTAGGGCACCCCTTGGTCCGCCGAAATGGCGGCCCGCAGCTTGGGGTCGTCGGCCTTCAGACGCTTCACCGTGGGACCGAGCTCGTCGAACGACGCCTCGGTGCCGTCCAGGTACAAGGTTCCGTTTCGGGTCAGCACCACGTTCAAGGTAGAGGGCACCGCCTGCCCGGCACTGGCCGCCTCGGGCAGGTCGACCTTCAGCTGGGCCCGCACGAGCTGGGTCGAAGTCACCATCAAGATGATCATCAGCACCAGGACCACGTCCACGAAGGGGGTCACGTTGATCCCGGAGATGGGCCCGTCGTCCTCGCCGCCGCCCAGATCCGCCGCCACTTCAGGGCTCCTGGCCGCCGGGCGCGGGCTCGGCCGACTTGAGCTGGCTGATCAGGGTCCGGGCCAACATGGTGCCTTGGCCGACCGTGTCCTTCACCCGGGATGAGAACAGGTTGTAGGCCACCACCGCCGGGATGGCCACGAGCAGACCCACGGCGGTGGCCACCAAGGCTTCCGAGATGCCTGCCATGACCGTACCAGCGGCGTTGCCCAGGTCGGTGGAAAGGTCTTGAAACGCTTTGATGATGCCGAGCACCGTTCCGAACAACCCGATGAAGGGGGCGTTGCTGCCCACGGTGGCCAAAAAGCCGAGTCGCCGGCCGTAGCGGAGACGTTCGCGGCTTGCGGCTCCCTCGATTAGGGCTTCCACGGCCTCGGGCCCCCGTTGGTAGGCCCGAAGCCCGAACAGGGTTACGTTGGTTTCGAGGGTGTCGAAGCCCTCCAGGTAGCTGGCGGCACCGTCGTAGTCGCCGGCCGACAGCAGGGCGTCGAGCCGTTCCCGGACCGTGTCCACGTCCAGGCGGCGGCTTTGGTAGAACCAAAAGCGCTCCACCATCACCGCCACCGAGGCGAGGGAGAGGGCAAAGAGCAAGTATAGCACCCACTCCGCTTCGAAGATGGGCAGTCCGACGATGAATCCGATCAGGCCTTCGGTCTGGGCCATGGGGTGAGACCTCCGCGGCCGCCTTAGCCCGCCCCAGCGGCCAGGCCAAGCTCGGCTCGCCGAGTGCTTTCGTTGCCGGTCGTCCCGCGGATGCCCCCGCACCGGCTCGGCCCTGTTCGTGACCGCGTTCACCCCCATCCGAGCGACGGGCTCTTTCCCGGAATGCCCCGTCGCGGCTGGCCACGCTCGGCCCGCTGCCGACCCCGCCGGCTCCGCTTCCGCCGCTGCTGGATCCCGTTGACGGGCTCCAACCGAGCGGAACCCAAGCGCCGTCGAGCGACCCCCGGGGCCCCGACCGATCGACCTTCTCGGCGCGACGCAAAGGCTTTCAGAGCCGGGTCCCCCCCCGCGCTGTGAATCCCGGGGCGGATCCGGCGCCGGTCCCCGGTGAGCGTCAACGAGCCGCCCGAGAGCGGTCGTCTCCGAATGCCCGGGCGATGACGCGTTCAGCCCGTTTGTTCAATGGATTGAACCCATGGGCGGGCTCGGACGCTGGGTCGTCCGGGTCGGTGGGGACGACCCAGATCATCAGTCCCCGCACGCCGGGAGCCGGCAGCCAAGCGCTCAGCACGGCCGCCCAGGCTCGAGCCTGGGCGGCCTGGTCCACCACCGGGTGCACGTCGTCGGGCCACGCCCAAGGCTTCAGGTGCGGCACGGGGCCGCTTCGAAAGCCCACTTCCCATGCCACCACCGGACGATCGGTCCGTCCCGCCAGGGCCGACAGCTCGGCCGCCACGCCCTCCGCACCCCGGATCGGGTCGGGTCGAAGTGGGTAGTAGGCGTTGATCCCGACCAGATCCACCGCATCCCAGAAGCGGACCTGATCCGCTTCGTCCCAGTTCGCGTGGTAGGTGAGCGATCCTGAAAAGACCTCCCGGACCTGGCGGGCCAGGCTCCGCATGCGTGCAGCTGGGCCCGCACGGGCCGACAAACCCTTGAGCTCGACTCCGAGCGAAAGCGCCGAGGCCGAGGCCTCTTCGCCGATCCGAGCGGCTCGCAGCACGAACTCCCGGTAGCCGTTCCACCAGCGCTCGGAGCCGGGTCCTCCGTCCAGTGTGAGACGGCCCCGCCAAGTCCCGTCGGCCAGCCGCAGCTGAGGCACGAAGACCGTGGCGAGACCCAGCTCGTTGGCGTCCAACAGCGCCTGGCGGGCCCGCTCCAAAGCTTTGCGCTCCACGGCGAGGGTGCGGTCGTTGCCGTCGCTCAGCTGGGCTTCCACCAGGATCCCGAGGGTGTTCACGCCGATGGTCTTCAATCGCCGCATGGTGCGGCGGGCGGTGGTGCTTCCGTAGCCTCGGCGCAGGTCGCCAACCTCCCGCAGGTTCGCGCCTTGGACCGGGTCCGGCAGGGGGATGCGTACGGGGGCGACCGCCTCCCGCTCGGCCAGGGGCGTGCAGGCCGTGGCCACGAGCAGGGCGGCGGCGGCCCTCCCGAACCCGATGGTCGGTCGTGCCTCGAGCACGCGCCCATCGGTCCTGCCGCGAGTCTCCAGGTCAAGCGCGAGCGCGGCGTCGGCCGACATCCCGACGCAACCCGGTGCAGCCGCGCCCCCGCACTGCGCCTTCCGCTTCAGCTGGCGTCAAAAACATCTCTGCCAGCGATCGTTCCGTCGAACCGCTGGGCAGATCGGTGTGCAGGTCACCACGGCTCCCCATCA
>DAPKRQ010000373.1:0-5219 GCA_031800475.1 Myxococcales bacterium LLY-WYZ-16_1
GGCAGTGCGGCGGTTCAAGCGGTCGGCCAGCTCCACTGCAGCTGCAGATCGATGGCGGCGGTCGCGCCCTCCGGGATCGGGGACCAGCCCTCTCCCACCGAGGGACCGCTCGCCAAGATCACCGCCCGGAAGCGCTTCAAAGCCTGGGCCAGATCGTTGAAGTCCGTTCGGGCCGGATCGAGCGGACCCTCGGCAGGCCGGTCGAGCCCGTGCTGCTCCCGGTAGAACAGGGGAGCCGAACCCCGAGACAGAATCAGGGTGCGCCCATTGGACAGGGCGAAAGCCGCCGGAACGCCTCCGCCGTTTCCAGTGTCGGCCATCAAGGTCGAGATGGCGTCCATGGCCCGGGCACACGCGGTTCGCTGCCCCTCGACCGTGGCCAGCGGGTCGTCGAGCACGCCGTCCCGGCGCAGCTCGGCCAAAAAAATGGCGAACGCCAGCTCGGAGACGGCCCCGTCCCCCAATTCCAGGCCGAGAAAGTCGGGCAGCTTCTCGCGCACTCGGCCCCGAACACCCTCGAGGCCGCGCAGCTCCCCCCGGCAGGCGAACAGCCATCGGCGAAAGCGGTGGGGGGGTGCCCGATCCAGGGCGGTCAGCGGGGGCTCTGGCCGTTGGTTGCAGGCGAGGAGGATCCGCGAGCGGATGTTTGGCGCCACGCCGTACACCCCTTTTCGCGCCACCAGCTCGGCCGGTTTGTGGATCGTGAGCGCCCGATCTTCGGCGTGATAGCCAATCCCCCACGCCGAACCGGGGCGGGCGTCGGTGATCGACAGCTCCTTGTCCAGCGCGAACAACAGGGATGGCATGTGGTCCGGGTCATTCGCCACCGTTGCGAGCAAGGTCATGTCGGTGTTCCTCCACTGCAGCCTGGGTGGCCGCGCGCAGACGATAGGGCTCACAACCACGGGGGAGCAAGGCTCGCCGCACCAAACTCGGTCCGGCCCCGCGGGCCGCCGGTCCCCCAACTTTCACGCCGTCCCCAAGGCGTGCATACTGGCCGGAACGATGAGCGGTTTCGGCACTTGTCGACGGAGCGGCCATGACTGATCTCGCCATGGGCATCGACCTCGGCACCAGCTACAGCTGCGTGTCGGTCATCGAGGACGGCATCCCGGTGGTGGTCCCGAACGAATGGGGGGAGCGCACCCACGCCAGCGTGGTGTCCTTCATGGAAGACGGACGGGTCCTGGTCGGCAACGACGCCAAAAAACAGATCATCACCAACCCCGAATACACGGTCTACTCGGCCAAGCGGCTGATCGGTCGTTTCTTCTTCTCGGAAGAGGTCCGAAAGGCCCGCAGCGTGGTGCCCTTTCACATCGAGGAAGGCCCGAACAACGCGGTGCGCATTCAGATTCGAGATCAAATGTACGCTCCGCAGGAGATTTCGGCCATCGTCCTCAAGGAAATGCGCCAAATCGTCGAAAACCACGTGGGGCAGCCGGTGCAAAAGGCCGTGATCACGGTACCGGCCTACTTCAACGACAACCAGCGCCAGGCGACCAAGGACGCCGGAAAGATCGCCGGCCTCGAGGTCTTGCGGATCATCAACGAGCCCACCGCCGCCGCCCTCACCTACGGGTTTGGGCAGGGCTACCACCAACGGGTGGCGTTGTACGACCTGGGTGGCGGAACCTTCGACATCTCGATCCTCGACATCGGCGACGACGTGTTCGAGGTGATCTCGACGGCGGGCGACACCTACCTGGGCGGCGACGATTTCGACGACCGGATCATGAACTGGCTGGCCGATTCGTTTCAGCAGCAGCAGGGGGTTGATCTTCGCCAGGACAAGTTCGCGCTGCAAAAACTCAAGGAAGCGGCAGAAAAGGCGAAGATCGGCCTGTCGGAGCACGAGGTCGTGCAGATCCACATTCCGCTCATCTACACCGACGACAACGGCTATTCGGTGGACTTTTCCACCACCCTGTCCCGGGCGGAGTTCAACCAGATGGTCATGGACCTGGTGCAGCGGACCTTCAAGGTCTGCGACGAGGCGATCCAGTCCGCCCGAATCACGGCGTCGGACGTGGACTGCGTGATCCTGGTCGGAGGCCCGACGCGCCTGCCGATCATTCGAAGCTCCGTGCGGCACTATTTTCAAAAGCAGCCGTTGACCGACGTGGACCCGGACGAAGTGGTGGCCATGGGCGCGGCCATTCAGGCCCACGCTCTGCTCGATTCGCAGCAGTCGACCTATCTGCTCGACGTGACGCCATTGACCCTGCGCCTGGGCACGGTCGGAGGGTACACCGAAAAGATCATCGACAAGAACACGCCCATTCCGATCGACCGGACTCGAGTCTTCACCACTGCATCCGACAACCAAGAGCGTGTTCGGATCCGGATCTATCAGGGTGAATCGAACCTGGCCGATGACAATGAGCTGTTGGGCGAGTTCGAGTTTTCGGGTTTTCGGGTCGCGGCTCGGGGTGAGGTGTCGATCGAGGTCACCTTCGAGATCGACACCGACGGCATCGTGAACGTGTCCGCACGGGACATCGAGACCGGTGCTCAGGCGAGCACCACGATCAATTTGAGCAGCGGCTTGAGCGATTACGAAGTATCTCGAGCGATCACGCGAAACGAGGACCTCCTGGTCTCAAACCGCTGATCGCGTTCGGCATCGACGATGGCGGAAGATCCCAACATCCACCCGGCGTGGGCGGCGGAGACCAAGAACGTCGCCCGTGTCTTGGACCGGCTCGACTACTATCAGGTCCTCGGTGCCCCACCCGACGCGCCACTCGAGGACCTGAAGCGGCGCTACCACCAGCTTCAGCGCAACTACCATCCCGATTCGTTCTTCAACTCGCCGGACCGAGAGCTTCGGGATGCGGTGCTGCGCATCGCCAAGCGGGTCGCGGAGGCCTACGTGATCCTGCGGGACCCGGAAAAGCGGGCGCTGTACGACCAGCGCATCCAGGGGCCCGACCGAGACAAACACCTCCGCTACACCGAGGAATCGGACCAGGAGCGGCGCAAAGCCCAACTCGAGGCTGCGGGAAAGACGCCCCAGGGCCAAAATCTGTTCCGCAAAGCCCAGGAGTCCATCGCCGCCGGCAACCTGGACGCGGCCGCCCGCGACCTGCGAACGGCCCTGATCTTCGAGCCCGACTCGGAGTTGTTCAAAAGGACCCTGGACGAGCTCATGGCCCGAAAGAGCAGCTCTTCGTGAATGGGAACGACGACGTCCCCTCGACCGCGGTCCGCCGGCGCCCCGGACCGTTCGGGGCGGCTTTGACCCTGGCGCTGGGGGCCGCCACCGCGTGCTCGAGCCTGCCCACTCCGGAGTTCGAGCCCTTCGACCCGAACCTGCTGCCCCGGGCCGAGGACCATCCGGACGCACCGGCCGTGGTGGTCGTCGACCGGGGTGCCGTCGACTTTCCCGTGGACGAAACCGGCGCCCGAGTGGCCCGGCTTTCCCGTCGCCTGCGCATTCGCAAGCTTCGTCCGATCCCCGGGCCCACCGATCGGGTCGTCTTGCCGGTCGACCCGGGGAGCGGCCTGTACGGATTGGCCGCCCGGGTGACCCGCCCCGACGCGGAGGAGTCTTTCGTGCTGCCCGGCAGCGCCTTCGCCGAGACCCGGCTCGCAGACGGCCGAGCCGGCCGGGAACTGCGCCTGCCCGACCTGTCGCCGGGTGACGTGGTCGAAGTGATCTACGACCAGTATTTCGAAGACCCGCGCCTGGTTCCGCCGTGGCGGTTTCAGCACGGCGTGCCCACCCGGCGCTCGGAGTTCGTGGTGACGGTCCCCCCGGGCATGTCCGTCGACTTCCGCCATTCGGACGACGGGCGGTTTCGGGTTCGGCCCCCCGATCGCTATGAAACGCCCGAAGGCACGCGCTTTTCGTGGACCCAAACCGACCTTCCGGCCCTTTGGCCGGAGCGAGGCGCGCCGACGGATGCCCACCGTTCCCCGACGACGTGGCTGCTGGTTCAAGAGGGACAGCCGGGATTTCGCACCTGGGACGACGTCTTCGTTTGGTTGGAACAGCGGGCTGCGTGGCGCGAGGAAGTCCCGCAACCGTGGCAGGTTCGAGCCCGAGCACTGGCCGAAGATCGGGAGCCCACCGAGACCGCCGTGGCCCTGACGACGGTGGTGGCCCGAGAATTCGACGTCACCGAGGACGCCCCGCTGTGGAGGGCGGACGTCCGAGACGCGGCTTCGGTTCCATCTGGCCCCAGCGGACGTTCCCGCCTCAACCTGTTCTTGGTGGGCCTGATGCGCGCTGCCGGCCTGAAGGCTCGCCCTGCCCTGTTCGCCCGAAGGGACCGCTTGGAGCTCCCGCCAGACGCACCGGTCTTGTACGGCGTGGACGGAGTCCTGGCAGCGGTACAGCCCGATCCGACGGGCGACTGGATGCTGTTCGACGCCGCAGCCCGGAGCATCGTGGCCGGGGTCCCTCCGGCCTTCGTGCAGGGCAGCCGGGTGATCCTGGAGGGCGAGGTGGCCCGCGGCCTGCGGGTGCCACCGTCGGCCCCGGAGGCCAGCCGGACCGAGCTCCGCTACGCGTTGAACATCGACCGAAAGGGCCGGGTTCGCGGCCGCCTGGAGGGCGTGTCCACCGGCGTGGAAGCCGGGGCGTTGAGGCGGCTGCTCGACTCGACCGCTCCGGAAAGATGGACCGACGCCTTTGCACGTGCCTTGGCCGAGCGAGGCGCCCCGGTACGGGTAGACGTGCTCGAGATCGACAACCGGGCGCGCTTGGACGAGCCCCTTCGCTTTCGGGGTCGAGTCGCAGCCCGGACGCTGTTCGACACGGAGGGGCCAGAGACCTTTTTCGCCGCGGCCCAGCTGGTCGGCGGGGGACTGGAGCCTCCGCGGACCACCCGACGAACGCCCCAGATGCTGCCGGCCCCGCGCGTGCTGGACGTTCGCGTGCGGCTCGGCACTTCGGACGCGTATGAGCCCGGGCTCTTGCCTCCTTCCTCCGAGATCCGAGGTCCCTCGGGTAAGGTCTCGTTTCACTTCGAGACCGACAGCTTCGGCCGGATCGTGCTCCACCGCATCCATCGAAGCGAATCGATTGAAATTGCCCCAGAGGTTTGGCCACGACACCGGCGTTTCGTCGACGAGGTGCGGGCCATGGACGACGCGACCGTCAGTCTGGTGCGGACGGTGCCGGTCGCCGGTCCGCCCTGACGCGAACCCTTCCACCGAGGTCGGCACACCCGCTCGGCGTCGCACCCCGGTCGGGGTGGGACTTGGCTTTC
>DAPKRQ010000374.1:0-29222 GCA_031800475.1 Myxococcales bacterium LLY-WYZ-16_1
GATGCTCGACGGCGGCGGATGGGGGGGACGGGGCTGGATCTGTAGCGTTGGCGGCGATCCGTATCGCGGCCATCCGGGCTGGCGGCGGGCGTTTCGGCGTCCCGCTCAGCGACGGAGCAAGGGACGGAGCACGTCAGGGACGGAGCATGTCCTGCTGCCCACCGATGATCGGTCCGATGTCGAAGGGATAGGCGCCCGCCACGTCGTTGTCCGGGATCGCGCCCTCTTCCGGCATGGTGCAGTACACGCCCACCGGATCTCGGGACAAGTCGTCGCTCTCGAAGGCGTAGACCAAGAACAGGTAGTCCCGGTCGGGCGGGATCCGGGTGAATTGAGTGAGAAACGAATTTCCTTGTCGGGCGGCGTCCTTCGAGACCCGGACGGACAGCGCCACGTTCTGGCAGGTGTCGTTCGGGTCGAAATTCAGGGGGTCGGCGAAGAAGTCCTCGCAGGTCAGCGAACCACCGCCGGAGGTTTCGGCCGCCACGGCCACCCCGACAAAGAACTCGATGTCGTTGCTGCTCAGGCCGCCCCCCAGGGTGATCGGGACGTTGACCACCACGCCCTGCTGGTCGGAGGACGTAAACCGCTGGCAGGAAGCGTGCCGGTTGGGGTCGTAGGCGCAGAAGAAGTCCTCGTTGAATCCCGGGCAGCCGACGCAGGTCTGACTTTCCTTCAGTTCTTCGCAGTCGGTCTGGTCGGAGCACTCGGGGTTCAAGCCGGCGCTGGGACAGGTGGTTCGCGGCGGGCCGAGGTCGGGACTTCCGAGGTCGACCCTCCCGGTGCCCATGTCGGCGTTGCCCGAGCCCATGTCGTTTTCGTCGTCGCTGCAGGCGACAGATGCCAGCAGCGCGATGAGGGCCAACCCTCCAATCGCGCGAGGTTCAGTGTTCATCAGCGTGCTGTACTCCCTTGGTCGCGGGTCGTCGTCCCGAAGTGCCGGACTTCAACCCGCCGAGCATCATGTCGGTCAACCGAGATTCTGATCTCCACCGAGGCCATTTCGGTCCATGCAGGGGCCCTTTCGATCCACTCGACGAACACCCAGCCGGGAGCGTCCCACACGTCCGGTCCGAGCTCTCGGACCGCAGCTTCGTCTTCGAGCCGATAGAGGTCCACGTGCCGGACCGGCGGGCTCGTGGGATGCTCGTGCACCAGGGCATAGGTCGGCGACGATACGGTCTCCTTGGCACCTTTGGGCAGGGCGGCGACCGCCGCCTGGACGAAACGGGTCTTGCCCGCGCCCAGGTCGCCCCGAAGCCCCACGACCCAAGGCCCCCGTCGAGCGATCGGGTCCGCCAACCAGCGCGACACCAACTCCTGGGCCAGGGCTTCGAGTCCGGGTTCGTCGAGTTCGGGGTGGACCTCGACGGAATCGGGCACGGGTTCGGCACCCGGGGGGATCACGACGGATCCTCCGTCGGGCTGGCACCACCGGCCGCCGGTGCGGGGCTGGCTTCGCCGAGGGGCTGCAGCCCGCCCGGCACGCCGCTGCCCAGAGCGTGTCCCGGCGCGGGAGGGGCCACACCGGCCGTCCGGGTCGGATCTGTGGCCTCGAGCTCGGCCCAGACCGGACCGATGGCGGCCAGCAGATCCGAAGCCACCAGCCCGAGTTCCCCGGCTGATCGAGCGACCCGGTCACCGGCGACGCCGTGCACCCACACCGCCGCCGATGCGGCGGCTTCCGCGTCGAACCCTTGCACCCACACGCCCGCCACCATGCCCGAAAGCACGTCGCCGGTGCCGCCGGTGCCGAGGCCCGGATTGCCCCGCAGGCACACCCCGACCCGACCTTCGGGGGTGGCCACCAAGGTGGAAGCGCCCTTCAAAACCACCACCGCGCCGCTGCGGGCTGCGGCCTCGGTGGCTGCAGCCCACCGATCGGCCTGAACCTCGGCGGCGGGGACCCCGAGCAGGGCCCCCAGCTCCCCGGGATGGGGCGTCAAGATCGTGGGCCCGGGCCGATCGCGAAGCCGCGCCAGGTCGTCGAGCGCCCGCAGAGCGCCCGCATCCAGGACCACGGGTCGGGAACTTCGGTCCAACAAGGGGTTCAGCCAGCGCCCCGTTCGCCCATCGCCGGGCAGCGACGGTCCGACCAGCAGACCGCTTCGCTCCGTCAAGGCCGCCTCCACGGCGCTCCCGTCCACGGCGACCCGTCCAAGCTCCAGGCCCATCAAGGGGCCGAGCTCGGCACTCGCCCGGGCCAGAACATCGGCCGAGGTGCCCAAAGTGACCAGGCCGGCACCGCTGCGCAGGGCCGCCCGAGCGGTGAGCAGCGCCGCTCCCGGTCGGTCTGCCGCGCCGGCCACCACGAGCAGGTGGCCGAAGGTACCTTTGTGGCCGCAGCGGTCTCTGCGCGGCAAAGCGGGGGGGCCCAGCGTGCGTCCCGGCGGCCGGATGCGGGCCAGCACCCGGGGCGGAATGCCGATGTCCGCCACCTCGAGTTGGCCGGCCAGGGTCCGTCCGGGCTCCAGGACCAAGCCACGTTTGAGAAACTGGAACGTGACGGTGGCTTCAGCCGGCAGCACCACGCCCAAAGGCCGACCCCGGTCGGCGTCCAGGCCCGAAGGGAGGTCCACGGCGACCGAGGGCACTCCAGACCGGGCGGCCCGGTCCAGCACGTCGGCCCGAAAACCCCGCACCTCCCGATCGAGCCCGATCCCGAACACACCGTCGACCAAAGTGCTGGCGTGGGGCAGATGCCGGCACAGCTCGGCCACCGCCGGCCCCCCCGGATCGAACCTCACCCGGCCGCCCAGGCGGCGAAACAGGTCGACCTGGACCCGCCCATCGGGCGTCAGCTTGGACTCGGGCCCGAGGCCGAGAACCTGGACCGGAATTCCCCGCTCGCGCAGGTGGCGGGCGGCCACCAGGGCGTCGGCGCCGTTGTTGCCGGTGCCGGCCAACACCAGCACCGGTCCGTCTCGGGGCCCCCGTCGCCGGGTCACGGCGTCCGCCACCGCTCGGCCCGCCACCTCCATCAAGACCAAGGAGCCCAGACCGAGCTCGTCGATGGTGAAACGGTCCGCGAAACGCATGGCGTCGGACCCGAGCAGCGGCAGGTTCTCCACGATGGAAAGACCACGCCATCCCGAACCGCAGGACAAGTGAACGCGCTCTCGGTTCGACAAAGCCCGCGGGTCATGGTGAACGAAGCGTCGATGCAGCGTACACCGCGGGACGCGGGCGGGTGCGAAACCCGAACCGCCACGGCGCCCGTCCGGAGGCTTTGGGGTTTGGCGGCGGTGGGCCTCGCCGGGTGGATCGCCGGTTGCTCGGTGGCGGAGCCGGATCTGAGCGCCGGAGGCGGCGGCTCCCTGGACATGGGCCCGTCCGGTCGCGACGGCGGGCTCGACTGCAGGGACGCCCCCGACATCTGTCCCGTCGGCTTCGAGTGCGATCCCGAAAATCGTTGCGTGCCCCGGGAAGTCTGCCGGCCCGACGCCCCGTGCATTCCCGGTCAGGTCTGCCTCCGGGAGCGCACCGAGACCAGCACCAACGCGGGGCGGTGCGAAGTCCCCCAGACGGCCTGCGCCGATGATGCGGACTGCCCCACCGGACGGTGCGCCCGCCGGACCCTGCTGCCCCCGAACGCGCCCCCAGACGCCACCGCGCTGCTCACCGGTCTCGGTCGCTGCGTGCCGGACACCGAGCGTTTCGGACCGAACGACGATTTCGACCTGGAGTTCGAGGCGGTCTGCCAGACTGCCGCGGACTGCCCGACCACCCAGGCCTGTCGCAGCGGAACCTGCGGCCCGTGCGCCACCGCGGACGGGTGCCTCACCGGCGCCTGCCGGGGCGGGCAGTGCGTGGAGCCTGCGGCCTGCCGCACGAACGAAGACTGCCATCCCGGAAACCGATGTACTCGAAACGGATGCCAGCCCGAAGTGGCATGCGATGCCCCCTCCGATGTCTTCGACCTGGTGCCCGGCCGGTGGCGAGACCTGAACCTGTGCACGGGCCGGGTGCGTCGCTTCGCCTTCGATCTCGATGCGGATCAGGCGGCCCGACTGATCGCTCGAAGCGATCCGCAACTTCCCTTGCAGCTCTCCCTGTTCGCCGACGACGAGCCCGTGGAGGTTCAGCCCCTGCGCCTCCCTGGAGTGGTCGCGCTGGATGTGGCCGCCGCACCGCGAGCCCGCGACATCGAGGTCGAGGTCACCGCGGAAGTGGGCGGAGGCCCCTTCAGTCTGGAGCTGGAGCTGTTGCCCACGACCTGCGCCGCCGATCCGCTGAACCTGCTGGGCCGCCTACCGGGCGAGGGTCCCCGCCTTCGGGCCTTGGACACGACCCTGCGTCTGCGGGCCTGTCCGCGCTTTTCGAGCCGTCTGCCCCGGTTCGACACGTTCCGCTTCTCTCCGCCTGCCGGGGAGCGGGTCGACCTGGTCGCGACCTACCCACCCACCTCGGCCGCCGGGGGACCGGACAATCGGCTCCGCCTGCAGGCGCGCGGCCCCGACGGAACCCCGGTGCCGACGGCGACGGTGGCCGACCGACCGGGCTCGGCGCAGATCGCCCTGCTGCCAGAGGACGGACCGTTTCCCGACCCCCTGCAGGTCCGCTTGCTGCCCCGGATCGACGAGGAGGCGGGCGCGTTCGGGGTCCCGCCGGCGGGGGTCGACCTGGCCCTGGTGGTGAGCGAGCTCGACGCCTCTCGGGTCCAGGTGTGCGAGACCGGACCTCCGGCCTTGCCGCCGGGCGGTCGGGTGTCCGCCCCCTTCGAAGCAAACCCCGCACGCCCCCGTCTCGGGGCTCCGGTGTGCCCGACCGATCCGCTCCCGCTGGACGCCGACGGCCGGCTCTTTCGAATCGACGGCCCCCCCGGGCCGCGGGACCTGCGGGTGACCGTGCAGCGGGTTGGCGGCGACCCCCTGGAGCTGTCCGCCGCCCTGCTCCAAGGCTGCACCGATCCGGTCGCGAGTTCCTGCGGGCGCGCCCGGCTGTTGGACCGCCCGGTGGAGCTCGAAGCGCGGGTGGAAGAGCTGCCCGCATTCGTCTACCTGTCGGCCCGGGGCGATCGGGACGGAACCGCCGAGGTGCAGGTCACCGTCGAAGACCTGGCGAGTCCGGTCCCCACGAACGATCGGTGCGCCACGAGCACGCCGATCGCAGGGAGCGCCACGGTGACGGTGTCGACGTTGGGAGCGACCGACACGGTCTCGACCGCGACGACGTCGGCCTGCGCACCGATCGGCTCGGCCCGAGGCCCCGAGCGCTTCTATCGGATCGAATCGCTCGACGGAGCGCGGGTGCAGCTCGACCTGCAAGGCCCGCCGGGCGGAGTGTTGTGGGTGGCTTCGGACTGCACCCGCATGGAACAGACCTGCCTCGGCTTCCAGGAGACCACGGTGGAGCGCCCGCGGGTGGATGAAGTGGTTTCGGGATTCGACACCCTGTTCGTGGCCGTGGACGCCCAGGATGACGACGGCGGAATCTACACCCTTCGGGTGGCCGTCGAGCCGGAGTGCACCTCGGATACGGAGGACATGGACTGCGAGACCGAACCGGGCGAAGTGCTGCTGTGCGACCAAAACCGCTGCGTCGCACCGTCCGACGCAAACCGATGTCCCGGCCGGCCGGTCGATCTGACGGGTGTGAGCGAGGCGGTGATCGAGGGCTCTTTGGGGGCCGCCACCGACACGCTGGACGGATTTTGCGGAGCCGTCGGCTCGCCCGAGCTGGTCTACCAGGTCCAGGTGCCCGACGGCACCGAACGCCTCGTGGCCCGGATCGACCGGGCGGCCTTCGACGCCGCGGTGGCGATCCGGCCCGTGGGTTGCGCCCTGTCCGGAGGCCAGGCCTGCGGGCAAGATGCCGTACCGGGACTCGACGCGCGGCCCGTCACGAGCTTGGACCTGAACGGCAGCGTCGAAGCGTGGGTGGTGGTGGAGTCCGAGCAGGGCCTCGGCCCATTTCGGTTGGTGCTTCGGCGCGAGCCCGCTCAGGCGTTCTGAAAGATGTCGATGACCTTGCGAAGCAGATCCAGGGCTTCCGCTTTGGGGCGCTGAAAAGCGTTTCGACCCATGATCGAGCCGAAGGCGCCACCCTCGGCGATCTGCTTCACGTCGGCCAGCAGGCCCTCGGTGTCCCGGGACGCGCCCCCCGAAAAGATCACGATCCGGCGGCCGTCGAAGCAGGACTGCACCACGTGCCGCACCCGGTCGGCCAAGGTGCCGATCGGAATCCCTTGCGCCTCGTAGACCTTCTTCGCGTCCTTTTGCTCCACGTGGTCGGTCGGCGGCTTGACCTTCACGATGTGGGCCCCCAGCTGGCAAGCGATCTGGGCACCGTAGGCCACCACGTCGATGGCGGTCTCACCCTCCTTCGAAAGACCCGAACCGCGGGGGTAGGACCAGATCACCGTGGGCAGACCCACGGAGCGGGCGTCCTGAATCAGCTCCCGGATCTGCCCGTACATGTCGTTTCGATGGCCCGACCCCGGGTAGATGGTGAACCCGATGGCGGCGCATCCCAGCTCGAGCGCGTCCTGGACGGAGCCGGTGATCGCGGGGCACGGGTCTTCTCCTTTGAACAGACTGTCCGAGTTGTTGAGTTTGAGGATCGTCGGTATCTGCCCGGCGTACTCCCGGGCTCCGGCCTGCAAAAACCCGAGTGGCGCCGCGTAGGCGTTGCACCCAGACTCGATGGCCAACTCGAAGTGGTAACGGGGATCGTAGCCCGGCGGGTTCGGCGCGAAGGAACGGGCCGGACCGTGCTCGAAGCCCTGGTCCACCGGCAGGATCACGAACTTGCCGGTGCCCGCCAGCCTGCCGTGGTTCATCAGTCGAGCCAGGTTGTTCAGGACCCCCGGATTTTCCGAGGAATACCAACTCGAGATTTCTCGGACGCGATCGCTCATGGACCGCTGGGCTAGCACGGAGATCCCGAGCTTGGAAACGGAGCGCGGCACCGGACAGGCCGAGGGTCCTGGACCGACCCGAGAACCGAGCGGCCGCCCCGGCGGTCGGGACCGGATGAGGAACGGGTTCCCTTTTCGCGCAACCGCTCCGACCTTCCGCCGATACCGAGGCATCATGGTGGCTTCCATCGGCGGAGCGCGTTCGGGCGGCCTCAGCCTCTACGAGCTCTATTTCCGGCAGCTCGAGCCTCTTTCAGACCCGCTCCAGTCCGGTCAGGCCCCGGCCCAAGGCCTGCCCCAGCTCTTGGACGGAATGGGTTTTCCCCCGCACATGGTCGCGGACCACGGGGCGACGACCGGCGCAGCCGGTCGGGCGTTGCCCATGGGCGGCGCCGGAGGGAACGGCACCCGCCTGGCGGACCTGTCGTCCAGCCGCGGCGTGATGAGCCCCATGGCGTTGGGGACCCAGCGAGCCATGGTCGACGAGATTCGCGACCTGTCGGTGGGCGAGCTGGCTCAGCGCCTTCAGGACCCGAACTTCGTTCGCACCCTGCAGACCCTGATGGCCGACCCCCGAAGCGGTCCCACCCTGGCAGCGGACCGCGGGTTCATGGAGCGACTCGGCCAGGCGCTCTTGAAAACGCAGATGGCCGAAGACCCCGGGTTTCGGCCCCAGCCCGGCTCGCGGCTGGCCCAGGCGGCCGGCGGCGACATGGGGGTGCTCTCGGACCCAGAGATGGCGGCCTTGGTGGCGGACCTGCTCCGGCGCCGAAGAGAAAACTCCGGAGGCGGGGGCCCACGCGGGTCGGCAGTTGGGGGCGGCCCAGCCGCGGGCCGGGCGGCCCCTTCTTCCGGGGCCGCCCGGGGCGCAGCGGGCACGGCCGGCTCCAGCCAGGCCGGAGCTACCGGTCCGGTGGCGGGCATCGACCCGGCGGTCTTGCGGGGCAACGGCGATCCGGCCAAAGGCGTGAGCCCCGAGCAGCTGCGGGCCATCGTCCCCAACCTGTCCGCCGAGCGGGCCGCGGAGCTCACGCCCTACCTGAACGCCGCCATGGACGAGGCCGGCATCGACACGGTGCAAGGGCAAGCCACCTTCATCGCTCAGCTGGCCCACGAAAGTGGCGGTTTCCGGCACTGGGAAGAGATCGCCAGCGGAGCCGCCTACGAGGGACGGGCGGACCTCGGCAACACCCAGCCCGGCGATGGCCGTCGCTTCAAGGGTCGGGGTCCGCTGCAGCTGACGGGGCGAGACAACTACCGCCGAGCCGGCCAGGCCCTCGGGATCGACCTGGAAAACAATCCGGAGCTCGCCGCCCGCATGGACGTGGGTTTCCGGGTGGCCGCTTGGTACTTTTCGACCCGGGGAGTCACCGAAGCCGCCAACGCCGGCAACTTCCGTCGCGCGACCCAGCTGATCAACGGCGGGCAGAACGGCGCGGCCGATCGGGAGCGCTACTACGCCCAGGCCCTCCAAGTGCTGGGTTCGGGCTCGCCGCAGAGGGCCTGAGGGCCCATGCGCTTCACTGCGGATCGTTTCGGATCACGATCTGCCCGTCGTCGGTTCTTTCGATACGGGCCGCGTTCGGATCCGGGTCCACGTTGGTGATCAACACGTCATTGCCCCGTCGCTCGATGCGCCCCCGCCCGGCTTTGCCACGCACCACGGGGGCCGCGGGGTCCGCGGGGGCCGCCTCGGTCGAGGCCGACGGAGCGTCATCGGCGGGGTCGCGGGATGGGGGCAGCGCGGGCTTCGGCGGTGAACGGTCCGCTCGGGATGGGGTGGGCCGCGAAGACCGCTCTCCGTCTTCGAAGACGTACCGGCTCGCGAGCCACCCTGCCGCCAATCCGAGTCCGACCAGGACCAGCCATCGGAACATGACGCGGTTGTAGCGGCGCCGCGTCCCAAACGCCATCACGGGGGTGATGCCACCGGAAGCACCACGCGAAAACGGGTGCCCCCGTCCGCTGGACACTCCACGGTGATCCGACCCCGGTGCCGCTCCACGATGGCCCGAACCCCACAAAGCCCCAACCCCCGGCCCTGGGTCTTGGTGCTGAAGAAGGGATCGAAGATCCGCTCCCGAATGCCCTGCGGAATCCCGGGACCGTTGTCCTCGACGGTGAGCTCTACCTGGTCCGCCGACCGGGCGATGCGGATCCGGATCGTGCCCGAACGGGAACGGGCGCCGCGAAAGGCCTCGTGGGCGTTGACGATCAGGTTTTCCACGGCCCGGCGGAGGGCCAGCGCCTCGCCTTGGACCGGACAGGGCCTGGGGGCAGCCTCCACCTCCACGCGGGTCATGCCCGAGAGAACCGGATGCAGCCCCCGAACGGTCTCGTCCACCAACTGGCGAAGCTCCACGGTCCGCCCCGGCGGTCCTTTCGGGTCGCCCATATCTTGAATGGATCGTACCAGCGTCGCCCCCCGCTCCACCGCGTCGACCACCGCCTCCAGATGGATGTCGGGCTCCGACCCAGCCTCCAGGTGCTCGCGGGCCGCCTCGGTGTTGGCCAGGACCGCGGTGAGTACGTTGTTGAAGTCGTGGGTGGAGCTGGCCGCCAAGGCCGCCACCGCGTGCAGGCGCTCCGAAAGCTCCAGCTTTCGCCGGGCTTCGTCGCGCTCCGTCACGTCGACGCCGACCGCTCCGATCATGGTCCGGCCCTGGCCATCGGCCACGGGGAACTTGACGTTCAACCAAGTCCGCCAAGTGCCGTCCGGGTCCGGTACCTCTTCGACGACCGTCTGGGAGCGGCCCGAAGCCAAAACCTCACGATCGTGCTGAATCAGCGGCCGAGCCACTTCGGCAGACCAACGCTCCTCCACCGTGCGGCCCAGGATCTGTTCGCTCCGCAGGCCGTACCGCTCCAAGTAGGTTCGGTTCACCAACCGATAGCGGCCGTCCGCGTCCCGCAGCCAGGCCAGCGTCGGACTGTGGTCCAGGAAGGCCTGCAAAAGCCGAGAACCGACAGCAGCCCGGCGGTGCAGGTAGGCAGCCCGTTCGTTTCGAAAGGCAACCACCAGCATGGACGCGACCCGACCTCCGCCGGCGAGTTCGGGCACGAAGCGATATTCGATCCAGCGCGGCTCCCCGTCGACGAGAGAGTTCGTTTCGAACGAACCAGCATGGCCGTCGAGAAAACTCCGCTCCAGCTCTTCGACGAAGGCCGCGTGATCGTCTGCAGCCATGCCGAGTTCCCGGCAGGTGCGTCCGACGAGTTCCGCTGCCGGCCGGCCCAGCGAACGGGCCAAAGCGTCGTTTGCCCAGGACACGCGGTAGTCGCGCCCGAGTCGCGCCACGGCCACGGGCAGCGCGTCCAGGACACCTCGACCGGCGCGCTGGGCTCGTTCGTCCACCACGGAGCGCGACCCACGCACGGTGCTCCGCGAAAGGGAACTGCGAAGCACGCTCTGTCGATGAAACGCAGGGAAACCTAGGGCTGCCCCTGGCCCGAATGGTCAATCACCTTGCCGCAAAAATCTTGCCGCATCCTCGGCGATGGCAGCCGTCCGATCCGGCGAGAGGATCCGGCCGGCGAGAACGTGCCCGTCGCCCGGCCCCCGCACCGCCACCCGACGCCGCCGAGCGCTCCCCAGACGGGCGAACGCGTCCGTCATCGCCGATACATCGACGACCGGGTCGTCTTTGTGATGGAACATCAAGACCGGGGTTTCGATCTGTTCCAAGGGCGCGCCCTGCGCCGCTTCGACCAAAGCCTGCATCTCGAACAACACGCCGACCGGATAGCGGGTGGTCCAATAGCGGCCCTGGGCCTCGTTTTCGGGCTCCCAACTGCGCTCCTTGCCGGCGACCCACGGAACCCAGATTCGGGCCCACGGCAAGGTGAGCACCCGAGCCGCCGGGTCCCGGGGCCCGAAGTTAGGGGAAAGCCAGATTTGGGCGTCCACCTGCCACGCCCGGTGGGCGGACAGCAGCGCCGCCAGGGTTGCGCCGGTGGACGAGGCCAAAACGGCCACCCGCTCCCCGAGCACCCGGCCCACGGCGGCCGCCCGCTGAGCGTCTTCGATCCAGTCCCGTGCGGTGGCGCGGCCCAGGGCGGCGCCGGTTCGACCGTGTCCGGTCAGGCGCGTTTCGAAGAGGTTCGCTTGGATGGCGTCCGCCACCCGTTCGGCCAGCGGCGCCGTCTCTTGCCGGCTGGCGGAAAATCCGTGCACATGCACGATGGACCAGGGCGTCTGCGTCGACGACGTGTGGACCCAACGGATCCGGGCTTCTGTGCCCGGGATCACATCCGGAACGTCATTCTGCTCGGCCACCCATCGATCCAGATCGGCCAGGGACGGCGCTTGCCACGAGCTGGGCGCCGGCGGGGCCACGCGAGGCCGCGGCGCCCACAGCCACACAGCGGTGGCCGCCGCCGCCATCCCGACCGCAGCCACTCCCCAGCGCACCGCCCGCATCACGCCGTGTGATCGAAGGCAAAACCGAGCCGGTCAAGGCCCGGCTGGGTTCAACCCAGCCGGGCACCGGTGTACCCTCCGACGATGGGTCGACGGGTGTTCGCGTCCCTGGGGGCGGCCTTTGTTTCCGCCTGCGGCGCGACGGAGCCGCCCCTCCCCGCGATCCGAGAAGTCGTCCCGGCCCGGGTCCAGGTCGACCGGGCCGAAACCCTGCAGATCCGCTTCGACGTGCCGCCGGCCTTCGATGCGGCGGTCCGCTACGGAGAGGGCATCGAAGCCGACTGGGTATCGGAGCTGAGGCTGGTGGAGCTCGGGGGGCGAAGTCGCAGCATCGAGCTGACCGAACCCACCATGCGATCTCTCGATCGGCTCGAAGGCCGACTCGACGAGATCGAAACGCCCGGAGAGTTCGAGCTTCGGCTGCGGGATGGCCTCGGTCGCGACGCACGATGGTCGACGATCGCGGTCGTTTCGAACGAAACGAGCCCCGAGATCGACCTGGAGGCCACGAACGACGAGGCCTGGGTCGGTGATTGCGTGCGGGTTGTGATCGAGTCGGACCAGGAAGCCACCGTGCGGCTGCTCGGAAGCAATCTGGGCGTGGCCACGAACGCGGAGTGCATCGGTTCCGATCCCGAGCGAGAGGTTAGCGTCCGCCCCGGCGCCAACCGGGTCTGGGTCCGCGGCCGCTCGGCGGGCGACGGGTCGCTTCGCGCCACCTCGGGCCAAGAGGTGGCCCAGTTGGACTTCGAGTTTTTCGGAATCCTTTCGGTGGAAGCCCCCGAGTCCATGGAGCGGGGCGACTGCATACCCATCGACGTCCTGCGGCGGGTCGAACCGGCCGCTTCCGAGGTCCTGAGTGCCAAGGTCGACGTGAATGGCCCAGCTGTCATCCATGCGGACGAAGGCTGCGAGCAGCCCGCGCGGCAAGTCGACATCGAGGGCGTCCGCGGGCGCGCCTACGCAAAAGCCACGGCCCTGGGCCGGTTGGTCTTCGAGGCTTCCGCACCGGATCATACGGCCGGGCTCGCCGGGAGCGTGGCGGTGGGTGGGATCGTCGAGTTTCGGGTTCCGCGGTTCATCGGGGCAGGGCTTCCCGCTCGGGTCGGCGTGGCGGCTCGCGATTCGGACTTCGCTGCCTGCACGGTCACGTTGGGGGGCTTGGATGGATCCCCAGCCGAGACCTCCGTCGAGTGGAGCACCCCCGACGGGCCCTGGGTCTGGCTCACACCCTCCAGGACCGGAACGTTTCGGCTGTCGTGCTGGAAAGAAGGCCGGCTGGTGGCCCTGTCCCGGCCGGTGACCGTGGACAACTGCGACAATCCCGTTCGGACCGGCGGCTCGCTGAAGGTCGTTCCGAGCCTCGGTCCCCCGAACGCATCCCGTTCTTTCGCAGGAATGCTGTCGTTTTCCCACCGCGGCGGATGGCTCACCGCGGTCCGCGGGCTTTCGGCGACGGACGCCGGCGACTGGACCTTCGTCCCCCCGGGGCAGATGCTGCCCTTCTTGCTGAGTCCCTCCGGTCCCGGTCGGCGCCGGGTCACGGTGGTGCTCCGGGATGGCCTCGGGTGCCCGGTGGAGCTCGAAGACGACGGCTACTGGGCCAACGTGATCGCCGTGACCGACGAAGCGTCCTTGCGAGGCCTGGCGAACACCACGGGCCCAGGCGACGTGCTGCAGCTCCCGCGCACGGTCACCCTGAGCTCCGACTTCGTGGTGACCGGTCCGGCGCCGTGGGTCGGGGAGGGACGAAACCTGACCACCGTGCGGTTGCAGGATGGCGCCCGACTGATCTTCGACGGGCGACGCCCGGTTCTGTCCGGTCTGACCCTGGAGGGCGCGGGCACCGTGGTGCTCACCCCTGTCGCCAGGGGCGCCGTGCTTCGGGACCTGCGGATCGAGCAAGCGGTACGGCTCGTCGTGCGGGCCGACGACGCCGTGGTCGGCCCGAAGGTGACCCTGGAATCCAAAGCGCGGCCAGCCCTGGTGCTCCATGGTGGCGAAGTGGTCGACAGCCGCATCGTCGACCCGTCGGACGTCCTCGGGACGGAGGCCTATGTCGAGGTGGGGCCCAACACCACGCCCCGGGTGCACCGCACCGTGTGGGTGGGGGCCGGCTCCCCCTGGCTCGGGGTCGACGGAGCCATGTTCGGGCGAGGGGGGCTGGAGCTGTGGTTCAACCTGTTCCTGGATTCGGATCCGAGCCTGCCCACCCCGCTGTGGGTGGACGATGGCAACCAGCTCGAACTGTCGTTGATCGGAAATGTGCTCCCGGGCGTTCGCTTCTCTCGCGGTGCCACACCGCCTTCGGACCTGTCGCCCAACCTCCTGCTCGACAGTTCGGCCAACCTCCTGGCCTCGGAAACCAGCGACGCTTGGTGTGCCGAAGCCGGATTCGAATGCGAGGGCCGGATGCCCTACGACGGGGAGGGTCGATTCACGAACGCGTGCGACATCGTGGATCGGGTCGAGCCAACCTTTCGTCTGAACGGATATGACAAGTCGGGTGCCGGTGACCCGCTGGACTTCCACGGAGCCGCGTACGACGTGGGACCCGCCGAAGTTCCGCTGTCACCCGGGGTCTGTGACTGACGCGCTTTCGGCGATTTGACCCGTTCGGGATTTTGCCGAGCGCGCCGCGCGGTGGGGAGCGGTTCCCCGTTCGCCGACAGGTCTTCCGAAGGACGGGAACGCGTTCAGGTACCGGATCCCTGCCGGCCCTGGTCGGCCACGGCCCGAGCGGCCTGCGCGGCCGCCTCGGGATCTCCCAAGTATCGGGCCTCGGCCACGCGCAGATCCGGTTCGAGCCGATACAGGCGCGGGATACCCGTCGGAATGTTCAAGCCCGTGATGTCGTCGTCCGAGATCGCTTCGAGATACTTGACCAGGGCCCGCAAGCTGTTGCCGTGGGCCACGACCAACACGTCCCGTCCCGCCCGCAGCTCCGGCGCGATGGCGTCGTGCCAGTACGGCAACACCCGCTCGAGGGTGAGCTTCAGGGACTCGGTATCCGGGAGCAGCCGGGGGTCCAGATGGGCATAGCGCCGGTCCTTTCTCGGGTCCGGGCCGGTGTCCTCGTCGATCGGGGGCGGAGGCACGTCGTAGCTGCGCCGCCACACGTGCACCTGATCCTCGCCGTGTTTCGCGGCGGTCTCGGATTTATCGAGCCCGGTGAGCCCGCCGTAAAACCGCTCGTTGAGGCGCCAGTGACGGTGGACCGGGATCCAGGTGTGGTCGATTTCCTCGAGCACGATCCACAGGGTCCGGATCGCCCGCTTGAGGACCGACGTGTAGGCCACGTCGAAACGAAGACGTTCGCGGGCCAGCTCTCGTCCCCCCGCTCGGGCTTCTTCGGACCCTCGTGCAGTCAGGTCCACGTCGACCCAACCGGTGAATCGGTTTTCCAGGTTCCATGCGCTTTGCCCGTGTCGGACCAGGACCAGGTTTGGCATGCCCCGCTGCTACGTGAATTTTCGACCGGCATCCAGTGCCGCATCCCTCCCGCTCGGCCCGGTCCGGTTCACCAGGGCAGGAACTCGCCGCTTTGGTGCCAAAAGGAGCCGCTGTTTTCGAGGGTCAACGCGTCCATGCGCTCGATGAGTCCCGATGCCGACTCTTCGGCGTCGATGTGACCGGAGCCGCCGGTCATTTCCGTTCGAACGAAGCCCGGATGCAAGATGGCCACGGAGATTCCCCCGCTCTTCAGGTCCAAAGCCAGGGACTTGCCGGCCATGTTCAGGGCCGCCTTCGACATGCGGTAGCCGTACATGCCGCCCGAGGTGTTGTCCTCGATGGACCCCATGCGGCTGGTCAACAGCCCGATCTTGGCACCGGGGGCCAGCCGGTCCCGTAGGGCGACGGTAGTCTGCAGGGGCCCCAGAGCGTTGACTTCGAACTGGTCTCGGACGGAATCCGGGTCGAATCCGTCCAGGCCGTCGCGACGGAGGATCCCCGCCACCACCAGCAGCCAGTCCACCGACCCGGCAGCGAGCCGGTCCGACAGGGCCCGAAGCGAGGCCGGATCGGTCACGTCGACCCCTCCGTGCACTTCCGCCCCCGTGGCCTCGAGTTCGGGCGAAGACTTGCGGCAGGCCGCCACCACCCGAAAGCCCCGGTCGCCCAGTTGGCGAGCCAGCTCGAGACCGATGCCGCGATTCGCTCCCACCACCAAGGCGGTGGTTCCGTCGGTTCCGCTCATGCCGTCGGCCGTGTCCCGTGTGCCGCCGGCCGTAAAGCAAAATCCGCGGTGGCGGTCGAGAGTGCGGCGCTCAGAGGGCAGCCAGCACGGCCTGACCCGCGTTCGCGATCTCGTCGAGCTTCGCCAGGGGAAGTCCGAGGACCGCCACGGCCCGCTCGACCTGCTTTCGATCCACCGGATCCACCAGCGGCGGAGCCCCCGCGTCGAGTTGCACCGAGATGGCTTCGGCCACGCCCACCGCCGCCGCCACCCGCTCCAGAGGGCCATCGAGCTTCAGGTGATGATGGGCCGCCAGGACGTGCACCACCTCGTCCGGCAGCCCCCAGACCTTGGCCACCCGGGCCGACGCCGAATCGTGGATGCCCCGGATCGCCTTCAGCACCACCTGCAGCGGGGGTCGCTCGGTGTGCTCGTCTTCGGCCACCAGCTGAAGCAGCGCGATCGATCCGACGTCGTGCAGAAGACCGCACAAAAAGCCGTATTCCGCGTCGAAGCCCGCGGCCTTGGCCACGATCCGAACCAGGTGAGCCACCGCGCGATTGTGCCTCTGGATTTCGCTGGCCGTCCCTTGATACCCGCGAACTTTGAACATCCGGCTGGTGGTGGCCACCTCGAGCACGATGTCCCGAATGCGCTCGAGCCCCAAGCGGACCAGAGCGTCGCGCAAGGACTGTACGTCGCTGCGCCCGTAGATCGGAGACCGGACGGTCTTCAGGATCGAGGCCACCAAGAGCGAGTCGGCCTCGAGCACATCGTGGATCTCTTGAATCGACACCTCGGGCTGGCTGCTCAGCCGAACCAGCTTGGCCGCGGCCTCCGGGAGCCGGGGCGGTTCGTAGTTTTGTGAGTTGAACACGTTTTCGAGCTGGTGCTCCAGGTCTTGGACACGGAAGGGTGCGGGCTGTCCGAGCTCGTGGGACTTGCCGTAGTCCAGGGGCCGCCGGGGTCGCGGAGAGTGGGCGCGGGAGTGCATGCCCGCTCCATTCGGCGTACCAGGCCCGGGGCGGAGCCACGGAACGTCCTTCGACCGGTCTCCGTCTCAGACGAGAGCGGGGGTCGCGAAAAGCCACACCGGGGCGGGCCCGAACCGTCCCGGTCGTCTCGGGACGAGACCCGAACGTCCCCGCGCGAGTCTCCATCCCGGAACTCGGCCGGGTCGAGCGCGGCCCCACCGAGCCGGATTGCCGCGCCGCTTCAGGCCTCGTTGAGTTGGTGGGCCTTCAGCTTCTCCCACAGATTTTTTCGGGAGATCCCGAGCAGATCCGCCGCCTTCGACTTCTTGCCTTCGGTGGCGCGAAGGGCCCGCTGCAGATACTCGCGCTCGAAGCTCCGCAGCGCCTCGTGCAGGGGCTGCACCCCGCCGTTCGCTCCTTCGGGCGCATCCGAAGACGGACGCGCCACCTGGCCGACGATCGACTCGGGCAGGTGCTCGAGGTCGATGGTCTCGCCTCGGCTCAGCACGACCGCTCGGTGGATGGCATGCTCGAGCTCTCGCACGTTTCCCGGAAACGGATACTCCGACAAGGCCGCGAAGGCCGCCGGCGACACGGGCGGAGCCTCTCGCCCGGCACGGGTGTGCTTGGACAAGAAGTGTTCGATCAGCAGCGGCATGTCCGTGCGGCGCTCTCTCAGGGGAGGGATCTGAAGATCCAAGACATTCAATCGATAGAAAAGATCTTCTCGGAAGAGCCCTTCTGCCATTCGGTGCTTGAGATCCCGGTGGGTCGCCGAGACGATCCGCACGTCGGACTGGACCGTTCGGTTCGTACCCAGGGGCTCGAACATGCCGTCCTGCAAGACACGCAGCAGCTTGGCTTGGGCGGTCATCGGAATCTCCGCCACTTCATCCAGGAACAACGTGCCGCCCCGCGCCGCTTCGAAGCGGCCCTCCCGAGGCTGGTGGGCCCCCGTGAACGCACCCTTTTCGTGCCCGAACAGCTCCGCCTCGAGCAGGGTCTCGGGGAAGGCCGCGCAGTTGACCGCAACGAAGGGCCCTTCCTGCCGCGGGCTGAGCCGATGGAGGGTCCGCGCCACGAGTTCTTTGCCGGTACCGGATTCGCCGGAGATCAGGACCGGCGCATCCGAATCGGCCACGGTCTCCACCAGCCGGGTGAGCCGCACCATCGAGGGGGACTCGCCGATCACCATGCGGGTCGGGTCTTGGTGGCTGAGCTCCTCTCGAGCGCGCTCGAGCTGCACTTCGAGGCTCCGGCGCTCCTGGATCCGTTGAATGCGGATCCGCAGCTCTTCGACGTCGAAGGGCTTCATCAGATAGTCGATGGCCCCTTCCTTGAGCGCCGCCACCGCATCCGACACTTCGGCGTAGGCGGTCATCAGGATCACGTCGATCGGCTGGCGCTGTCGAGCCTGCCGAAACAGGGTCATGCCGTCGATCTTCGGCATGCGAATGTCGCTGACCAACACGTCGAAGCCCTCGCGCTGCAAGGCATCCGACGCCTGCTGGCCATCTGCCGCGGACACCACGGCATGCCCCATGTCTTCGAGCGCATCCACCAGGCTGAGGCGGATCGTGGGCTCGTCGTCCGCAAGCAAGATCTTCAACGCTGGGAACCTCCGGACGGCGTCCGCGGTTCGGCGGCCGATCCAGCGGTCGGAAGCCACAGGGTAGCGGTGGTGCCCTCGCCGAGCTTCGAGTCGATCTCGAGGTCCCCTCCGTTCGAACGGGCCAGGCTGAGGGTCACCGCCAAGCCGAGGCCGGTGCCCTCGCCTTCGGGCTTGGTCGAGAAGAAGGGGTCGCAGGCCCTTCGCTGCACGTCTTCGTCCATGCCGGGACCATTGTCGCGAATGTACAGCCCCACCCGGCCATCCCGCTCACGGATGCCCGTTTTGACCACCCCGCCGTCTCCCGAGGCCTGGATCGCGTTGACCAGCAGGTTCATGACCGCCTGCAGAGCCTGGCCCCGGTCGACGAAGAAGCTGTGGCTGGAAAGAGCGTCGTCGTCGCTGACCAGCTCGACCCGACGCTTGCGGGCCACCGGAATCGCCAGCCGCCAGCAGGCCTCCACCAGCTCGGCCGCCGAGCAGGGCCGAGGCTCCGAAGAATTCTGCCGGGCGAAATCGAGCAAGGCGCGCACGATGCCCTGGATGCGGTCGAGTCCTTCCTCGATGGTATCGAAGTAAGCCTCCCGGCGCTCCGGCTTGGTTCGGTTGTTGCGCAGGGCCTCGACGCACGCCTTCACGCCCGCAACTGGGTTGTTGATCTCGTGAGCCACCCCAGCGGACAAAAAGCCGATGCTGGAAAGCTTTTCGGCTTGCACCAGCTTCATTTGCTCCTCGCGGATCTGCTGGTTTGCCTCCTCGAGCCGCCCCATGGCTCGCTCGAGCTGCTCCAGGTGGACCCGATCCTGTTCTCGGGCCATGGCCAGCTCCCGGACCGTCCGCTCCAAAGATGCCTCGGCCATCTTCCGCTCGGTGATCTCGTTGCGAATGGCGATGAATTGGGCGGGCTTTCCGCGATGGTCCATCACCGGCACGATGGTGGTCGCCACCCAGTAGAACGTGCCGTCCTTCGCCCGATTTCGAATGTCGCCACGCCAGACTTTGCCGCGCCCGATCGTACGCCACAGATTCGAGAAGAAATCCTTCGGGTGGTAGCCGGAATTCAAAATCCGGTGATCCTGCCCCAACAGCTCGTGGCGCTCGTATTTCGAAATCTCGCAGAAACGATCGTTGACGTAGACAATCCGACCGCGGTGGTCGGTGATCGCCACGATGGCCGCCACGTCCAGGGCGAACTTGTAGACCTCGGCCTGCCGGTGGGGCTCCACCGAAAGGGGACTGTCGCTTTCGCCCGACGGACTGCCCAGCAGCAGCAAGCCGTCCTGGCCGGCGAGGTGATAGATCCGCCACTCCACGTCCTGCCCGGACGGCAAGCGGGCGAAAAACGACAGGGTCTGCCGGGTCTGTCGGGCGATGCGCAGCAGCCGGCTCAGGTTGCCGGTGCGGGCGGGAATGCCGACGCAGTGCTCCAGGTCCCGAGGCGCTGCCCCGAGTTTGTCGCCCAACCGGCGATTGACCCGCTGCACCCGAAACGTGCCGTCGAGCACCACCGCGAAGGCATGGAGGCTGTCTACCAGATCCACCCCGCCCACCGATGGGAGGACCGCGTCCGACGATCGATTGTTACTACCAGGTGACATCTGCACTATACCGTCCGAGAATAGGGACTTTGGCGGTCGGTCGAGTAATCGTCGAACACCATGGCCACGTTGCGGACGAAGATCCGTCCCAGCGGCGTCAAGTCCAGTCCGTCGAAAGAGACGTTCACCAGGTCTCGATACTCCGGTTCGGCCAGCCGCTGAAGCTCGGACCGCAAAGCGGCCACGTCCCCTTCCCGAAAATGCACCTGGAAGTTGCACATGAGGCCCTGGATCACCCGGCGCCGCCGATCGTCTTCCCGGCTGCGTCGCCACGCCCGTGCCGGCGCCCAACGGCCGGTCTCGACCCCTTGGTCATAGGCCCGGAGCACGGAGGGATTTTGCAGGTACCACCCGCCGATGTCCGAGATGGCCGACATCCCGAGGCCCAGGACTTCGGCCTCGGAGTGGGTCGTGTACCCCTGAAAGTTGCGGCCCAGGCTCCCTTCGCGCTGGGCCACCGCCAAAGAATCGGAGGGCAGCGCGAAGTGGTCCATGCCCACGGCCCGATATCCCCCCCGAAGCAGACGCCGGTAGGCCTGGGCGAACAGGCCGAGCTTGTCTGGACCGGTCGGCATCCAAAACCGACCGAGCCGCTTTTGGTGCGGGCGCTGCTCCGGAAGATAGGCGAACGAATAGATCGCCACCCGATCCGGCTGCAGCTCGAGCAGCCCTTCCAGGGTTTCGGCCCAGCGCTCCGGCACCTGCCCGGGCAAGCCGTAGATGAAGTCGTAGTTGACGCTTCGAAAGCCCAAGGACCGGGCCGCTTCGGTCAGGGCCTGCACCTGCCGGCGGCGGCTGGGGCGCTCGACCATCTCGAGCACGGACTCATCCAGGTCTTGCACACCGAACGAGATGCGGTCGAACCCCAGATCCGCCAGGGCTTTCAGCTGGGACTCGGTGGTGACCGAGGGCTCGGCTTCCAGGGCGAACTCCTTGTCCTCGTCCAGCTCGAAGGCGTCGAGCATGGGACGGAGCAACCGATTCAGCTGATCCTCCCGCAGGAAGGTGGGCGTGCCCCCGCCCAAGTGCAAGCTCCGGAGGCGGGGCCGCCGGTCGCCCCACAGGTCCAGCACGCTCTGGAACTCCTGCAGGACCCGGTCGATGTAGGCCTCCGCCCGGTCTCGGTCCTTGGCCACCACCACGTTGCAGCCGCAGAACCGGCACCGGGACTCGCAGAACGGCAGGTGGACGTAGAGGGCCAGCCCCTTGTCCGTCCGCGCCTGCTGCAGAGCCTGGATGCGGTCGTCGGCCCGGGTGTCCGTGCGCCACACCGGGACGGGCGGATAGCTCGTATACCGGGGGCCCGCCACGTCGTACCGGGACACCAGCGCTTCGTCCACGGCGGGAAAGGCGGGCGCGAGAGCAGTCATGCCGGCTGGGGATCGCAGATGTCGTGCCAACGCCGAAACCCACGCATGAACCGGTTTCGCGTTACGGCCACGTAACCGGCCGTGGCCCCGGTTCCGGACGAGCCCCCGAACGCCAGGCGGACGCCAGGCGGACTTCGCACGGCACCCCAAGACCCGCCCCCGTTTCCCCGGATTGGCAGCTTGTAGGCCGGGCTCCTTTACTCCACACTGCGCCCGTTCCGCCCGCGATCCCCGCCGGGTACGACTCGAGGTTTTGATGCTCCCCAGTTTCCGCACCGTGTCCTTCATCCTCTTCGCCTGCCTGCTCGAGGTCGGCATCGCCACGCCGGCATGGGCCTGCGGATGCTTCGCCCAGCAAAACATCGCCGTGCCCGTGGTGCAGGCGGGCGAGCGCATCGCTTTCGCGCAGCGGGGTGGCGACGTGGAAATGCATGTTCAGATCCTCTACGCCGGCGAGGCCGAGGAGTTCGGTTGGCTTCTTCCCGTGCCCGAAGAACCCCAGCTGAGCCCCGGCTCGGACGCCCTGTTCCGGGTCCTGCTGAACCAGACCCAACCGATCTACCAGCTGAATCGGTCGGTGGACTGGAGCACCTGCGGCGACGGCAACGGGGGTCTTCGGGTGAACGGCGAGGCCAGCGACGCAGGTTTCGGCGCAGGCGCTCCGCAGAGCGACGAAGGGTCCGCCCCGCCGCGCTCGCCCCTTTTGAGCCGCGAGCTCGTGGGCCCCTACGACGCTGCCACTCTGGACGGCTCCAACAAGGAGGCCATGCTCGAGTGGCTGGACGACAACGGTTTTTCGGTGGCGGACGACCCGAACGACCCGGTCATCGACCAGTACGTGGGCCCGGGCCGGAAGTTTTTGGCCCTGAAGCTCCGGGGCGACGCGGACTCCGACGAGATCCAGCCGTTGGTGCTGCGCTTTTCGGCCGGCGCTCCTTCGATCCCGATCAAGCTCACCCGGGTCGGCGCCGAGCCGGACATGCCGGTCCTGGTCTGGGTGTTGGGCGAGGCCCGGGCCATTCCTCAAAACTACCGGCACACGGTCCTGAACCCGGAGCACATCGACTGGTTCAACAACGGCCAAAACTACGTGGACGTGGTGACCCAAGCGGTCGACGAGGCGCCGAACGCCCACAGCTTCGTGACCGAGTTCAGCGGCGCCACCGACCCCTTTCGCGACCAGTTGGCCCCCGAGTGGCGCTTTGGAGCCCGGGCCGGGCTGACCGAGGTTGACGACGCGGCGGCGTTCGTTCGGGCCTTGCAGGAGCGGGGGTTCGACTTCGATCCCCTCCTGACCTCCATCCTGGGTCGATACGTCCCCTATCCCGAAGCGCTGCAGGCCGAAGGCGTGTCGCCATCCCAGTTCTACGCCGACCTGCCCTTCTATCTGCTGTCGGGCGTGTGGTCGGACCTTTGGCGAGACGCGCCCCTCACCCTGGACGGCGACGCGGCCAGCGCCGAGATCTGGGAACGCATCGTGCGACCGGCCCGGCAGGCCGAGGCCCTGTTCGCCGATTTTCCCCGGGTGACCCGTCTGTTCACGACCCTGTCGCCCCACGAGATGACCGAAGATCCGGTCTTCGCGTTCAACCCGGACCTGCCCGACGTGGCCCGACGGCGGGTGGCCGACTTCACCCAGGTCTGCAACGGCCACGGGGAGCTGGACGGATTCGGGTGGCTGCAGCTGCCGGACGGCCGGCGCTTTTACACCCGGGACGACCGGTGGCGCGACCGGCCCGGTCCGGACGTGCCATTCAGCAGCCAGATCCAGGCCCTGGGCCTGGAGGGCGAGCCCCGAATCGAGATCGACAACCGCAGCCGGGTGAGCCCCAGCGACGACCCGAGCGCGGTCGGCACAGACGGCTGCTCAGCGGTGCCGCCTTCGACCTGGGGAGCCTGGGCCCTGGCTTCGGCGGCCCTCGGCAGTTGGCTGCGGCGCCGGCGCCGGCGCTGATCTCCGATCTCGCCTTCCCGCTTTCGACCCCGGCTGTCGGCCGACCCGATCCATCGGCAGCCCGGTCGCCCCTGGCAGTCCGGGCCGGACGCAGTTCGGCCAGCGCCCACCGCCAAGACGCGGGTCCGAACAGTCGACCCCCGCAGTGTGCCCTCCAGGCGGACTGGGTCACCGGATGGAAGCACCGAAGCCCGGTTTCCTCACTTCCGAACCGCGGCACACACCGTGCATGACCCGAACCCACGAGGAGGTCCGAGACATGCTGAGGTTGGGATTCTTGCTTGCGGTGGTGGGCGCCGTGATCGGCGCCATTGGGGATTGGCCTCTGGGAAGCCCCCTTTATCGCTCCCTCGAGCTGATGGTGGCGGGGGGCCTGATGATGGCCACGGGCGTGGTGCTGATCCTGCTGAAGTCGGGCCAGAACAACAGCCGGGCCGACGAAGGCCCCGGGTACATCCGGCCCTGAACCCCCGGCGTCGGACGCCGCGTCCCTGGCCGGGCTCGCAGTCTTCGGGCGAAGCTCGACCGGCACCCCGGTGCAGGCAGCGCTGGTTCGAATCGACTCCGCTGCAGCGCCGCTTGACACGGGGAAGGGTGCCTTAGAGCACGTTCCCATGACACGCCGAGGTTTCGACGTTCCCCCCTTCGCCCGGGCTTGCTTGGAAGCGGCGGGGCCCGCGTGGCGGGCCTCGTTCGAACACCCCTTCGTTCGAAGCCTGGCCTCGGGCGACCTGGATGGGGAACGCTTCAAGTTCTACCAGATGCAGGACGCCCGCTACCTGGAGGCGTTTTCCGACGCGGCCGCCCTCATTTCGACCCGGTGCCCCCGCCCGGACGACAAGCTGTGGTTCTTGGATGCGGCGAAGATGGCCCTCGAGGTCGAAAGCGCCCTGCACGCCGGCTACGGGAAGAAACTCGGTTACGGACCGGAGGACATTGCCCGTCTGGAGCTTTCGCCCAACAACCGGGCCTACCAAACCCACATGGTGGCGGCGGCCCAGACCGGAAGTCGGGTCGAAGCGGTGGCAGCCCTGACGCCCTGCCCCTGGCTGTACGTCGACCTCGGTCGCCGCTTGTCGGAAGAACTCGGCCCCGTCCCCGACTCCCATCCCTACGCGGACTGGCTGCGAACCTACGCCGACCCTGCGTTCGACGACTACATGCAGGAGCTGCTGTCTCGGCTGCAGCGCTTCGCCGAGGGCGCTTCCTCGGGCGACCGAGACCGGGCCCAGACCGCGTTCGTCGCCAGCGTGCGCTACGAGTGGATGTTTTGGGAGCAGGCCTGGACCCTCCAGACCTGGCCCGTCTGACCGGGCTGAGGGACGACCCACATCGCCCGAACCGGCGCGCTTCGATCCGAAGCTTGCCTCGCTTCGATCGGCGCGCCAGGAAGGGGCGACCATGCGGACCCTGGCTGAATCGGAGCGGGCCCAAGCTGCCCTGGACTTCATCGTCGATCTGCAACGGGGGTTCGCGGCCGGTCTCGAGCGGGTGCAAAAGGCGCTGGATCCCGCTCGGGCGGCCCCGTTCGAGACGGTGGAGTGGCTGCGAGACGGCGGACGACACGGCGGGGGAGAACGAAAAGTGGCCCCGGCCGGGGGCATCTTCGATCGGGGATCGATCAATGTCTCCCAGGTGCACTACGACGATCTGCCCGAAAAGAAGCTGGCGTCGGCCACCGCCTTGTCGACGATCATTCACCCCGCCCATCCTCGCTGTCCGTCGGTCCACATTCATCTGAGCTGGACCGAGCTGCGGGACGGTTTTGGTTACTGGCGGATCATGGCCGATCTGAATCCGAGCATTCCGGTCGACGCCGACCGCGAAGCGTTCGCCGAGGCGCTGAAGCAGGCCGCCCCCGGCCAGTACGCGGAGGCGGCCCGGGAAGGGGATCGGTACTTCTACATTCCAGCTCTCGAACGCCACCGGGGCGTCACGCATTTCTACCTGGAGTCGTTCGCTTCGGGGGACTGGTCCGCCGATGCGACTTTGGCCCGCCGGGTCGGCACTGCGGCCATCGACCGATACCTGGAGATATTGGAGCGAGCAGGCAGAAGGCCGGAGGAGCCCGAAGACCGGGATGCCCAGCTCGAGTACCATACCCTGTACCTGTTCCAGGTGCTGACCTTGGATCGGGGAACGACTTCGGGCCTTTTGGTCCACGACCAGAACGACGTGGGCATCCTCGGATCGCTGCCCTCCCACGTGAGCGGCGCCCGGCTGGCCGAATGGGCCGAGCGGGTCCCGTCACCGCAGGATCGCCTGGTTCGCCAGCTGGTTGAGGTGTTGGGAGGCGGCCCGCGGGTGCCGGTCGACGAGTCCCAAAAACGGGCACTCGCCCAGGCGGTGCGGGCCCACTACCGCGCCCACCCCGACGCCCTTTCTCAACAGGCATCGGCTTCGGTGGTCCCACCGACGGTGCAAAATCACGCCTGAGCGAGGCGCTCGGCACCCGCCAGGCTCGAGCTCTCTTTCGCGAACCGGCCACGGGCCGCCGTGCACCCCCATGCTTCGCGAACCGGCCACGGCCCGCCGTGCACCCCCATGCTTCGAGTTGCATGGGCCGACCTTCGGTCTTTTCGGTCCAGGCGGAGTCAGTCGCCGCCGCGGTCCGCACGCAGGCGTCGGGCCATCGGACCGAGCATCGGAACGTCGGCTTCTGCCCAGTCCAGCTCCGAAAGCTCGTCGGGCGCACACCACCGAATCGCATCGTGCTCGACCGGCTTCGGAACCCCGCCAACCCACCGGGCGGCATGAACCCGAAGCTCGATTCTGAATTCGTTGGAAACGACGAAACTTTCACCCACCAGATCCAGAACCCGAACCCGGATCCCCAGCTCTTCGCCGAGTTCGCGGACGAGCGCCTGCTCGGCCGTCTCCCCGGGCTCGATCTTGCCTCCAGGGAACTCCCATTTGGAGGCGAGCCGCATGCCCGGCCCCCGTCGAGCAGCCAGGACCCGACCGCGGTGCATCACCGCACCCCCCACCACCCGGATCGGCCGCCCCCCCACCGCACCTTCATAGACCGAAAAGGATCGCATCGGGCAAGGCGGGCTCGAGCCGATCCGCGCACGGCCGCTGGACACCGGTCGTCGCCAAACGGGCCGGCCCGTTCGCTGGCGGCTCGGATGCCGAAAGCCTCCCCGGGCCTTTCGAAACGCGCCGGGTCCTTTACACGCGAAGGCTTCCGAGGTCTTCCGTCCGCATGGCCCAGTGGTTGTTGGGGATCGGGCTGGTGGCCCTGGCGGTGTTCCTCGTGATCCGCGCACGGAGCCCCCGGTTGAGCCGGGAAGAACTGGCCGCCTTGATGGAGCAAGGCGGCCAGGTGGTCGACGTGCGGACCCCGAAGGAGTTCGAGTCCGGCCACGTGGCCGGGGCTCGGAACATTCCGGTGCAGGACTTGGATGACCGCATGTCCGAACTGTCGAAGGACGCGCCGGTCATCCTGTACTGCCAAAGCGGCATGCGGAGCGCGTCCGCAGCGCGTCTTCTGCGCCGATCCGGGTTCGCGTCGGTCCACGACATCGGGTCCATGGCTGCCTGGCCCCGCTGAACGAGCGCTTCACCGCCGCCGGCGAGCCCGCACCACCCGCTTGGGTCGGACCCAAAACGACGGCGCTTCGGCGTCGACCGGCAGCGCCAGCGCTTGTCGTGCGAGTCGGGTTCGACGAGCCCGTGGAAGGTCTTGCACCCGCAGCCCCCGCAGCGCCGCGTCCAGTCCGTACAGATGATGCCGAAGGGTCGGCGGCGGACCGGGCTGGGCCCGCATTCGGCGAAAGGCTTCCACCGGACCCACCTGCGCCAGTTCCGACACGGTCCGGATCCCAACGGCGTTTAGCCGCTGCGCCACTGCGGGGCCGATGTTCGGCCGGGACGTCAGCGAGTCGTCCATGATGGGCGCTTTGTTTGCTGCGTGGGTTCGGGATTGCCCAGCAAGATGGGGCCTTCGGTGTGAAGACGACTTGACTTGGTCCACGCGATCGTCCGAAACGCCGTTTCGACATTCACCGCTGCGGTCGAGGGAAGCCGGTGCGAATCCGGCGCGGTCCCGCCACTGTCAACGGTATGCCGGCGCCTGGGGCTTCGAGCCCGAGCCACTCGCCGGTCCTGCCTGGCTTGCCACTGGCGCCAGGACCTGGACCGCGGGGAAGGCGGCCGCTGGTGACGCCGTGAGCCAGGATATCTCGGCTGCAGCCACAACTCGGTGGCGCAACGAAGCGCCACACCCGGCGGACGACCGGGCGGAGGACGGCATGCGATTTGCGAAGGCGAAGGCCTTGGCGACGGCCCTCGTGTTTTTGGCCGCGGCAGCCTGCGGCAACGACAACGGAAACGACAACGGAAACGGAAACGGAAACGGAAACGGAAACGACAACGACCTGGAGATCGCCGGTGTGTACGCCAGCAACTTCGGTTCCGAAGAAGTGATCACCGAGGGCGCGTTCAACGGGACCCCCATCCGATTCTTCGACAACGAAGAGAACGTGCTCATCACCCAAAACCCACCCGATTCGAACCTGAACCCTGATGCATTCAATCGAATCGTCTGGACCGAGCCATCTGGGGACATCTTCTACTACTGCTTCGTGGACTTCGGCTTGGCCACCCTCGAAGAGGCCCGCAACTCCACAGCCACCGCGGACGACACGGACCCGGAAAACAGCGGCTGCGGCATGTTCGCGTGGACCCGACTTCGCGAAGCGATCTCGTTTCGAGGAAGCTACATGAACAATTTCGACGGCATGGAAACCGTGACGGCTACCGTCTGGGACCAGGGCGGATCGGTGATGCGGCTCGTGGACTGGAACGAAGACGAAAACTGGGTCGTCACCCAGAATCCGTCGGACGCCATGTCGAATCCGGACCTGTTCAACCGCATCGAGTTCACCGAGCCGGACCCGGCCACGGGCTCGCTGTACTACTGCTTCGTCGACTTCGGGCTGGACACCGCCGAGGACGCCCGACAATCCACGGCCACCGCTGACGCGAGCGAACCCGAAGACGGGGGGTGCGGCATGTTCCCCTGGACCCGCCTGGATCCGCGGTGATCTCGGCCAGGAAACGTTCCGCCGGGGCCCTTTGGATCTGCGGGGTGGGGGCGGCATGCGGAACCGGCGAAGACGGGTCCCCCGGCGCCGGGGGGGCCCGCCTTCCCTATGCCCAGGCCGTGGTCTCGTTCGAACCGGGACCGGGTGCGGGATTCGGTCGGGACGAATTTCCGGACGTGGTGCTGGGCCCGCCCGCTGGAGCGGGGACCGGTGCCGGCGCCCTGGACGTCCTGTCCCTGGGTGCCGGCGGCACCATCGTGCTCGCATTCGGGGATCGGGCCATCGCGAACGGCCTCGGCGCCGACCTGGTGGTCTTCGAGAACCCGTTTTGGGCCGGAGGTGATCCAGCCTCGGTATTCGCGGAGCTCGGCGAGGTCTCGGTCAGCCCGGACGGCACCGACTGGCGCACCTTCTCGTGCGATCCCGCCGGCATCGGCGAAGGCCGCTTTCCGGGCTGCGCGGGGTGGACGCCCACCTTCGAATATGATCCGGCGGACGTGCTGCCCATCGACCCGGTTCAGACCGGCGGGGACGTGTTCGACCTGGAAGAGGTGAGCCTCGAGTCGGCCCGGTACGTCCGCATTCGGGATCTGTCCGACGGGGGCGAAGGCACCTCCGCTGGGTTCGACCTGGACGCCGTCGGCGTGATCCACCAAACCCCCCGGGACCCCTGAGGCCCCGAGCTCATCCCAGGTCGAAGGTCGTCCCGTTCGCTTCGACCGAAATCTTGAAACCCGGAAACCGAGGAAGCAGTCGCCGCGCCGGCGCCGCACGGCGGCTCCCCGATTCCAAGAACAGCACCGCTCGCCGGGTCTTCAGGTCGTACCGGACCCGGTAGACCGCTTCGTGCAGGTCGACCCGCCGGGGGTAGTCCCGATCGAGGACATCCTGAACCCAAAACGGAAGGCCAGGCGGCAACAGATCTTCGGGATCCACGAGCTCCACCTCCTCGCCGGCTTCGAGGCCCAGGGTCTCGAGGCGGGCCTGAAGGTGCGACGCCACGTCGGTCCCGGTCGGGCCTTCCTCCAGCCCGGACGTGTCGGCCCGGAGCAGGCCTGCAGTACCGAGCCTTCGAGCCAGAGCCCAGGCCTCGAGCCGGTCCCGGATCCGGGTCGCGAGGCCCGGGTGCAGGGCACCTTCCAGGATCAGACGCACCACCGCCTGTCGAAGCCGGGGGCCCTCGAGCTCCCGATCTTCGGTGCCGAGGACCCGG
>DAPKRQ010000375.1:0-8226 GCA_031800475.1 Myxococcales bacterium LLY-WYZ-16_1
GGGCCACCCAACGGCTCGAATCCGAGCCTGGTGTAGAGCCCCACTGCAGAGGCTCGGGCGTTGCACCACACCTCCGGGGCACCGAATGCGGCGGCGTGGGCCACGAGGGCCCGACAGATCGCCCGGCCGAGCCCCCGACCACGGTGCTCGACCTCCACCGCCATCCCGCGAATCTGTCGGCCTCCCGGCGGTCCGTCGGGGCGGGGCCGGACGATCGAGCTCCCCACCGCGAGCACCGTGCCGTCCTCGGCCTGCCAGGCCACGTGCAGGGTGCCAGGCTCATGATCTCCCTCGAACCGGGCCGACGAAGGTGGCCGGCCTGGGCGCAGAACTTCGTGGCGCAGTGCCCGCACCGCCTCCACCGGCACGGCTCGGACGCCAGCCCCCGGCGGGGTGAGGGCCCGAATGCAGGCTTCCCGCGCCCTCCAGCGCCGGTGTCCATCCGCACCGTCGCCGAGCAGCGCCCGATGCCAAGCCACCTTTCGTGCGCCCAAAGCCGCGAGGTGGGTCTCGGTCTGGGCCCAGACCGGCAGTTCCATCGGGGCTGGAGCGGCCAAGTCCAAGATCGCGCCATCGCACGAAAGGACCGTGTGCACCTCGAGCACGCCATCCGTCCCGTGCGCGCGCAAGACCGGCTCAACTTGGGGATGGGTCCGGCCATCGAGTGTGAACACGAGCCAGACCAGGGGCAGGTGCCGACCGAGTTCCCGCGCGAGCCCATGAACGAGCCCCGAGCCACTGGTGCACGTGGAACGACCCTCCACCAACAGCCAGCGAGGGTCTCGTCCTCCGAAGCTCCGACCATAGGGAAGCCCTCGGATCCACTCGCCCACCCGACGCAGATCGGACAGCCCAAGAGCGCTGCATCCGGCGGCAAAGGGGCCTTCCGTTCCGTCGAAACGAAGGTCTGGAAGGAATTCGGGCTCGACCCGAACCTCCACCCGCCAAGGCTGGTCACCGAGCGTCGGCGGCGGCGGGAGCTCGGTCGACATGTCGAAGCCGAGTCAGGTCTGTCCGACGTCGTCCGAAGGCCGGAAAAGATTGATCGGCAAGCGAAGGTAGCGCTGCTCGTTGGCTTCTCGCCTCGGCATGTGTCCGGCGTCGATGTTTATCTGCACGGACTGGAACAACAGGTTGGGTGCCGGAAGCGAAGCGTCCCGCTCCGTTCGGAACTTCACGAACTCTTCCTTCGTAGTGGACGCTGCGAGCTGCACGTTCTCACGCTTGGAGGCCCCGATGGTCGTTTCGGCCCGGAGTGCTCGACCTCTTGGCTGATAGTCGTGCCCGACGAATACCCGTGTCTCGTCGGGCAGGCGGTAGAGCTTTTGGATCGAATCGTACAGCGCCTCGGCCGATCCCTTCGGAAAATCACAGCGACCGGTACCGAAGTCTTCGATGAAGAGCGCGTCGCCCGTGAACACCGCATCCTCGATCTTGTACGTCACGCATGCCGGCGTGTGACCGGGAGTCGCGATGGTTTCGATGCGCAGGGATCCTGCCGACAGGACTTCTCCGTCCTCTACCAGCTTGTCGAATTGACTCCCATCGGTCGGAAAGTCGTCGGGCAGATTGAACAATCCCTTGAACGTCTTTTGGACCTCCGTGATGTCTGCTCCGATGACCACCGAGGCGCCGAAAGCACGCTTCAGGTATTGGCTGCCCGATAGATGGTCGGCATGGGCGTGTGTCTCCAGAATGTAGCGCAGCTGGAGTTCGTTCCGCCGTATGAAGTCTTCGACCAGGCCAGCCGATGTGGTCGAGGTCTGGGAACTCTTTGGTTCGTAGTCCAAGACGGGGTCGATCACGACCGCGTCGCGGCTTTCGGGATCGTGCACCACATAGGTGAGGGTGAAGGTTTGGGGATGGTAGAATGTCTCGATCCGCATGGGCTCCTCCGTCGGGGGAGGAAAGCAGGCAACCTTCGTGCCACGAGCCTCCGCCGTCTTGGTCCGGTTTTCGGTTACGAGTGCGTAAGCCATTCAGGCTTCGACGTCTTCGGCAGAACCCATCGCGCACCCAGGAAGTCGGCCACGTCCCAGGGTCGAGCCGCCGGACCGCTTGCTGCAACGAGTCGAAAGAAAAGCACGGTTGCAGTCGTTCGATTCGTCCGAATCCGCGCAGGTCGGCTGGGAGGAGGTGCGACCGGCCCGAAACGTTTGACGCTTCGGCCGTGACCGAACGGAAACGAGCCGACCGGCCCGAGGCCGACAGGAGCCGGATTTTGCCTGGCCTGGATGTTGCGTCGACCTCCAGACCGAACGGAACCACCATGCATACGATGTCACCCGGCGAATCGTCGCCCCCAGCCTCCCTGGAAGCCCGACTCGAACGCATCGAACGGCTCCTCACGGTCCTGGAGCGGGATCGGACTGCCTCCGCGGACATGCTGGCCCGGCTCGACGCCATCGCCGAGCGTCTGGCCGCCTTCGAGCAGTTCGCCGACCATCTTCCGATGCTCATGGCCACCGCCACCGAGGTTTTCGACAGCACAGCGGCGCGGATTCCCGACGTAGACGGACGCTTGCACGAAGCGCGGGATCTCTTGGAGCGACTCAGCCGCCCGCAGACCCTGAAGAGCCTGCAAGCGGCTCTCGACGTGCTGGACCGCGCACCGCAGTTGATCGCAGCCGGAACCGACATGGCCGACGAGGCCATTCGAAAGATGGCAGAATCGGGCGTTCGGGTCGACAACTTGATCGAAACGGTGCGGTCGTTGGTGAGTCGCTTCGTCGACCTGATCTCTTCGCCCGAGCTGCCAGCTCTGCTGGATTCGGGCATGCTCGATGCGAAGGCCCTGGACACCCTCGGACGGGCGGCGCGCGCATTGGCCGAGGTCCGAGACCACCCGCCCGCTCCGGCAGGCATGTTCGGCGCGTTGCGGGCTCTCGGACACCCGGACGTCCAGCGCTCCTTGGGCTTCTTGCTCGGAGTCGCGCAATCCTTCGGCCAAGAAATGAACCGTTCGCCGTCCAGCCAGCAACTTCCGGCGCCCGAAACCAACCGGTGAATCGAAGAGAGGAACGCACATGAGCCCCAATACACATCACTCCGAAGTCCTGATCATCGGCGGCGGTACGGGCGGCATCACCGTCGCTTCGCAGCTTCTGCAGCAGGCCAGTCCCCCAAAGATCACGATCGTCGATCCTTCCCCCCACCATGACTATCAGCCCTTGTGGACCTTGGTCGGAGGAGGCGTGTTTCCGAGAGAAGAATCCCGACGTTCCATGGAAGAGGTGATGCCCAACGAGGTCGAATGGTTGCGCGAACGTGTCGATGCCTTCGAGCCCGACGACAGCGCGGTGTTGCTGAAAGACGGACGCCGGGTGACCTACGACATGTTGGTCGTGGCTGCGGGGATTCAGCTGGATTGGCACAAGGTCGAAGGTCTGGCCGACACGGTCGGATCGGAAGGGGTCTGCAGCAACTACAGCTATCAGACCGTTCCTTATACCTGGGAATGCATCCGCTCCTTCACCGGCGGTAAGGCCCTGTTCACCTTTCCGTCTACTCCGATCAAGTGCGCGGGGGCGCCTCAGAAGATCATGTATCTGGCGGAAGAGAGCTTTCGACGTACCGGATGCCGGTCTCGGACCGAGGTCAGCTACTACGCTGCCCCCGCAGCGATCTTCGGCATTCCGAAGTATAGGCAAGCCCTCGAGAAGATTGTGGCAGAGCGCGGTATTCACACTCACTTCAGGCGAGATCTGATCGCGCTCCGTCCCGGCAGCCGCGAGGCCGTTTTTCGCGACTTGGACGGTGGCGGGGAAGTCGTGACGAAGTACGACATGATCCATGTGACTCCGCCCCAGGGCGCGCCCGATTTCATCAAGCAGAGCCCACTGGCCTCCGAGGCCGGATGGGTTGATGTGGACAAGTACACTCTGCAGCACACCCGACACGCCAACGTGTTCTCCTTGGGAGACTGCAGCAGCTTGCCTTGCTCCAAGACGGGAGCGGCCATTCGCAAGCAAGCTCCCGTGCTCGTCCAGAACATGATGGCGCTGCGCGGTGGTCTGCCCATGACCGCCAAGTACGACGGGTACGCCTCTTGCCCGTTGGTCACGGGCTACGGAAAAGTGATCTTGGCGGAGTTCGGCTACGACGGAAAGATCATGGAGACCTTTCCGTTCGACCAGGCTCAAGAGCGCTACTCGATGTATGCCCTCAAAGCCTATGGCCTGCCTCAGATGTACTGGCACGGCATGCTCCACGGCCGCATGTGAGCCGCCACGGTCCGTGACCGCATCACCCGCTCGTGCTATGGCCCGTGGCCATGGCCCGGCGGGGCGCGGGTTTGTGGATGGGACCAGTCCGGGTCGGCGACCGCTGGTGGCGCCGGGTTCGCCGGAGGACCTCCGAGCAGGTCGAAGCCCACGCGCGGCGGGTCGAGCTGCTGACGTTCCGGAGTCACGCTTACGATGACGGCTTGCCGGTGCGCGGTCGCTTGGTCTTGGATCGAGGATTGCCGCCCCCGGGCACTCAGGCCGGCACCACCACGGGTCGGATCTGTGCCATGCTCCGGCGCTACCTGTCCCAGGAGGTGACGGGGGCCCCGATCCGCATTCGTTGGGCGGGGCCCGAGGGGAGCCGTGAGGTTCGGTGCGTCACCGACGAAGGTGGGTTTTTTTGGGCGGTCGTTCCCGGTCCCATTCCGCGAGCAGATGCCCCCACCTGGGAAGCGGTGGAGGTGGAGCGCGCGGACGTGGGAAGCCCCCGAAGCATCGCCTTCGTGCAGGTGACCGGGCACGGATCTCGGGTCGGGGTGGTTTCGGACATCGACGATACAGTTGTGGTTACGCGGGCGTCTCGGTGGTGGAGCCACGTGGCCACGGTTCTGAGTCACGAGCCGTCGACTCGCGCGGTGTTCCCGGGCATGGCAGAGCTGTATGGGGCGCTGCACGAGGAGCAGGCGGCGCCGTTTTGGTACCTGTCTTCGTCTGCTTGGAACCTGGCGGACTACTGGGAAGATCTTTTTCGTCTGAGAGGAGTTCCTCTCGGGGCGTTCGAGCTGCGCGAACTCGGAGCCGGAGCGGTCGCGCCAGACCGGCATCGAACGCACAAGCGAGTTCGCCTGGAGGAGATCTTCAAACGAACGGATCTTCCACTGATCCTCGTAGGGGACTCCGGACAGCACGACGCTCGCATTTATACCGAGCTGCTCCGAGAGTGGCCCGAGCGGGTGGCCGCGGTCTTGATCCGCGACCTGGGTCTGCAGGGCCCCGGCGGACCGGTGGCGACACTGCTCCACCAAGCCGAGTCCGAAACCGGCATTCCATGTCGCCTGGCGCGGGACGCGACGGGAATGGCCGAAGTGCTCGCAGGGGCGGGCTGGTTGAGCCCCGAGGGGGCCGACCGGGTTCGGAGCGCTTGCAGTGCCTTGGTGCCCCGTCAGGCGACCACGTTGGCCCCCCCGAGATGAATCGCCGCCCTCGACCCACGCAGATGCGCCGGCCCTTCGGTCGGCCAACCTGCGCTCAGGCAGTGGTCAGGACGTGGTGGCCAAAGGGGTTGTCGTCGGGCTTGGCCATGGCCCACTGCACCCGATGGAGCTGGCCGCCGAGCTCGAAATCAGTCGGCGGGTCGGTCTGTGGCCGCTCGATCCGTTCCACCGCGAACGCCTGCATGACGGCCGTCGCGGCCTGGGGCCACGCTTGTCCGCGCACCACGACGTCCGGGAGACCCAGGTTCTTCATGCCCCAGGTCCGATAGTCGTCCCCAGCGCCCCACAGCACGAAGGCCCGAAGCAGGTCGAAGGGCTGCCTGGGCTCGTATTCGCTCCATTCCCGAATCGCATGGGCCTTGCCGACCGACCGCACGTGGACCCCCAGGGCTTGGGGCCGGGAAACCAGAGGACGCAGGCCTTGGAGCAGCCGCTGAGCCGACCGGACCTCTCCGCGGTGGACGGGCACCTTGGCCACCACCCGGCTGTGGTGCAGCCGCACCGCTTCCACCTCCTGCTCCGACGCCCGAAGGTGGGCGGCCGCGGCGGCGAAAACCTCGGCCACTTCGGTCGAGGGGCCTTCCCAGCGAAGCTCGGCGTCCGGCACCACGGCCTGGATTCGACGCAGCAAGTCATCGTCCCGAGCGGTCCAGCGCCCCGGGACTTCCACCTCGATCTGGGCCACCACTCGGGCCAGCGTCACGTTCCCACCATAGCAGGGTCGCCGGCGACCTTCCGGCTGCACCGTGCATTCGGGCTCGAAATCTCTGTCCGGAGCTCCTAGGGTCTTTTCCGTGAAGTACCCATGGGCATTTCCCTGGATGGTGGCTGGGACGGTCGGACTGGCAGCCTGCGCCGAATCCGATCGACCGGAGCAGGCGGGCGGCCAGCGCGACGACGCGGGCCTTTCTGACCGCACGGCGGGCCTGGATCGGGGGCCGAAAGGGCCCGACGCCGAACCTGCTGGCTCCGACATGGGCGCCAACACCGACGCCTTCGCAGACCAAGGGGCGCCGGATGGTGAGGCGCCGGACCAGGGGGATGGGCCCGGGCCCGAGGATGTGTGCGACCGCATGAACCTTCCCCGAGACCCCTTTCGGGAGGGAAGCGGAGGCCTGCAGTTCGGCGATGTGGCCGGCGACTTCACGGTCAACGAGCTGAACGGCCTGAGCTTCACCTTGTCCCAGCGGTTCACGGGGTGCGAGTCGTATGTGTTCTTCGTGTTCCAGCCTGGCGTCTCCGAGCAGGTCTGGAACTCGTCGGTGCGCGGGCTGTTGAGCGCGGATCCGGACAACGTGCAGTACTTCTACATTTCCGACGAGGCTTCCGAAGCCGATCGACTCCAAAGAATCCAATCGATCGAACGCCGTATCGAAGAAACGGTCTTTCGAGTGTACTCGGATGACATTTTCGAAGCCGATCGCCAGTTTCAGCGATTTCATTTCGTGACGGATCGGGCGCGAGACGTCGAGGGGTCGGTAGGGCGCTTGATCTCGGATTATGGGGCTTTTCAGGAGGATCGCTCCAACTGGGTCGATTTGGGAGATCGGGGAGTCGCACGACCGCCGCCGCTCGTCGCGTTCGGCATCGACCGAGAGCAGCGCTGGGACTCGGGTGGGAGCGCCAGCGAGTTCGTCGGAGGGCCATCTAGCCAGCGCATGTTCGGGTATCTCGGGCTTTTCTACAATCACAAAGCCCGGGTGCGGCATCAGGTGGCCACCGAAACCGGCGTCGACAAGCACATCCTCTTGGAGGAGCCGGTGACCGACCGGATCTTCGTCCGCAGGGTGGTCCTCCCCGAAGCCGACGAGATGAAAGACTACGACCGTTTCGAGTTCGACGTCCGGGTCGAATGCAAGGAGCGAAACGTGTTCGCATGCTCCGAATGGGATCGGATCGGCCGCATTCAGCTGTGTCTGGACGGCGAGTCGTGCGAGTCCCGCACCGAAATCGCCCGCTGGATCACGCCCTACTGGCGCAGGGGTTCGCGTCGATGGATCATGGATGCCACACCGCTACTCGGGGCGATTCGAGAGGGCGGCGAGACTTGGTTCCGCATCGTCATGGGTCCGCCCTGGGAGCGCAAAACCCAGCGGGACGTGCGCTTCGAACTCCGCCTGAGTCGGCATGCTGGGGGCGATCCGACGCCGGTCTCGGCCGAGCTCGCATTTCGGGGCGGCCCTTGGAACGCGGAGTACAACGACCGGAAGGAACCCTACGAGTTCACGCCGCCCGAAGGGGCCTCGAAGGTCGAGTTGGTGGTCCTGGTCAGCGGCCACGGCCAGGCCGACGGCACCAACTGCGCCGAGTGGTGCGATCACCGGCACTCCTTCACGGTCAACGGCGGCGAGCCCGTCGAGATCCGGTCGACCTTCGGAACCGGCATCGGGTCGACGCGAGGTTGCGCACCTTTGGCGGCCGAAGGCGTCTCCCCAGGGCAGTGGGGCAACTGGGCGCCGCAACGGGCGTACTGGTGCCCGGGGCTTCCGGTTCGCCCGCGGGTGGTGGACATCACCGAGCAGGTGACCCTGGGCCAGACCAACGTGATCACCTACGACAGCGCCTACTTCGACCCCCGGGGAAACCGCTCGGGACCGGCCGGCGGCAACATCGATCTCAGCGTCTACGTCACCCACTCCGAATGACGGCTGCGGCGATCGAAGCGCGGCGCCGGGCGTACTTCGTAGGCCAAAATGCCGGTCCGGGCTCGGCGCGGGCGGGACCGATCCGGTAACGCCATGCCCTCTCGAGCCGTACGAGGATGGGCGTCCCGGGATGGCTGGGAC
>DAPKRQ010000376.1:0-12064 GCA_031800475.1 Myxococcales bacterium LLY-WYZ-16_1
GGTCGCCCGGCCTTCCGGACCCCGAGCCGGCGGTCGGCCGAGCCTTGTCCTGCTGCGGAGCTCGGCCTAGTCCGGGCCCATGGAGCCCGGCATCCCGACCCCGACCGTCCTGGAGATCCGCGACGACCTGGACCGCTACGAAGGCACCGAAGTCGAGATCCGGGGGTGGCTGTACAAGAAGCGTTCTTCTGGAAAGATTCACTTTCTGCAAGTCCGCGACGGCAGCGCCACCTTGCAGGTGGTCATGGGCAAGCAGGACGTGGACGAGGACACGTTCCAGGCCGCCAAGGCCCTGACCCAGGAGTCGTCTGTGAAAGTCCGGGGTACGGTGAAGCGGGACGCCCGCTCGCCCCTCGGCTTCGAGCTTCAGGCCCAGGGACTCGAGGTGGTGCAACGGGCCGACGAGTACCCGATCGGCCCCAAAGAGCACGGCATCGCGTTCTTGATGGACCACCGGCACCTGTGGCTGCGCTCGTCCCGGCAACACGTGATCCTGCGGGTGCGGCACACGGTGGTGAAGGCGATCCGAGACTTCTTCGATGGCCGCGACTTCACCCTGGTCGACGCCCCGATCTTCACGCCGAACGCGGTGGAAGGCACGTCGACCCTGTTCGAGGTCGACTACTTCAAGGACAAGGCCTACCTGACCCAGTCCGGGCAACTCTATATGGAGGCCGCGGCCATGGCCCACGGCAAGGTGTATTGCTTCGGGCCCACCTTCCGGGCCGAAAAGTCCAAGACCCGCCGGCACCTGACCGAGTTTTGGATGGTCGAGCCCGAGGTGGCGTACATGGAGCTCGACGGCACCATGGACTTGGCCGAAGACCTGCTGGTGTTCATCGTCGAGCGGGTCCTCGAAAAGCATCGAAAGGATCTGGAGATGCTCGGCCGGAGCGTCGAAGCCCTGGAGAAGGTGCAAAAGCCTTTCCCGCGTCTCAGCCACGCGGAAGCGGTGGACCGGATCAACCGAGCCATCGACGCGGGCACCGCGGACCGCACCCCCGCTGGAAGCGAAGGCAGGAAGCACTCGGAAGGCACCGAAGAGGAGGCCGCGGACGCCCCGGCGCCCGCGGACCCGGGCAAGCGTGCCCGCTACGACGACGACTTCGGCGGCGACGAAGAGACGATTTTGAGCCGTCAGTTCGATCGGCCGGTCATGGTGCACCGCTACCCCTACGCGGTGAAGGCCTTCTACATGAAACGGGACCCCGAAGACGCGAACCGGGCCCTGTGTGTCGACGTGCTGGCGCCCGAAGGCTACGGAGAGATCGTCGGCGGCGGCCAACGCGAAGACGAACTGCCGGTGCTCGAAGCCCGGATCGAAGAGCACGGCCTGCCCCACGAACCCTTCGAGTGGTTCAAGGACCTGCGGCGCTACGGCACGGTGCCCCACGCCGGCTTCGGGCTCGGCCTCGAGCGGACGGTGGCCTGGATCTGCGGGCTGCACCACCTGCGCGAAACCTCGGCGTTCCCGCGGCTGATGGAGCGCCTGAGCCCCTGACCATGCTCTGGACCTGGTGGCTCGCGTCTGCGGTGGTGGTGCTCGACCCGGGGCACGGCGGGTCCGAGGCCGGGGCCGAACGCCACGGTCTGAAGGAAAAGGACATCTGCCTGCAGGTGGCTCGGGTCGCTGCCCGCACCCTCCGAGCCCGAGGCCACCAGGTGTTCTTGACCCGGACCGCAGACCGGGCCGTGTCGCTCGATCGACGGATCCAACTCGCCCACGCCCGGGACGCGGACGCGTTCGTTTCGATCCACGTGAATGCCTCTGCCGCCCGCAGCCGCCGCGGTACCGAGACCTACGTGGCCTCGGTGCTCACCGACCCCGAGGCCGAAAGTCTGGTGGCCCGGGAAGAAGAAGGCGCTCCTTCGGCCCGCGCCCCTTCGGAAACGGGAGCGCAGGCCATCGTGGCCGATCTTCGCCGGCAAGCCGCCCACCGGGCCTCGGCCCGCCTTGCGGCGGCGGTGCAATCGGCGGTCTCTCGGGTGCGGGGCATGGGCCCCAGCCGGGGTCTGAGGCAGGCGCCATTTTGGGTGCTTCGCACGGCACGGGTGCCGGCGGTGCTCCTGGAAGCCGGATACCTCAGCCACCGAAAGCAGGCCGTGTGGCTGGGCACCGCAAAGGGTGCAGCGGCCGTCGGAAAAGCCGTGGCCGACGGGTTGGAGCGCTTCTTGTCTCACTGACCGCGGTTGCTTTCCCGCACCGACCGGGTACGGTCCCGCCCCATGTCTCCCCGGGCGGATGGCCGGGCCCCCGACCAGCTTCGGACGGTGGGCTTCGAGCTCGGTTACACAAAGTGGGCAGAGGGTTCGGTGTTGTGCCGGTTCGGCGACACCCACGTGCTCTGCAACGCCACCCTCGAGGCGAGGGTGCCTCCTTGGATGAACGAGCCCGGCCGGGGCTGGGTCACGGCCGAGTACGCCATGCTGCCCCGCTCCACCGATCGGCGAAACCGGCGCGAATCGCTGCAAGGCCGGGTCGGGGGCCGCACCCACGAGATCTCGCGGCTGATCGGCCGAAGCCTCCGGGCCGCCGTGAACCTGCAGGGCCTGGGAGAGCGGACCATCACCTTGGACTGCGACGTGCTTCAGGCCGACGGCGGTACCCGGACCGCGGCGATCACCGGCGGCTGGGTGGCGCTTCAGCTCGCGGTGCGCAAGCTGCTGAAGACCGGCGAGCTCCCCAAGAACCCGGTTCATCGAAACGTGGCGGCGGTTTCCGTGGGGGTGCGGGGCACAGACGTGCTGCTCGACCTGGACTACGGTGAAGATCAAGCCGTGGACGCTGACGTGAACCTGGTCATGACCGACCAGGACGAAGTGGTGGAGGTGCAGGGAACGGCCGAGCAGCGCACATTCAGCCGGGGCACCCTGGACCGGGTGCTCGACGTGGGCACGGCGGGGATCCAAGCCTTGGTGCGGGCCCAGCGGGAGGCTTTGGAAACCGTCTCATGAGGCGCCCGCTGCTGATCGCCGCAACCCAAAACCCGGGAAAGGCCCGAGAGATCCAGCAGGCCCTGAGCCACGTCGAGGTGCAGACCCTGGCGGATCACCCGGACCTGCAGATGCCCGAGGAGTTCGGGGCCACGTTTTTGGAGAATGCCCGGCTCAAAGCGACCTACGTGGCCGACGCCCTGAGGGCCGACGCGGTGCTGGCGGACGATTCGGGCCTGGAGGTCGACGCCCTGAACGGCGCCCCCGGTATCCGAAGCGCCCGCTGGGTGCCGGGCACCGACGCCGATCGGATGCAGGCGCTGTTGGAGGCGTTGTCGGACGTGCCGAGCGAACACCGTGCCGCCCGCTTCGTGTGCGCCATGACCTTTTGTGGGTTCGGGTCGCCGATCGGGGTGGAGGGCGTCTGCGAAGGCCGGATCACCTTTTCGGCCCGGGGCGCTGGGGGCTTCGGGTACGACCCGATCTTCGAGCTGCCCGACGGCCGGACCATGGCGGAGCTGAGTCCGGAGGAGAAGAACCACGTCTCCCACCGGGGACAGGCCCTTCGAAAGATCCTGCCCTTGCTCGAATCTCACTTTGCGTGGGGAGCCCATTGACGAAGAGACCTCGGCGCCGTTTCATCGGCGTCCATCGGGGCGTGGCGCAGTCTGGCTAGCGCACCTGCTTTGGGAGCAGGGGGTCGGAGGTTCGAATCCTCTCGCCCCGATGTCCGCCGGGTCGATTCCGCCCCGGGCGGAGCGCCCGTAGCTCAGCCGGATAGAGCAGCGGCCTTCTAAGCCGACGGTCAGGGGTTCGAATCCCTTCGGGCGCGCTGGAGGAGGTTCGGTCCGAGGCGTCCGCAGGCGGGGCTTCCGAAAGAGGTTGCACGATCTGGGGGCCCATGGCACATCCGACGACCGCGGGCGTGCGCGCTCCATGGTGGCCATAGCTCAGTTGGTAGAGCGGTGGATTGTGGATCCATAGGTCGCGGGTTCAAGCCCCGTTGGTCACCCACGGAAGCCTCAGCGCTTCCCCATCACCCGGGTTCGAAATCGGTTGAACTGAAGACCGATTTGCTCCAAAAGGGTGAGCCCGTCGGAGTTCGGCCCAGGCCTCCGGCGCCCATTCTCGGGGGTGTAGCTCAATTGGCAGAGCAATGGACTCTTAATCCATAGGTTGCGGGTTCGATTCCCTCCACCCTCATCATTCGCTTCAGACACCTGGCCCCCGGTCGGACTTTCAGGCGAACTCGTCCCGACCAGACGAGGCATCTCAGGCGAGTGGCTCGCACCGAGTTCAGTCTTCGCGAACCGCCGACTGCCAGGGCTTGCCGAGGACCCGAGACGCCGCTTCGGCGATCTCGTGGGCTTCTCGGGCGTCACCCATGTCCTGGGCCAGGAGCCGCACCCGACCGTTTCGGTCCACGATCTCGACCTGATGGACCCAGTCCAGCCCGGTCTGGAGCCCGAGAAACCGACCGACCGGAGCCTGTAGGATCCCGAGGGCGGCGAGGCCCGGGCGCACTCGCCGCAACACGATCGAGTGGATCGACGACCGGGGCATGCCGAGGATCTTCGACCCCGGGACGGGGATGGGGTGCAGTTGCCACTCGACCCCCCAGTGCGTGATCTTGGGCGAGCGCCGGGCCGATGCCACGAACAGCGAGAAGGCGACCAGGCCGAGGGCGGGAGCGATGAGCAGCCACACGTGGTTTTCGACCCGCCCGTCGCCGGTGAGCCGCTCCACCAGCCAAGTGCCCCCGTGCTGGGTGGCCGGAATCGCCGCGAGGAGGCTCCCGAGCACGATCACCCAGCGGACCGGGTGCAAAGGCGTGGGGCTCACCAGGCGCACCAGGTGTGCAAGCTCGGTCTTTGCGTAGCGGCGCGGCGCGGATTGCTGGGCGGCGGTGGCCCCGACCCAGGTGACGGTGCCGCAGTAGCCGCATCGCACGATGCCCACGTTGTGGGCCAAGTCGTCGATCTGCAGGGCCGCGCCGCAGGACCGGCAGCGGCCGCGATCGTCATGCCCCTCCGAGGTCCGCCGGGAGACCTCGGCCAACACGGCGTCTTCCGAAGGCGAAAGGCCCGCCAGGTGTTCGAGGTAGGGCTTCAGCCAGTGCAGGGTTCGGACGTCTCGGACCGGGCCGAAGACCTGACGCTCGGAGCCGTTCGACAGTCGCGCCATCAGCCGCGGCCCATCTCTGCGCCTCCAGGCGGATCCCGTGGCGGACGAAGGCTCGGCGATCTCGAAGGCTTCGACGGCATCGAGGCCGACGCTGCGGGATGCCCCGCGCTGTTTCAGCCGCCCGTGGACGAGCTTCATCACCAGGGCATGACCCTTTCGTTTCAGACGAAAGACCATGAAGGCGCCGAAAGCGACCCCGGGGACCATGACAACCGGATTGCCCCAAAACATGAGCATGAGGGGCAGACCGAGCAGCGAGACCAAAGCCAGCGCCACCGCCAACGTCGGGTCGAGGGAGGCCCGGCTGGTCTCGAAGACCACCGTGGCCCCCCGCTGGCGCACCTCCAAGGAGTCCGGCGGAAACGACAGCCAGGGCGGGAGGGTCGCCGTCCACTCGGTGTCCCCATCGGGGCGCCGGGGAGATGTCCCTTCACGCCGGCCCTCTTCGGTGGCCGCCCATGAGGAGCCCGCCTGGCCTTCGGGGCCTTCGGTGGTCGACGGCCTCGTCGAGGAGAATGCCGGGTCGGTCCTCCGGCTCATTTCCGACGGGCCCCGTTCGACTGGGCGAGCCGACCGAATCCGCCCGCCGTCGCCGCGGCGACGTTCCTCTCCATGGTCGATGCATAGCACGAACTCGCCCGGGCGGCGGAGGCCCTCCAAAGACCGCCGCGCCTCGGAGCCCGGGATCCCGGCCAGACGGATGCGCCCCTGGAGATCGAACGTGCAGCGGTCGCGCCACGGGTCCGCGCAGCCGCCTGCGGCTTGAACCCTTCTACAGGGCGGGATACGACCGGTCCGTGGTCCAGACGGACGCCGAAGATGTGCTTCACTTCTGGTTGGGCCCGCTGGACGAGGACGGGTTCGCTTCGGACACCTTCGCCCGGCGGTGGTGGCAGAAGGACCCGGACTTCGACAGAGAAATCCGGCGGCGATTCCACGCGGTCTACGAGTCGCTCCGGGCCGAGCAGCCTCAACCGTGGAGTTCGACGCCCCGTCGGCTGCTCGCCACGGTGATCGTGCTGGACCAGTTCCCGCGCAACATGTTCCGGGGGACGTATCGCATGTTCGAGTCGGATGTCCGAGCGCTCGCGTTGGCCCGAACCGGCATCACCAAAGGTGACGACCGGCGCTTGTCTGGGGACCTGCGGTCTTTTCTGTACATGCCCCTGATGCACGCCGAATGCCTGGACACCCAAGACGAGTGTGTTCGTCTGTTTGACGTCCACTCGAAGGAGCATCCCGACTCGGATCGCGTTCGCGTGAACCTTCGGTTTGCCGAGGCACACCGAGAGGTCATCCAACGATTCGGCCGATTCCCGCACCGCAATGAGATCTTGGGCCGCGCTTCCACCCCCGAAGAGGTCGACTACCTGGCAGGAGGCGGCCATTCTTTTTGAGCCACGGCCATCCCAGCAGCCATGGAGGCGAGCGGCCGGTATCCGGGGCTCCGGCACGAGGGCCCGGTCGACGAGCCCTGGGGACAGCGCATCCTGTACATCTTCGCGCCGAGCGGCGTGCTCGTGCAGTTGGTGCAAGAGCTCAGCCAGTCCGAGTGCCCAGCGGACGGGTCCTGGCGCCTCCACGGGACCCCGGGCGATGTCGACGGGACAATGGAGCAGGGAGGTCCACTCCCGTTTCCCTTCGAGGGGCGAAGGGCACGAGCGCTTTCGGAGCGCCACGCGGCGGGCCGTAGCCTGATGCGGCTCCTTCTTGCTCCAATCAGTCGCCGCGAATTCCCTTCAAAATGGTTCAGTCCAGGGGTTGCGTCGGGAATACCACCCGGGCTAACGGGCCGTATGCGATGGCTATCGATCCTGCTCATCGTCGGCGCTCTCACGAGTGGCTGCTACCGGCATACATACAACCTCAGCAAAGAAGATCCCGCTCCGGAGCCCGCGGTTCAGCAGTGGCACGACCACTTCTTGCTCGGGGTCATCGATGCGGATGACCCAGTGAATCTGGATGAAGCCTGCCCGAACGGAGTCTATCGCGTTCAAGACCAGATCACGGTCGTACAGGCCCTCCTCACCCTGGTGACCCTCTACATCTACGCTCCCAAGCAAGAGAAGGTCATCTGCGAGTCTTGAAGGCGAGCGAGGTATTCCAATCATGAAGCGAACCATTCTGTTGTTGACTTTGATCTCCCTCGCACCCTCCACGGGATGCTGGCGACACAGTTACCGAAATCCCGATGTCGAGCCACAGGCTCAACCGGCGTTGAAGCAGTGGCACCATGGCATGATCTTCGGATTGGTGGATCTGACCGGGCCGGTAGACGTGCAAGAGGTCTGCGGAGAAGGGCGGGAAGTGGCCGAGATCAAGAGCAAGAACTCGTTCCTCAACCTGCTCGTCCAGTCGCTCACCTTTTCGATCTACTCGCCGACGAAAGATCAGGTCTACTGCGCCCAACGCGGCCCCTAACCGTTCCCCCAACGCGCGGTCGCTGGGCTTTTGATACTGCCCGACGAGGAAGTGACCGCCAATACGGCCTTCCCGTTCACGCTGCGGGGACACGCGCCTCGGCGGGCTCGTGACGTTCCGCTGGCTTTGAACTGTCGTCTGTTCACCGATTCCCACGGGCCGAAAGGCCCAGCCACGAGACGAACACCCCGATGACGAGCCCTGTGCGGCGGAGAACGCCGGCAGGTTCCCCGTCAAGGCGGAGACGCCGCGTCTTCCGAAGCTTCGAGGACGGTCAGCAGGGCCTCGAGCTCCCGATGCAGTCCGGCCAGCCCCGTCCGGCCGAGGCTTCGAGCAAGCTGCTGCGCAACCTCCTCCAGAGCGTCGAGCCCGTCCAACACAGACAGCCGTCCGGCAGCCGAAAACGTGATCAGCTTGGCCCGGCCGTCCCGGGGATCGGGACACCGTTCCAAGATCCCGAGGTCTTCCAGCTCGTCGACCAGCTGACCCACGGCCTGCTTGCTCACCCCCGCCCGCTCCGCCAGGACCGACAGGCGCGTTCCCTCCAGATCGATGTGCGGAAACAAAGCGGTGTGCGCCGACCGGAACCGGCTCGCCCCCGGTCGGGTGGCCCGAACGTGCGCGACCGCCCGGTCGTTCGCGAGCCGCGCGGCTTTGAACAACAGCTGAAGGGTTCGAGCCTTTTTTTTCCTCTCGAGCTCGGCTCGAAATGTAAGCCGGTCTTTCGCGGACCGGCCGCGGGAGAGGGGATGTCGTTTGGGGGGACCCATTCGCTCCATCCGTTGCACATGTTTCCACTTGACCGAATACTGGTCAAGTACACATGACCAATTTCATGGAAGCCGCCACCGCGCCCCTTTCATCGTCATCCGAGCCGAAGCTCAAAGACTTTGCCCCCGGCGTTTGGCTGGTTCATCGACCCGTCAAGCTCGCACCCGGTCTTCGGTTTCCCTGCACCATGACCGTTCTGCGTACCGAGGACCGCAGGCTGCTGATTCACTCCCCGTTTCGGATCGGGCCGAGCACCGCCTCTTCTCTCGAAAAGCTGGGAGAGGTGCGTTTTGTGGTGGCTCCGAACCTGTTCCATCACCTCTTTCTCCCCTCCGCCGCCGAAGCCTTTCCCCAGGCTGCAGTATTCGGACCATCCGGCCTCGCGAAAAAGCGCCCCGAGATTTCTCGTCTGCAAGCGTTCGAGGATGGGCTCCCCTCCGACTGGCCTCCCGAGATCGAAGTCCACTCGATAGACGGAGCCCCCAGAGTCCGAGAGCGGGTCCTGCTTCATCGGCCCAGCCGGACCCTGGTCGTCACCGACCTTCTATTCAACATTGAAAATGCCAAGGGTTTCGCGATCCGTAGCATCCTGTGGGCAGCCGGAACCCTCGAAGGCCTTGCGAAGAGCCGCATCACTCGAATGCTCACCCAAAACCGGGACGCGTTCGATCGGAGCGTCGATGGCATCCTGCAGCTCGACTTCGACCGCTTGATCATGGCCCACGGCAGTCCGATCCCGACAGGCGCCAAAGCCCGGGTTCGGCAGACTCTGCTGGCAGATCGATGAAGCGGCCGCGACGGCTCGTCTGCTCATCATCGAGGTGAGCGACAGCTGCTCTGGCGCGAAGCCGCTGTTGGCCTACGCCTCGGAGCTGGAACGGCCCGGGGACATTTCTGCTCGAGGCCCACCCCGCTCTTTCTTTCGAGGGTCTCAGCGCCTCGAGGTCCATGCGCTCGGGGTCGTGCCTCCACGCTGCGGTTGCCCAGCAGATTCCGAGCAAGGTCACCACGTATTCTTCTGAATCACGATGCGTCATGCCCCCCGGCAGGACCCGGTCGACGGCTTCGAGATGCACGGCATCGAATCGTGCCGTGCCGATAATGCACTGGATGCAACCCAGGGCCGGGCCCCATGCTGGCCCGCGAAAGGAACCTCCACCATGACCCACCTCCTCGTCACCGGCGCCACCGGCAAGGTCGGCTCCCAGACCCTCCAGCACCTCCTCGAGCGCGGCACCGCCCCGTCGAGCCTCCGGGCTGGCGTTCGCGACCCGGCCAAGGCTCGGTCGCTCGCCGAAGCCGGCGTCGAAATCGTGCGCTACGACCACGACGAACCCGACACGTTGGCCTCTGCGTTCGACGGCGTCGACCGGGCGTTTCTGCTCGTCCCCTTCGTGCCCGACTTCGCGAAGCTCGGCGCTCAGGCCATGGACGCCGCCAGGACCGCCGGCGCAAAGCACATCGTCAAGCTGTCGGCCGCAGGCGCCGACGCCCGATCCGACTTCTGGCTCGCCAAGAACCACGGCCTGTCCGATGAGGACGTCGCGAACAGCGGCCTCGGCTACACCATCCTCCGGCCCACCTTCTTTCAGGACAACGTCCTCAACTTCAGCGCCGACTCGCTCAAAAGCCGGCGCACCTTCTACGGCGCCTCGGGCGATCAGCCGGTCGCGTACATCAGCTCGCGCGACATCGCCGCCGTGGCGGCCGAGGTGCTGATGCATCCGGAAGTGCACGCAGGAAAGACCTATGACCTGACCGGCGGCGAAGCCCTGAAGAACTCCGAGCTCGCCGCGCTGCTGGGCGAAATCACCGGCGAGCCGGTCACGTACACCGACCTCAGCCCCGACCAGTACGCCGACGGCGCGCGCCGAAACGGCACGCCCGAGCTCTACGTCGAAGCCTTTACCGGGCTCGAGAACATGAAGGCCCGGGGCTGGGCCGCCGCGGTGAGCCCCCACGTTCAGCAGGTGCTGGGCCGCGCGCCCGAGACCTACGCCGCCTTCCTGAAGCGCAACGCCACGCGGCTTCAGTGACCTGAGGTTCCCGCCGCCCGAGCGCCCTCGGCTCCGGCCGGGTCGAGGCTGCTTCCTGAGGTCCTCCTCCCCTTCGGTATCCGGCGGGGCGACCGGGAACGGCTTTCCGGCGAAGCTCACATCCTTTGCGCGGCCGGGTCCGCAGCCACCCGTTCCCGCGCGTCGGGGGGGGCGCCCCTTTTGCCCCAGCTGGGCCCCACTTGGAGGTCCACGTCCATGGGGACGCGGCGGAGCAGCTCGGCGCCGGCCGAGCGCATGTGGCGGTCGACGATTCGGCGGGCGGCGTCCGCGTCGGATTCCGCCGCTTCCACCACCAGCTCGTCGTGGACCATGTTGACCAGGCGGGCGTCGAGGCCCTCTTGGGCGAACGCCGCGCAGATCCGGGCCATGGCGATCTTGGTCAGGTCCGCGTTCGTCCCTTGGATCGGCATGTTCTTGGCGATCCGCACCAAGCTTCCCTCGTCGCGTCCATCTCGGCGCATGTCGGTGAACCACAGCTTTCGCCCTGCCAGGGTCTCGGCGTAGCCCCGGCGAAGGGCGGTCTTGGCCGCTGCGTCCAAAAAGCCGCGGATCTTCGGAAATGCCTTGAAATAGGCGGCCAGCAGGCCCTCCGCGTCGGCCTCGTCGGTGCCGAGCTGCCGGGCCAAGCCCCCCACTCCCATGCCGTAGGCCAGCCCAAAATTGATCGCCTTCGCCCGGGCCCGAAGCTCGGGCTCCGTCTGTTTGGTGACCGGCTTTCGAAACATCACCGAGGCCACCCGGGCGTGCAGGTCTTCACCCGCCGACAAGGTACGCAGAAACACCGGGTCTTCCGACATCTCCGCCAACACCCGCAGCTCGGCGCCGGCGTAGTCCGCGGTGATCAACACCCGCCCCGGCGGGGCCCGAAAACACTCCCGAAACGCACTCTCGCCCGGAATGTTCTGCAGATTCGGCTCGCCGCAGGCAGCCCGCCCCGTCGAAGCCCCCAGGGCCTTGAACCGCGGATGAAGGCGGCCGGTCTCGGGGTGCAGGTGGGCCAAAAATCCCTCGCCGTAGGTCGAGACGATCTTCTGATGCTCCCGGTACTCCGCCAAAGCCCGGGCCGCCGGGTGGCCGCAAGCCAACAGGGCCTCCCGCCGCACCGTCCTCAGCGAAACCCCAAGCTTTTTGAGGGCGGTCAGGACCTCTTCGTCGTGGTCGTAGTTCAGGGTGGTCTGACCGAACAGATCCCGGTCGGCCACCGTACGAAACTCCCAGTCCAGCTGCTGGCGGCTGGCCTGGCTCTGGCTCTGCTCCTCCGTGACCCGAGCCCGCCAGGCGTCCGCGTCCAGCCCAAAGCCGAACAGCTCGAGCCCGGCAAACGCCGGCGCGGCCGCCCCCTCGATGGCAGCCACCCGCAGCAGGCCATCGCGCTCCAGCTCCGGGAGTTGCTGGGCGTAGACCTTCCAGGTCGCCTCCACGTCCCGCTGGGCGTAATGCAGCTCCGCCGGACTCAGCTCGTCCAGAGACTGAATGCCGTAAAAGCCCTGCCGAATCGTCTTGTCCAGCTCCATCCCCGCGTAGCGCTCCGCCAGGGCCTTGAGCGCGAAGCCCTGCATGACCACGTCGCTCTTGCGCCCGTTCCGCAGCAGCATCTCCGCGATCTGGGTGTCCGCAACCTGGGCCCGGGCCACGCAGTCGTAGGCGTCATACTGGGCGGCGAGCATCTTCAGGTCGAAGGTGGCATTGTGCATCAC
>DAPKRQ010000377.1:0-13776 GCA_031800475.1 Myxococcales bacterium LLY-WYZ-16_1
GGGCGCGGTCTGGGCCGACAGGCACAGGGCCATGAGGATCGCGGACTGCACCGACCGATGCATTCGGCCGCCATCGCCCGAACTTGACCGACGGCCACCGGCCGCCCACCTCGAAAGTGGGACGCGAGGGCGAGTTTGCGCGGGGTCCCCGTCCGCCGACCGGGCCTCAGACCCCAGCCAGCGACCGCGGAGCGCTGGTTGCGTCCCCGTCGGGGACCCGGGCATCCCGAACCCGGAGCTCCACCCGTTCGAAGCCCGCGAACTCGTTGATCTCGACGTGACCGGCCAGCTCCACCGGCTCCCCCGCCCGCAAGGACTCGGCCAGCTCGGCCTGGCGGAACGCGATGGCGGATACCGGCCGCGCCCCGTGCAGGACCCGGAGCTTCACGTGTTGGCCTTTTCCGACCAGGCGAGCGCTCTCCAACGGCAAGGGCGCCAGGCGAAAGAGCGGCTCCGGGTTTCCGACTCCGAACGGCTCCAGCCAGCGCAGCTGCTTGGCGAAGCCCACCTGCAGGGCGTCGGGGCCAAGCTCCAGGTCGTAGCGCAGGGGCGCTTCTTCCAACCCGCCGGGCTGGGCCGACGCCACGACCCGCTCGAGATCTTCCGCGAAGGCTTCCACCCGATCGAACGGAATTCGAAAGCCCGCCGCGGCGGCGTGCCCGCCGAACTTGGTCAGGTGATGGGCGCAGGCACTCAGCGCATCGTACAGGTGAAGGCCCCGTGCGGTGCGGGCGCTGCCCCGCCCGCCGTCCCCGATGACCACGGCCGGCCGGTCGAAACGCTCCACCAGCTTGGACGCCACGATGCCCACCACGCCCGGGTGCCAGCTCGGATCGGCCGCCACCAGAATCGGCGCCTCCGGGTCGGTCACCCGTTCCAGGGCTTCGGCGTGCACCTGCGCTTCGACTTCGCGCCGGTCTCGGTTGGCCGCATCCAGAGTGGCAGCGTGGCGCCGGGCCGCCGCCAGGTCCGTGGCCGTCAGCAGGGCAACCCCGGTCCGGGCGTCGGACAGGCGACCGGCGGCGTTGATCCGGGGCCCGAGCTTGAACGACACGTCGCCGCCCCGCACCCGACCCGGGCGGACCTGGCAGACTTCGAGCAAGGCCCGGATCCCCGGCCGGTGGGCCCGGCCGAGCTCCGCCATCCCGTGCCAGGCCAACAGGCGATTCACCCCCTGGAGCGGCACCATGTCGGCAATGGTGCCCAGAGCCACCAGGTCCAGCAGACGCCGGAGGTTGGGCTCGGGCCGACTGCCGTAGTGGCCGGCCCGTCGCAACCGCTGCCGAAGGGCCACCGCCAGATGAAAGGCCACCCCCACGGCGGCAAGAACTTTGTCGGGGTAGGCGCAGCCCGGTTGATGGGGGTTCAAAGTGGCCCGGGCGGCCGGCAGCTCCGCCGGACAGCGGTGGTGATCCACCACGATGACATCCATCCCCAGATGGTTGGCGTGCTCCACCTCGTCCACGGCGGTGATGCCACAATCCAGGGTGACCATCAGACCGAAGCCCTGGGCACACAGCTCTTCGATCGCGTCCCGGTTCAGCCCGTAACCCTCTCGCAGTCGATGCGGAATGTACGTGTGGACCCGAAGTCCGTGGGCCTCGAAAAACTCCTGCAGCAGGGCGGCGCTCGTGACCCCGTCCACGTCGTAGTCGCTGTACAGGGCCACCGGCTCGCCCCGGGCCACGGCCCGGGCCAGCCGCTCGGTGGCCGGCTCCATCCCCTTCAGACTCCAGGGATCTGGAAGGTCTTCGATCCGGGGACGGAGAAACTTCTCGGCCGCCTCCGGATCCCGCACCTCGCGCCGCACCAGCAACTCGGCGATGGGCCGCGGCAGGTTCAGGGATCGGACCAGGTCGGCGGCTGAAGAGGATTCGACATCCGGCTGAACCCAGGCCCGCATTGCCAGCGGACATTAGGTCTTCCGATCCCCCACCTCAAGGGTCGATTCGCCGCCGAACCCCACATTTTGGGGTGGCTCGGGATGGCACCCCCATCGAATGGATACGCTTCGAGCGGGTCAGTCGGTGGAAAACCGATTGCGGAGAAGCCTGAACGTCGGGGCGGCGACGTAGATCGACGAGTAGGTGCCGATCAGGATGCCCACGGTCATGATCAGCCCAAACTCGGCCATCACCGTCCCCCGACCGAAAAACATCAGGCAGAAGCAGGCGAGGAGCGTGGTCGCGGAGGTCATGATCGTGCGGCCCAGGGTCTCGTTGATCGCCTGGTTGATCCGACTGTCCATGGCCGCTCCGGTGGCACCGCCCAAACGCTCTCGGATCCGGTCGAAGATCACGATGGTGTCGTTGATCGAGTAACCGACCAGGGTCAGCAGGCCCGCGATGGTGGCCAGCGAGAACTGGGCCCCCAGCAGGGACAGGAGGGCGACCGTGATGATCGCGTCGTGGACCAAGCAGGCGATGGCGCCGGGCCCGTAGAACACGTCGAACCGAAACGCCACGTAGAGCAGGATGAAACCGAGGGCGTAGAGGATGGCCAGGATCCCGTCGTTGCGAAGTTGCTTGCCGACGGTCGGTCCCACGAATTCCACCCGGGCGGCCCGGACGTTCGGATCCAGGGGCTTCATTCCGTTCACGAGGGTGACGTCCACCCCTTTCAGCACGATCTCGTAACGCTGTTCGTCGGGGCGACCGACCTGCCGAACCAACCGCACCGGATGGCCCAGGTCTTCGGTCACACCCGACAGCTTCTGCGAACTCAGATCGGCCCCGGCCACGGTGGCGTTTTCCGTGAAGTCGACCTTCACCACATCCCCGGCCTCGGGGTTGTAGTCGAGACCCTCGAACACGTCGCCGTACTCGTCCTGAAAGCGATCCCGCATGCGAGTTCGCTCGTCCTCCCCGAGGGACTCGGATCGCTCGATCCGGGTCAGATAGAAGGTACCGGTCGACGTGGGCACGTCGAAACGCTGCACCGCCGTGTCCACTTCGGGGAACAGTTCGTTGAGTCGACCGCGCACCTCTTCGCTGGTGATGGGCTGCTCGAACTCGAGCAGCACCTCGTGCCCACCGGCGAAATCCAGACCGAGGTTGACGCCGCGGACGGCGACCACCGCCACAGCCGCCACGAACAGGCCGATCGACAGCTTGGTGAACAAGCTGGCCGAGCCCATGAAATCGAATTTGGTGTCGGGGCGAATGATGTTCATCATGGCCTGGTCCCTCTCAGATGCTGACCTTGGACACCCGGACGCCTTTGGTCAGGTAGTCCAGGAAGAGCCTGGGGATCAGCACGGCGGTAACGGTGTTGATCAGCACACCGACGCCCAGGGTGGTGGCAAAGCCCCGGATCGGACCCGAGCCGTATTGGTAGAGCACCACCGCGGCCAAGGCGGTGGTGAGGTTGGCGTCGAGAATGGCCGAAAACGCTTTGTCGAACCCCCCAGCGACGGCGGCACGGGGCTTTTTGTCGGCCCTGAGTTCTTCGCGGATTCGTTCGAACTGAATGATGTTGGCGTCGACCGCCATTCCCACCGTCAGCGCCAAGCCTGCGATACCGGGAAGAGTCAACGTGGCTCCGAGCGAAGACAGTGCCGCAACCAAGCAGATGAGGTTACACACCAGGGCGAACACCCCAATGACGCCACTCAAGCGATAGTAGAGCATCATGATCACGACGATGCCACCGAGCGCCACGAGCAGCGCGGTGCGCCCCTTGACCACCGCGTCATCACCGAGGGTGGCGCCGACGGTCCGCTCTTCTTGCGGATAGACCGGCGCGGGTAGCGCACCGGCTTTGAGAACGATGGCGAGCTTTTTGGCGTCTTCCAGTATCTCCTGTTGGCTCTTGAATCCACCCAGCGTAATGCTGGCTCGACCATTCGGAATCGGCCCCTGGATGACTGGCGCCGAATCGACCACATCGTCGAGCACGATCGCCATCTTACGCTTCACGTTGTTGGTCGTGAGCCGCTCGAAGGTGACTGCGCCTTTTTTGTCGAAGCTCATGGCCACGTAGTACTCGTTCTTTTCGCTGTCGAACTGCACGAAGGCGTCGGTCAGCGCATCGCCGGTGAGAGGCGTCCGCCGCTCCATCAGCCAGGTCTGGTAGACCGGATCGGCCTCGGCGTTCGGCTTCACTTCTTGCAGCCCCACCACCCGGTCCGAGGGAAGCTCCGAGCGATGTTTGGCCAAGAACGCCCGAAGCGCAGCCTTATCGGTGGACTGCAGGTAGGGCCGTCGAACCAGAGCGCCTTCCGCATTGTTCCACTGATCGTACGATAGCGTGATGGACTCGGGCCGGTCTGGGTCTTCGTGAATACGCTCGAAGTAGTCCGAAGTTTCATCCACCAGCTTGAACTCGAGCTGGGCGGTTTTGCCGATGATGTCCTCTTTCACTGCTCCGACCTGGTCGGCGGTCAGGCCGGCTAGCTGGATCATGATCGAGTTTTCGCCTTGCTTGCGGATCTCCGGCTCGGCGACGCCATACTTGTCAATGCGATTGCGCAGGGTCGTCAGGGCTTGGCGAACCGCGTCGTCCCGAACCTTGGCTTCGTATTCGGCGGTCATCCGAAAGCGGGCCTGGGTGGCGCCGGGCGTGGAGATGCTCCAGTTCTGCCCGTAGTCTGCCAAAATCTCTTTGAGCCCTTCCATGTGGGCCGCGTCCCGAAGCTCGATGTTGACCACCGGCACCTCGGCGACTCGGCGAGCGCTCGCCACGGGAGTGCCGGCCTCCTTCATGGACTCGACGATTTCGTCGGCGGTTCGGTCGACGCGATCCAGCACTGCCTTGTTGGTGTCGACCCCCATCACCAGGTGCAGGCCGCCCTGCAAATCGATTCCGAGATTGATGCGGCTATCGGGCAACCAACCGAGCTGTTCGAGCAAAGACTCGCTCTCGGGTTCGGCTGCCTCGCCCACCTTCAGTCGGCGGGTCTCGGCGTCCTGCGCAAAGTAGAGCACCGAAGGCAGCGCGTAGTAGATCGACAGCGCCATCAGGCCCACCATAAGGGCCAGGCGCCAATACCAACTTCGTTCCATGGTCATTTGTCCTTGCTGTCGGACTTGGACTTGTTGTCGGACTTCGACTTGTCTTCGATCTCCGCCTCGGGCCCGACCTTTCGGAGCACGGTGGACCGAAGCACCTTGATCTTCACGTTGCGGGCGATCTCGAGCATCAGAGTTTTCTCTTGAATGTCGGCAATGGTCCCGAAGATCCCGGAATTGGTCAGAACCTCGTCCCCGCGCTTGAGACTCTTCAAGAGATTTTCATGCTTTTTGCGGTCCATCTGCGCGGGCCGCAGCCAGACGAAGTACATGATCGCCAACAGGACGGCCGGCAGCAGAAGCTGTGACCCATCGCACGAAGGCTGGGGCTGGGGCTGCTGCGCAGCGGCCATCGCCAGTGGCCAAAGGTGCCCGAACATGGGCCCGCGGGCTTACTCGCGCCATCCGCGGTCTGGCAAGGCGAAATCCCAACCGATGCGGGGACCTGCACCCTTCTTCGACCCCTCGGAGCGCTGCGGTCCCACCCCGGACCGCGGGCCCGGTTCGCGTTCGGCCCCGAGCCGGTCTACCCTGCGGCCGTGGCTGCGCTGTGGGCCGCGTGGATCGGGTGCGCTGGGGCGCTGGGTTGGGTGCCCAATCAGGCTGGAGTCTGGCCGGCGGAAGGGCTCCCGGTTCCGTACTGCATCGCCCCGGAGGCTGGGCGCACGGACTTGTCGGCCGACCAGGTCGAGGCGGACATGGAAGCCGCGATCTCGGTCTGGGAAGCGCCCGAGGCCGGCGGTTCCCTGGCGTGCACCGGGTTTCGCATGGAGCGGCGCACCGGCGGGACCTGCGAGCGGATCCTGGATCCGGGAGATCCGGTGGTCAGCTTCTACTTCGAGCCCGACTGGGACCTGCCGGAGACCGTACTGGGATATACCCTGTCCCGGGTTCGGTTGGATCGAAACTGCGGCACGGCCGTGGACGACACCGGCACTCCCCATGAACTGCCCTGTCGCGTGGGCACCGACGTGGCGCTGAACGACGCCCACGTTTTCTGGAGTCGGGACCCGGCCGAGGGCGCCTCGGTGCAGACGGTGGTGGCGCACGAAGTGGGGCACCTGCTCGGGCTCGGGCACTGCGAAGAGAACCAGACCTGCCGGCCTGGCGAGGCCCTGATGTTCGGGCGCTACTCCCCGATGACCCGACCGGAACTGCAGGACGACGACGCCGAGGGCGCGTGCGCCCTGTATCCCCGGACCGCCCTTCCGTTCGGCTACGCCTGCGACGGCGACGGCGAGTGCTTGTCTCAGGTCTGCGTTCAAGGCCGCTGCACCCGGACCTGCCAGGGCGGCGACTGTCCCGACGACACGGTCTGCCGAACCGAACCGGCCGAACGGCGAACCGTGTGCCTGCCTCCCCAGCCCCCCGCCGCCGCGTACGAGCCCTGCGGGCCGGACCGAGCTTGCCTGGACGGCCTGGTGTGCCAGGGCGTCTGCGTTCCAGCGTCCATGCCCGACCAGGGTGGCTCGCCGGACGGAGGGGTGGCCGACGCCGATCGGACCTCCGACGGAGGCATGGGATCCGCGCTGCGCGGTCCCGGAGGCGGTCGGCTGCCCCCCCTCACCGGCAGCTGCCAGACCGGGCAAGGAGGCGGTTCGGTCATTTGGCTGGCGGCCCTCGCCATGGCCCGCTGGGGCCGAGCCCGGACCGGCGGCCGAAAGGCGGACGATGACCGGTATCGGGAGCCGGGTTTGCCGCTTCGACGTGGCTAGACAGCGGGCTCAGCGACCGACCTCAGCGGGCGACGGCGCCGGCGAGCCAGGTGCCGTCCTCGGTCTGGCCGTCGAGCCGGATGCGCACCCGGTCTTTGGGCTCCAGATAATACGCTCCCAAATTCATGCGGGTGGTTTCGGACGAAAGGTCCAGAGCGTCGTCCTTTGTGTCGAGAACGGGTAGGACGACGATCTTTTTTCCTTTGAATGCCTTCTTTCGAAGCGCTCCCTTGGGGCTCGCCAGGATCTGCAGAGTCAGCTTCACTCTAGGAAACTCGAGGGGCTCCACCTCGAGAACTCGCGCGAACGCCACTTTGGTGCGATCCACGAAGGCCCGGTCGACCCGCTTCTTTTTCTTGGCCCGCAGGCTCGACCCAGACCCGAAGTCCTCCTGCCCCATCTGAAGCTGAGCGAGTTCTGCCAGGGCTTCGTCGCCTTCGACCTCGATGTTCGCGAGCAGCGGCATCAGCTCTTCCACGCTCTTTCCGCGAACCACCACCTTACCCGCGCGCACCTTGGCTCGAACCCGGTCCACCGCACCTTCGATGGCCCGCACCACCTGAACCGGGTCGGCGTCGGAGCGCAGGGTGAGCTCCACTTCGCGACCGTCGCCGGACCACGACTGCACCAGGCCCGGCTCCACGCCCGCATCGGTGACCTCGACCAGGGCTTCGGCCCAGGCGGTGGTGGCGTAGACGCCCACCGCGAGGCAGGCGAAGCCCAGCCCATGAATCAGCTTCTTCATCGCTCGTCTCCTCGGGCCGGACGGAGTCCCGGCCCGCTCCGGCGGCGAACCGCCCCATTTTCGCTCTCGGCCCCCTCGTCGCTCCGCTTTCGGGCTCGGCGATCCGGCGGCGAGCGCAGCAGGCGAAAGCGCGACGGCCGCAGCATACCGTCCCGGACTTCGCCTTGGATCCACAGCTTGGCCCCGATCAACCGTCCCATCTTCCGGCTCCAGCTGCTGGGAAGCCGGCGCGCGATGCCGCGCTCGCTCACGAACAAGAGCTCCCGGCTTCCGGCCATGCGAGCCAAGGTGCCGACCCGGGGCAGAGGACCATCGGACACCCCCAAGATCTGGTAGCCGAGCACCCGCATCGGTGTTTCGCCCCTCGGGACCTCGGGGGTCCGGATCCGCACCCGGGTTCCGCCGAGCCGGCGCAGTTCCTCGTTCAAGCCGGGATCGTAGGCCGACAGGACGAACGTCCTTTCGCCCGCCACCAGAACGCTTTCGACCTCGGGGCCGGCCTTCGTGAGGCGGACCGTGCCGTCGACCTGAATGGGCTCGGAAGCTGCGGCGAGCAGCATCCAACACGCGAGCTGTGGGATCATCGTGAAATTCCTTTCGTCCGGGCCTGCCGGTCAGGGCCCGGCGGGGACCACCCGCAGCCGAAAGCTCAGATCGGGCAGGTCCGGGGTCACCGGCGTGCTCCAAGACACGGTCGCCTCCGCCGGGCTCAGGTCGAGCAACCGAAAGTCGCCGCCGTTCACCGGCACCGGCAGGTCCTGCACCGCGCCAAACGGTTCGAACGCGGGCCCCTCCAACGTGCCGAGCCCCGTGGCCGACCCGCGCAGGTCGACTCCACGCTGGCCTCCCGTGAATGGGTCAATTTCGGTCGAAGCGAACTGATGGCGGGGGTTGCAGCTCACGTCGGGCACGTCGGTGCCGTCCAGGGCTACCGTGAGAAGCAGGTCCTCGAGCCAGGTCTCGAAGCGGCGCCCGGTGGCGGCCTCGGTAAACAGGTCGACCCCAGTGTCGGCCGAAGCCACCAGGCTCCGGACCGCCTGGGCCCCTCCGCCATCCACCACCTGGCCCGGCCCGGTGACCGTCGCCGCCCCGGACTGTTCGAAGAAGTACCGCACGAACAGGGCGGCCATGCCGCGGCGTTCGCTGGTATCGGCACTGGCTCCCGGAACGAAACCGGCTCCCGTGAGAGAGGTACTGGATACCGCCTCCAGGTAGAGCGCGATGTTGTCGTAGGCGTCCACTCCATAGCCCAATAGCTCTTCGGCAAAGGTCGAAAGGCCCTCGTCGAGCCAAACCGCTTCGGGCTGGGATCGGTTCCGCAGCACTTTGAACGTGTGATTCACCAGGTGCTGGTACTCGTGTCCGATGGTCCCGCTCAGGGCATCGAGAGAAATGCTCGGCCCTGCAGGCTGCATGTACAGAATGTCCGCGCCGTTGGACCAGTCCGGAGTCCCAGGATCGGTCACGTCGAGGAGATCGTCCGAAAAGAAAAATCCCACCAGGTCTTCACCGAAGTCGCTAATCTGTCCGACCTGGGAGCTGAGGAGCAGAAGGACCACCCCGTTTCCGTCGAAATCGCTCCCGTCTTCGAGCACCGGCCGCCCGAACACCGAGTGGATCGTGGGAGCAATGTGCCGGTCGAACCGATCGGCAATCTCACTGACATCTTGATCGGAAACCGCATCTTCCACGTCGACGAGTACCGCCACTTCGTCGCCCACCTCCCGCACCGCCGCTTCCACCTCGCGAAACCCGCTCACGGTGCCCCCGGAAGCAGGATCACCGAAGAACTCGCCGAGCCGCACGATGACGCGGGATTCGCAGGTTCCCATTTCGGAGCTAGGCGGGAGCACGCAGATGGATCCAGCGCCGCAGTCGGGTGCAGACCGGGCGCATTCCCGGGCCTGCTGCTCCGGCCCGAAGGACGCGGGGACGAGGGCGGTCCCAGCGAACCGATGGGTCGGGTCCCATCGGGTCCGACGTTGGCCAGAGCGCACCCAGGCCTCGGCCCGTTGGCGCCGTCGCAAGGACTCGATGCGCCGGAGCCGTTCGGGGCCCCATTGCTTGGCCTCGGGTCGGCGGGCGGATCCATCTTTGGATGTCGGCACCAGGGCGCCCGGCACGCCGAAGCCAAAATCTACCGAAACGTTCTCGTTCAGCACGAAGTCGGAGGCCACGGACGCCACCACGAACCAAGACTCGGCGTCGCTGCGGCGCACGGTGGCGGTGCCCAGGTCCCGGGTGCCCGACATGGCGCTGCAGCCCGCCGTGTTGCACACGACCTCGGCCTCCGGGAGGACCGAGGGGCAGTCTCGGTTGCCGTTTCCGTTTCCGCCCGACACCTCGAGGCCGTCGCACGCCACGAAAACCGCCCCAAAGAGCAGGACGACGGCGATCCTCCGAAACGGGCGGATGGGTTCGGCGAGGTTCACGCGACTTGGACGCACGGCGCGGCGGATCATTCATTCGGCCCGACCGCCGGTCAATGGCGGCCCCGGATCACCAACACCCGATCTGCGGGACTCACCCAGGCATCTGAGGGCGGATTCAGGACGCAGCCTTCGCCGGGCCGATCCACCCCGATCACCAGCAGACCCTCGGTGCGCTTCACCTGAAGCACCAGCTCTTCGAAGGTCATGCCGACCTTCGGGCCCGGTCGAGGCTCCACTTGGGCACCGGTCTGCAGAGACAGCAGATCCATCAAGGCCTGGGTCGCGGCCGAATCCCGGCAGGCGGCGGCCAGGGCTCGGCCGGTCAGATCGCTCCCCGTGATCACGGCCTCGACCCCCGCCACCGCAAGGTGGGCCCGGTTCGCGTCGTGGTTGAGCTCGACGACGCAGTAGATGTCCGGGTTCAGGCGTTCGATGGTGAGCGCGGTCAACACCGACCGGGCATCCCGGTCCACCGAGCTGTGCGGGCCCCCTTCGTCGGCCAGCACCACGGCTCGACTGGCCCGCTCGATTCCCGCCTGTCGCAACATTTCGAGCTGCGCGAAGTCGCCCTGCAGGTGGTAGACCAGATCGGGCTGCAGGTCTCGCCAGATTTCCGATGGCAGGTGGTCGAGTTCGTTCACCAGCACGATGGGCAGGTTCTTCAGGTTTCGGTCCTGCACGAGCTCGGTCAGCAGCGGCCGGGCGCCGTCGTTCCACCCGCAGATCACGATCTGCTCTTCGAGTTCGTCCAAATCCATCTCGGCCACCCGGCTCATGGTCTGAAGCCGGTCTACCATGGTGGCGGACACCAGGCCCGTGAAGCCGGCGAAGATGGCGCTGCCGCCCAGCATCAGGGTCACGAGAAGAGCCCGGCCGGGCACCGTCCGGGGCATGCCGCCCACGGGCTCGCCGGCGATCAGGCTGTAGGTCACCCACCAAAAACTCTCTTCCGCAGTGTCGAAGTCGGCTCCGACCCGACCTTCCACCGAAAAGGCCACTACCGTACCGCCGACCACCGCGAGCAGCGTCACCACGAGGATGATCCAGAGAAAGGGTACGTTGACCCGCAAGACACCCTGCAGAGCGGCGAAGCGCCGGTCGAGAATCATGCCGAGCTGAAACAGTCGAAACAACCGCAGGAGTTTCAATACCCTGAAAAAGCGCAGCGGACGAAGCAGCGGAAGCACCGCCAAGATATCGGGCCAATATCTTCGAAAGAAGCGGCTTTTTTTGCGGGCCGCAGCGAAACGCAGCGACAGCTCCACCACGAAAAACCAAGTGATGGCGTCACCCGCCCGAGCCACCCAAGAATGTGGCGGAAGGCCCTGAACCTCCTCGATGCCGATCAGAGCCACCGACACGACGATCAGTACGAACACCACGGCGTCGGTGACCGGGTGACGAAGCAACCGCACGAGCGACGGTCCGTTGCCTTCGGGACGCTGCAAGACCGAGGCCGGCATCCGACGTCACAGGACCCCCGGCCGACTTCGGGGTCAAGCCTGCCGCCCGTCCCGGACGGCGGGGCACACGACAACGCGGAGGGCTTGCGGCGTCTCGGCCCGGGGAGCGCGCAGCCTTGCGAAGCAAGGCGGAGTCCCGGTCGGCCGGGTTCAACCCAGCCGGGCACCGGTCTCGCAAGCGCACCGGGACGGGCCCGGCCCGGGGAGCGCGCAGCCTTGCGAAGCAAGGCGGAGTCCCGGTCGGCTGGGTTCAACCCAGCCGGGCACCGGTGTAAGACAGGCGAGTGGACCGCCTCGCGGACCGGTACTTTGGGGGCGGCGACGGGTTCGTCGACCGCGCATTGCGGGATCGGGTGGACTGGATGGTCGCCTGGGCTCGGGGACCTCGGGTCTTGGACACGGGCTGCTCGCAGGGGCTCATCACCGAGCTCCTTCGCCAAAAGGGAATGGACGCTCTGGGCCACGACCTGGATCCGCAGGTGATCGCCGAAGCTCGACAGCGGTTTCCGCAGGCCCGGTTCACCAGCGACGCCGCGGCGCTGGGGTCGAACTGGGATACGGTGGTCGCGGGCGAGGTGATCGAGCACGTGGAGGATCCCCTGGCGTTTTTTCGTGAGATGCGGGCGCTCCTCGGACCCGAGGGCCGTTTGGTCCTGACCACGCCCCACGGGCATCACCCCCACCCGGACCACCGGCACACCTTCTCGCTGGCGGCTTTCACAGACCTCATCCCCGAAGACCTGACCATCCTGCACCTGCGAACCGTCGACGGCTTCATCCGATTCGCCGGCACCCCCGGAGTGCGGACGGTCGAGTACACCCGAGAGCTGATGGAGATGGCGGAGTCAGATCTGATCGAGGGCCAGCAGCGCTTCGAAAAGCGGAGGATGGGCATGGAGCGGCGCTACAACAATCAGCTCCGGCAAACTCAAAGACTGCAGGCCGAGCTCGACGACCTGACCCAAAGGCGTAGCCATCGCCTGGTGGTGCAGCTTCGAGAGGTCTACCGCCGCATTCGACGCCTCGGGTGAGCTCGGGGCTCGACACCCGCCGGCTCGGCGGATTGCCCCAGGTCGCGAACTGCGCCGGCACGGGTCTTATCGCTTTGCGTTCTACTCGATGCATCCGCAGCCGCAGGCATCGTCGAAGATGCGGCAGTCGGGCGGGCAGGATACGGTCAACTCGTCGCAGACGGCGGGGTCGGTGCTGATGTATCGCACCGTGGGATCGTCCGGGTCGGGACAGGCACCGACCGGGACCTCGGGCTCGATGCAGCCGCACCCACACCGGTCGTCGAATGGCACGCAGGCATCGGGGCATTCGAACGAAATCGCATCGCACAAAGCCCGGTCCTGGCTCAAATAGTGTACCCGTGGGTCGTTGGCGTCCGGACAGCTCGAAAAGCAGCCGCACCCGCATTCCGAGTCGAAGCGCTCTCGACCATCCGGGCACTCGAACGAAACCGTTTCACACACCTTTGCCGTTTCGCTCAAATAGAGCACATCCGGCCCATCGGGACACTCGCCGGCGTTGGGCTCGGTCGGTAGCTCGGTCAGCTCGCAGCCGCAGCCGCACGGGCTCCGGAACGGCTCACTGCCCTCGGGGCACTCGAAGGGGATCACGCGGCAGGTCTCGGCATCGGCGGAGAGATAGGTGGCACGAGACGCCGGGGGGCACGAGGGCTGAGGGCAGTCTGGGCCCAAAGACGGTCGGGGGCCGCCGCTGGGCGTGCGTTCAGGCTCCCACTCGTCGTCGTCGTGAAAATCCTTCCAGTAGCACGCCGAGAGCGCCATCACCGTGATCAAAATCCAAATGCTTCGCATCGCTCCTCCGAGGCAGACCAGGGCGCCTGCGTGCAGCCACCGCCCGACCGACCGATGGAGCCTAGAGCCGCCAGCACGCGCGACGATTCATCCGCCATGTTCGGGCGGATTCTGCGCGGAAGGATTTCCGGTGGAAAAGCCTGTGAGCGCGGTCCCGAGACCGCCGTCAATCCCCCGTCTCGCTCCAACCCGAGGGGCTCCTGTCGAAGACTCGGCCAGCTGCGGCCAACGGTCGAATCCAGCACGCGCCCGAGGGCCGCAGCGAGCGCGGTGAAGTCAGCCTTTCAGTTTGTTGAGCGCGTCGTACAAAGCCTTCAGGGGCAGTTCGTGCTCGGCGTAGCCATATGCCATGGTCGCCACGTAGCGCGGACTCGGCTCGTTGGGTGGGTGTCCGGCCGCTGCCAAATAGGTCCAGGCGTCGCACTCGAGTACACCCTGTACGACGAGCCGCTCCCTTCGATACATGGACTCGAATCCATCCAAGATATGAAGATCTTCGTCAGGCAGTTCGTAGAGCGCGCCATATACCCGAGGGGCTTCGTCCGGACCGGACGGCACAGCCGCCTCCTGCCCCAGGGTGGCCACGCCC
>DAPKRQ010000378.1:0-2327 GCA_031800475.1 Myxococcales bacterium LLY-WYZ-16_1
GGGCGAAAGCCTACGCCAAGGCCCACCAGGACGAGCTCGAACGGCACGTGGTGGCCATGGAATCGGATTTTGGCGCGGGGCCGGTGTACCGGCTGTCGGCCCGGGTCGGCCAGTTCGAGGCGGTGCGGCAGCTGGCTGAGCCCTTGGCCCGACTGAAGGTGGTGCTCGGCGACAACGAAGGCCACGGCGGTCCCGACCTGGTTCCGATGCGCGACTTCGCGGTGCCGATGTTGCACCTGGAGCAGGACGGCCGGGACTACTTCGATGTGCATCACACCGCCGACGACACCTTGGACAAGGTGGACCCGGACGGCTTGGCTCAAAACGTGTCGGTATGGGCCACGGTTGTGTGGGCGGTGGCGTCGACGCCGGTGGACTTTCGAAGCCGTGCCGGGCGAGGCGGAGAGGCCGACGTCTCTCCCTGAAATCGCCGGCGTGGCACCGAGCGGGTCAGCCAGCGTCGGTCGTTTGACCAAGCTCGCGGGCGTAGCGCCGCCAGTTTTCCACGTAGTGCTCGGCGGACAGCACCAGCCGACCCACCTCGTCGTCGGTCAGGGTCCGGACCACCTTCCCGGGCGTCCCCATCACCAGGGAGCGCGGGGGTATCTTCTTGTTTTCGGGGATGAGGGTGTGGGCCCCGATCAGACACCCTGCCCCGACCTCCACGTGGTTCAAGAGGATGGCGCCGATGCCGACGAGGCTTCCCTCACCCACCGTGCAACCGTGCAGCATGGCCCGGTGGCCAACCGTGACCCGGGGTCCGATCTCCAACGACGCACCCGGGTCCGTGTGGAGGATGGCGCCGTCCTGCACGTTGCTCTCTTCGCCGACGACGATGGGCTCATTGTCCCCCCGCAGCACTGCCCCGAACCACACGCTGGCAGCGCGACCGAGACGAACCCGGCCGATGACGGTAGCGGTGGGCGCAACCCACCACTCGTTCGAATCGAATTCGGGTGCGATGTCGCCGAGTCGGAAGATCGCCATCGGTCTCGACCACTTCAGTAGCGGACACCAACCCGGCGGTACAGGTCGGCCAAAAGCCACATGGGTCCGATCAAGAGAAACTTCACGTCCTCGAAAAACGATGGCCTTTTGCCTTCGATCTGGTGCCCGACGAATTGCCCGATCCACCCGGCTGCGAACACGACCAGCGCCGAAGCCCACAGCGGTACGGGAAGCAGCGCCAGCCCGGCCGCCGCTGCCAGCATGGCTGCGCCGATGATCGCCATTCCCACCGCAAGCGGGATCGACAGGGCCGCGTAGAACACGGTGGCCCCAACCACCAGCAAGGTCCCGCCGTGAACCCCAGGGACCGGCGTGCGCAGAAGCGAGAGCAGCGCCAGTAGGCTCACCATGATCACCGGAATGCAGATCCAGTGGAGCGCCTTGTTGACCGGGTTTTGGTGGCTTTCGCCGTAGGCCTCGAGCCACGCCTCCGCCGACTTCATGGGGGCAGGGGAGCCGAACCGGACCCGGCTAGGCAACCACGGGCGCAAAAGGCAGGGACGCTTGCGACGCTTCGGTCTCGACGGTCCCGGCGGCCTTTCGCACCGCGTCGAACGCCCAGCGGTGCTCCGGGGTCCCGCCATGGCGGCGCAAGGCCTCCCGGTGGACGGCCGTGCCGTAGCCCTTGTGCGAGGCGAACCCGTAGCCCGGATGCCGAGCCTCCATGCCCCGCAAGTACCGATCGCGGGCCACCTTCGCCAGGATCGACGCGGCCGCGATGGACAGGCTGGCCCCGTCCCCCCGCACGATGGGCGTCTGGGGCCCGTCGAATCCGGGGATCTCTCGGGCATCCACCAGCAGGGCGTCCGGCCGGGGGCGGAGCGCCGCCACGGCACGCCGCATGGCGAGCCGGCCGGCGTGGTAGACGTTGAATCGAGCGATCTCGGCGGGGGAAGCCGATCCGACGGCCCACGTGAAGACCGCGGACCGAAGAATTTCCGCCAGGCGCTCCCGCTCGGGCTCGGGGATCTGCTTCGAGTCCCGGACCCCGGCGGGCAGCCGCCACTGCGAGGACGGCGGACCCGCGACCAACACCACCGCAGCAGCCACGATCGGTCCGGCCCAGGGGCTCATGCCCACCTCGTCCACCCCGGCCACCCGGGAGCAACCCTGGGCCCAAAGCGCCGACTCGGCCTGCAGCAGCGCGGCCTGGCGCCGTCGCTCGGCTTCTCGCTGCGCGTGACGCTGCTCGAGCTGCTGGAGAAGCTGGGCCACCCCTTTGCGGGGATCGGATCGAAGGGCCCGGGCCTCGGCCGCGGACAGCGGCCGCTTTTCGTGCAGGTACCAGCGGCGAAGCTCGGCGACGGAGGCCACCGCCC
>DAPKRQ010000379.1:0-2818 GCA_031800475.1 Myxococcales bacterium LLY-WYZ-16_1
GTACCCGGCTGGGTTGAACCCAGCCGACCGGTGCTCCGCCTTGCTTTGGCAAGGCTGCGCGCCATGGCTTGCGAGACCGGTACCCGGCTGGGTTGAACCCAGCCGACCGGTGCTCCGCCTTGCTTTGGCAAGGCTGCGCGCCATGGCTTGCGAGACCGGTACCCGGCTGGGTTGAACCCAGCCGACCGGTGCTCCGCCTTGCTGTCGCAAGGCTGCGCGCTCAGCGGGGCAGGCCACCCCCGGGGGCCTTGCCAAAGATGGGGTGTTCGCGCTCGAAGGTGCGGACCGCTTCGACGAAGGCGCGGATCTTGGAAAGGCTCTTTCGGCCGTCGGGGGCGTTGGTAGCGCTGCTGACGTCGACGCCGCAGGGCTTCACGTGGGCCATCCGCGGACCCACGTTTTCGGGTCGAAGGCCGCCCGAAAGAACCAAACCGAACTCCGCGGCCACCCGGCGCGCGCGGTCGGGGTCCGCGCGGGCACCGGTCCCGCCGCCTCCCTGGCCGTCCACGTTCAGCAGGCCCGAAAGACCCAGTCCGGGCCCGTCGGGCCGCCGAAACGGGTACCGGGCGTGCAGGGCACGCGCCCGGTCCATCAGGTCAGCGCCGTCGAAGAGGACCGGCAGAACCGGGATGTCCGGGCCGAGTCGCTCCGCGTCTTCCGGTCGCAGCACCGCCTGCACCCGGTCGAAGCCCACCTTCAGCCACCGGTGCACCTCCTCAACCGTGCACTCTCCCGCCACGCCGACCACCTCCTTGCCCGAGCCTCGGGCCGCTTCGATCAGCGGTCGAGCTGCCTCGGGCTCCACCCGGTGGGGGCCGCGGTCGAGTACGACGCCGATCGCGTCCAGGTCTTCGGCCACCGCCTGCCGGACATCGTCCGGATGCACGAAGCCACACACCTTGACGACCATCCGGTTCATGCAGCCCGCCCCGAATCGACCAGGTGGGTCTCGAATGCAACTTCTGTCTCCACAGGCTGCGGGCCGGGGCGTACGGTTCGCGGGTGACCGATCGGGTCCACATGGTCGCAGCCCTCGAAATGGCCGAGTCCGGGCTGGGTCACGTTTGGCCCAACCCTTCCGTGGGGGCGGTGGTGGTGGCTGGCGGGCGGCCCGTGGGCCGCGGCCGGACCCAGGTGCATGGTCGCCCGCACGCCGAAGTGGTGGCGCTGCGCCAGGCCGGCGAGGCGGCTCGGGGCGGCACCATGTTCGTTTCGTTGGAACCGTGCTGTCATTTTGGCCGTACCCCCCCGTGCACCACCGCGGTTTTGGAGGCGGGTTTGGCTCGGGTCGTGGTGGCGACGCTGGATCCGGATCCGCGCGTCGACGGGCGCGGCGTGGAGCTCTTGCGGGCGGCGGGCGTGCAGGTCGAAGTCGGTCTCGAGTCCGGCTGGGCCGAGTCGGTGAATGCGGGCTTTTTCACCCGGGTTCGCCTGGGGCGACCGTGGTTCGCCGAGGTGAAGTGCGACCCCGGCATTCCCGACAGCTTCGACGCGGTCTGGCGGTCCGGACCCGAAGGGAGTTTTCTCGAGGTGCGCACCGGAGCGGCTGGCGAACGATGGGCCGTGGGGGCCGACCCCCGGGGCGTGGCCGCCTGGGACCGCTGGCTGGACGTTTCCCCGGAGCGGGCCGCAGCGCGTCTGGCCGCCGAGGGCCTCACACGGGTTGCAGTCGAATGCGGCAGCCCGGTGGCGCGCCTGTTGGCCCAGCAGGGACAGCTCGACCGGCCGGGGCATCCGCCGACTCGAGGGTGACAGCCCGGCACGGTCGTGGTCCTCTTTTGACCGGTGCTCCCGAGGCTTCCGCTCTTCGGCATCGAGCTGCCCTCCTACGCCGTGATGATGGCGGCCGGATACCTGGCAGCCTTGGCCGCCGTGTGGTTTTTGGTGCCCCGGCGACGGCGGGGCCCGGCCGGGATCGACCGGCCCCAAGCGTTCGACCTGTTCTTGGTCATGGTGGCGAGCAGCTTGATCGGAGCCAAAGTCGGCCACGTGCTCTTCGAGGCCCCGGGCCACGTGACCGCCGATGGACGCACCATCGAGTCCCTGTGGGAGTTGCTGCGAGAAGACCCTTGGCACGTGCTCCGGTTCGGCGAGGGCGGCTACGTCTGGTACGGAGGCATGATCGGCGCCCTGGTCACAGCCGTGATCTATTTTCGCAGGCGCCCCGGCCTGAACGGCTGGCTCTACGCGGACGCCTTCGCCCCCGCGATCATGGTCGGGGCGGCCTTTGGCCGGGTGGGCTGCTTCATGTCCGGGTGCTGCTACGGGGTCCCCACCGAGCTTCCGTGGGGGATCGATTTTCCTGCCACCGCCGGACCGGTGCACCCGACCCAACTCTATGACGCCACCTTCGCGGCCATCTGCGGGGCGGTCTTGCTGCACCGATTCGGCCGGCGCCGGTTCGACGGGGAAAACATCGCCCTGTTGCTCATCGCGTATCCGGTGGCCCGCTTCACCACCGAGATGCTTCGCGGAGATCCAGAGCGCGGCGGCCTCGGCCCGTTTTCCACATCCCAGTGGCTGTCCCTCGCGGTCGGTGCGGTCGGGGTCTGGCTGTATGGGGCCGGCGTGAACGCCCGCGGCGTCACCGACCCGGATGGCGCCGGCTCCGAGCCCTCTGAAGGGCCGACGACCGACGTGCCCGAGGACGCTGCCCGCTCCACGGCCGAAGCGTGAACTCCACCGAGCCGAAGACCCGAGTGACCAGCCAGGAGCTGGCCGCAGCTTCCCGTCGCGCCCGCCGGCGGGCCCGGGACCGCCGGGCTTTGGTGTCGGCCTTGGTCGCCACGGTGGTGGCCGCCGCGCTCGTGTACGGGGT
>DAPKRQ010000380.1:0-3119 GCA_031800475.1 Myxococcales bacterium LLY-WYZ-16_1
CAGCGTCGGCCGGCGCTGCGGAGTCTGCCGTGGGGTCCGGGTTACCGAGGGCGGAATCGCTGGGGCCGCCGGAAGGAGAACGTTCCTTCGAACGACCCGGCAAACCCCCATCTAGGCGGCGGTTCGGATACTCGCGCACCGAGTCCGCGAAAGGCCATACCCGGTCCGAGGTTCCACCGGTCCACAGCCACACTGCCCGAGCCTCCAGGGCGGTGCTTCCTTCGACCGATTCCGGGGTGTCGAGCAGGCGATCTTGCGATTTTCCGGTCGGGTCGATTTCGACCCGAAAAACGCCGACGGGACGCTCGTTCGAATGGAGCACACCATACGCCGACAGCCGGGTCCCGTCCGGAGCCGGTTCCTCGAGACGGCTGCGGATCCCGATGCGGCCGTCTTCCCCTCGGTAGGCAGATAGGGTGAGCGCTCGGGTCGACGTGCCGGTGGGCCGGGCTTCACCATTCAGCAAGAAGCGACCGAGCTGACTGGCGGTGTGCGGATCGTCGAGGCGATCCAAAACCTCGCGCTCGAGTTCGATCGCTTCTGCCACCTGTCCCTGCCGAAACAGGAGCGTCGCGAGCGTGTCTTCGAATGCGCCCGAAAGCTCGCTTTCGCCGAGCAGTCCCAACGCCCTTCGCACCGCCCGTTCGGCGAGTTCCAACCGTTCGGGCTCGGGCGCCTTTTCGAGGGCCACGTCCCAGCCGAAATGATTCAGACGGATCGGATTCACGCTGGCTTCGACGACGGCCGGCAGGTGTCGATCGGCCCGGTCGCCGTATGCCGAGGCGGAAAACAGGCCGAGTCCGTGCAGGCCCGCCCCGACGATGGCGAAAGCTCGGACCGCCGCCGGCGCGTCCGCCGGCAGGGGCCGACCGGCGAAGGGCGCGATGCTGAGCACGCCGCCGAGAAGACCTCCGATGGCCAGGTCCAGGGTCACCTCGGGCATCACGGTCCAGACCAGACCGACGAGCCCGACCCAAAAGCCGAGGCGGTGGACCGAGCGAAAGCCGAGGGGCAAGCGGTTGCGGGCCTGGGCCCACAAAAACGCGGTGGCCCCCACGAGCCCGAACCAGCCGCCGGCGGCCCCCGCCACCACCGCCTGCTCCTTGGTCAAGGCGACCAACAGGCCCGCCACCAGGCTTCCGCAAAAAAAGCTCGCGGCGGCGAGCCAGGGACCGACCAGCCGCTCCAGGGTGGGCCCGACCAAGAACAAGCCCACGGCCGACAGCACCAAGGACAGCTGGGCAAAGTCCATCAGGTCTCCGGGAACGGCCTGCACCGGGTGCACGAAAGTGTAGGCCCACAACCGGTACACGTCGCCGTCCGCGACCATGGGTTTGGCGAGACCGCCCCACAGCAGAGGGCCAAAGGGGTCGCGGGTGATGCCTCGGAGCACCATCCACAGGCCCACGACCACCGAAGTGCCGACCGCAGCCAACGTGAACCACGGAATGCGCCCCAAGGCCGAGGCGGCTCGAGCGCCTTCCGTCTCGAACCCGTCGACGGTTCGCTCCCCATGTGGGAGGGCTTCGCGCAGGCGCGCTTTCACCCCGTCGACGAACTGCACTGCCTCGTCGCTTCGTTCGAAGGCTTTCAGTGGATAGACGAAGTCGATGGGACCGGTACCGATCAACACGAACGAACGCTGCCCCCGCTGAAACAGGAGCAGGCCCGTCAGTTCCTTGAGGGGCACCGACAGCATGTGGCTCGACGACGCCGTCAGGGGCAAAGTGAGCCGGTCGGGAAACAGGGTGAGGCTGCGGCGCCCCGAGGTCTTCGACAGTCGAAGGGCAAAGAGCACGGGACTGACCGTCAGCGCCGCCACGACCACCGTCAGGGTCCACTGCTGGGCGCTTCCGCCCTCGGGCGGGGCGGCCCAGATCGCCGTCAACAGGAGCAGACCGAACACCACCGACGCCACCACGCCCGGAGAAAAAACGGGGGGAGGTTTCAGAGTGGCTTGCAGAACCGGCGTTCCGGGCTCCGACTCGATGCCAGCCGTCACGTCCAAGACCGTAGCGAGTTTCGGGACGATTGTATTCCCGAACCGTCATCCCCCCGTCGGGGGCGTCCTGCTGGTCCCAGACCGACGTTCGCGCTACCGCTGCCGGGTGACCGAGGTCCGTCAGGTGCTGGTGCTGTACACCGGAGGCACCATCGGCATGGAGCAGAGCGAGCGGGGCTACCGTCCGGCCGCCGGGTTTTTGGAGCAGCAGTTGCGCCGACTGCCCCAGTTTTGCGATCCGACCCAACCGCCCCTGACCACACCGGTCACCCGGTTCGGGCACCGGATCCGGTTCGAAATTCGGGAGTATGCGCCGATCCTGGATTCGTCCAGCATGGCGGTCGACGACTGGGTGCGCATCGCGCAGGACGTGGCCCGCTGGCACGATCACTTCGACGGGTTCGTGGTGCTGCACGGCACCGACACCATGGCCTACACCGCCTCGGCGTTGAGCTTCATGCTCGAGGCCCTGCGAAAGCCGGTGATCTTGACCGGGTCGCAGGTGCCGCTGTTCGAGCTCCGCAACGATGCGGTGGACAACTTTCTCGACGCGCTCACCCTTGCGGGCACCTTGGACATCCCCGAGGTCTGCGTGGCTTTCCACCACCGGCTTCACCGGGGCAACCGGGTTCAGAAGGTGGACGCCACTGGATTCGACGCTTTTCGGTCCGGCAATTTTCCGCCGCTGGTCGAGATCGGCATCGATACGCTGATCCACTGGGAACGGGTGCGCCCGCAGCCGGAGGCTCCGTTTCGGGTTCGGCCGATCACCCAGCGCGGCGTGGCGGCCCTGCGGCTGTACCCGGGACTCGGAACCCAGGTGGTCGAGAACTTCGTGCGGCCGCCGCTTTCGGGTTTGGTGCTGGAGACCTACGGGGCAGGGAACGCTCCGGAATCGAAGGAACTTCTTTCGGTGCTGGAGCGGGCTTCGAACCGGGGCGTGGTGGTGGTCAACGTCAGCCAGTGCCACCGGGCCCGGGTGCGGCCGGCGTACGCCTCGGGTCGCGCCCTCGCCGACGCGGGCGTGGTGGGCGGTGAGGACATGACCCCCGAAGCCGCCCTGACCAAGCTGAGTTGGCTACTGAGCCTGAACCTGACTCCCGACGGGGTCCGCGGC
>DAPKRQ010000381.1:0-2544 GCA_031800475.1 Myxococcales bacterium LLY-WYZ-16_1
GTCACGCTGAACGGCGAGCCCGAGGGGGCCGAGCTGTGGCTCGCATCCCACCCGGGCGTTCGACTCGACGGGGGCAGCTTGTTCCTGCCCGCCGCCAGCACGGCGGTCTACGGAACGACTCGGAATCCGAGCCGCTGAGCGTGGAGTTCATGGGCCCCGATTCGTTTCAGCCCTCGTGGGCCCGGTCGGCAACGGGCAAGGGCCGGGTTCGGGGCGGTCCTCTCATCCGCCTCGGAGCGGCTCCGGAACGAGCGGTCATCAGCCGGAAGTGGTGAGCTTCATGGTCCCGTCGGGCGTTTCGAAGGATACGCTGAAAGGAACGACCGCGCTGGGTCGCTCGCACAGCCAATCGACCACGCCGGCGACAGCCCGCTCGGACCATTGGGGGACCGCCAAGCCCAGCAGGGCCGCGCCCGGAGCGCCGAACTGGAGCTGAAGCTTCGCTGTCACCCGACCGTCGGAAAGGCTCGCCAGCAGGTCCACCACCACTACCGGAAGCTCGATCACCTGAACCTCTCCGGGTGGGTAGAGCCGCTCGAGTGGAACCTCGTGAGCCACGCGACCCAAAAGCCAAGATGCCGTCGGCTCCACCTGCTCCGCCCCGGCCAGCTTCGGCCTCAGCCGACCAAAGAGGTCCTGCACGTCCACCGGCTCCGCCTCGGACATGCGCACGACCGTCAGGCCGTCGTCCCACTCGATGCGCACGACACGCCCTCAGGCTCCGGGATCGTCCGCATTCGAAAGCCTCAGGATCACCCGGCGGCTGACCATCTGGACCTCGACCACCTGGGCCGAGAGCTCGTCGCCGATGTCCGCCTTGGCCAGCGCCCGCTGGGCCGACGGCGTGGCCAGGGGACCGGTAGAGAATATCAGTCCCTCGAGTCCGGGCTCGAACTCGATGAAGCAACCCACGTCAGTCTTGGACACCACCATGCCCCGGACCGGCGTGCCAGCCGGGTAGCGTTGGTCCGCGTCGTTCCACGGGTCGTCCTGAAGCTGTCGAAGCCCCAAACCCAGGCGCCCCTTTTTCTTCTCGTAGCGGAGGACTTTCAAACGAAGGGTCTGCCCCTCGCGCACGAACTGGTGCGGGTCTTTCGTCTGGCCCCAGGTCATGTCGTTCACGTGCAAGAAGCCGTCGAGGCCCCGAACATCGACCCAAGCCCCGTTCGAGACCACCTCACGCACGGTGCCTTCGACGATGGCCCCGACCCGCACCTGCTTGGCGAGGTGATCTCGGTCTTTTTCGAGCAGAGGTCTGCGGGACAGAACCACCTTGGCGGGCCCCGGCTGAAACTTGATGACCCGAAACCGAAAGCGCTGTCCCAATGCTTCTTCGGGGGTCTTCAGAGGCCGCAGGGCGATCTGCGACGCGGGCAAGAAGGCCCGAAGCCCCACGTCGACGGCGTAGCCCCCTTTGACCAGGGACACCACCTCACCTTCGACGGTTTCCTTCGCTCGAAACGCGCGTTCCATTCGGTCGAGAGCGGCAAGTCGCCTCGCCTTTTCGGCCGAGACCACCCACCGCTGCCCGTCGAAGAAATCCACGAACACCGCGAGCGCGTCTTCGGGCCGGGCCCCCGCCGGAAGCTCGCGCCTGGGCATGCGTGCCAAGGCTCGCTCGCCGCCGAGGTCCAGGTCGAGTTCCACCATGTCTTCCGCTCCGTCCACCTCGGACCGCAGGCTCGCCGTCTGCACCGTCCCGTCGGGGCGCACTTCTTTTGGGACCGACCCGGACTCGGGCTCGGGGGCCGCCGACGCGCTCGGTTCGAGGTGGCTCGAAGAGGCCATGTCCACCGAGGCTAGCCCTGGCGCGGACCACAGCGAAACCCTTTTTGCGCCTCGCTGGGCAAGGCTTCGACGGCCTGTCGCGCCCAACGGGTCAGCGGGTCCCGAAGGTCCGGTGGCACGGCCCACCGCGCCTCCCATTCCGCCCCGTCCCCCGGATGCACGAACCGAAGTCGGTGGGCGTGAAGCGCCAGGCGCCACAGTCCGAGTTCGGCCCGGGCCCACCGGTTGTGCTCCCCTTTTCCGTAGCGGACGTCTCCGAGGATCGGGCAGCGCATGTGCTTGAGGTGCCGCCGGATCTGATGAAGTCGCCCGGTGTGGGGCGAGACCTCTACCAGGGCGTACCGGCCGTGCACGAAGTGCCGGGCAAAGGCGGTTCGCGCAGGCACCCGGCGGCCCCGCTTTCGGTCCGGGACCGGGTGGTCGAGGACCCCGAACTCGGGCGGGTGCCCCCGGGTCCACGCCACGTAGCGCTTGTCGATGGTGCGATGTCGAAATTGGGCCGACAGCGCCTCGGCCGTGTCTGGGTCCTTGGCCAGGATCACCACGCCGCTGGTGGCCCGGTCCAGGCGATGGACCGCATGCAAGGTCTGGCCGGCCCGGACCGACAGCACGGACAGCATGGAACGGGCCCGATCGCCCCGCACCGGATGGGTGGGACAGCCCGCGGGTTTCGCCGCCACCAAGAGCCAACGGTCCGCATGAAGCACCCAGGCCGCCTCGGCGGGCTCACCGCGGGCGGGCGGGGCCGGCGCCGTC
>DAPKRQ010000382.1:0-13699 GCA_031800475.1 Myxococcales bacterium LLY-WYZ-16_1
GGAGGGGGCCCACGGGAGGCTTGTCTACCCGGGTCCGTTGTGATGGTTGCCGTCCGATGCGTGCTTTTTCGGGCCCGGTATGGGCGGGCCTCACCCTGGTCCTGGCGGCCTGCGGGGGCAACGTGACCCGCGTTCAATCGATCGAGGCGCAGACCGGCGTGTTTCCCGCGAACGAGAACTTCCGCGTTCGGGTCCTGCTGGTCTGTCCGGCCAGCTGCTTCGAATACGACCTCGAGGACGCCGAGTGCGACGTGGAAGTGGACGAGGGGGCCCGGGAGGTGACCTTTCGGCCGAGCCTTCCCATCGACGACACCGGCGATGGGTGCTTCGAGAGCGGTTGCCCGGGCTTGACCGGGCTTCCGGTCTTTTGCGCGGTGCCGCCGCTCGACCCCGGCGACTGGACCTTCCGAGCCGGCGAGGGCGCGAACCAGATCAGCGAGAGCGTGGAGCTTCTGTAGTCTCCTCCGTCCGCAGGGCGTCGAACGACAGGGGAACCGTCCACAGCCGGTGGGGGTCGAATCCCTCGACGAAGGAGCGGTCCTCCGGGGAAAGGGGCCCCTCGTGGGCCACCAGCAGCGAGGCCGTTTCCGGCAGCCGGTCGGCGAGAACCTTCAAGATCGCGTGCTCTCGCCGGTGCAAAGCCTCGTCCGGGCTCAAAAACCGAGCCAGAATGCGCGTGCCCGACCGCTCGAAGAGGGCGTCCACCCGGAACACGTCGGGACCGAAGCGGAGGCGCTCGCCGGTCTTGAGCAGCTCCACCGGGCCTTCCGCGGATAGACGCCACTGCACGTGGCGGGCGGCGGTCAGCTTGAACAGGACGAGCCGGCGCTGCTCGTCGTCTTCGGCCGCCCGCAAGGCCGTGAACAGGTCTCGATGCGCCGGGTCGTCCGGCGCGTTGAAGTTGCACCGAACGAATCCCAAGCGGTTCGAACCCGAAGCCGGGGCCGATTCGGACGGTCCCAACAGGGCTTGCAGTTCCGACTCTGGGATCTCGAAGGTATCGGCCACCGACGTCAGCACGGCCCGCTCCTCGTCCACCAGCGGGCGCTCGGCCCCGACCACCCGAGCTGCGAGGGCGATGGCTCGCCGCCGCTCGTCGGGCTCGGCGATGCGCAGCGGCAGCGCTTGCCGGGTTTCGAAGAACAGGGGCGCGTCCTCGGCCAGCTGTCCGGCGCGGTGAACCACCAGGTCCCAATCGATGCCGGCCAGCCCGGGGTGGTCCCGCATGGCCCGGCCGATGCGGTCGTATTCGTCCGGGGTCAGGTCGCCGTCGGCCAGGGCCGCCATGAGCAGGACTTCGAGCAAGGGTTCGCACTCCCCCCGCGACGTCCGGGGGCCTTGCCACAAAGCATCCAGAAACCCGCTCACGGCACCAACCTACCACCGCTGGTCGGATCGAAGAACCGCTGACCCCGGCCGGGCGGCGCCCCCCGCTGGTGGCGGTCCAAATCGGCTTTCTTCCGAGGGGCCGATCGGGGTAGGGGCGCTCCATGTCGGCGGGCAAAAGGCGTCGCCAGGCCTCGGAAGATCTGGCGGCACTCGGCGATCCTGGAGCCGCCCAGGCCGAAGCGCTGGCGGGCATCCGGCGGCAGCTCAAGACCGCTGCCCGGGTGGGGATCATCGCAGCGGTCGCCATCTGGCTCCTGGCCATTTCGTTTTGGCAGGGGCTCGAGTCGGTGATCCCGCTGTGGGTTGCCGGGGGCCTGACGGTGGCCGGATTGGGGGTGACGCTCCTGGTCCGAAGAAACCTGGCCAAGTCCCAGGAACTGGGCCAACTCGCCACGGGTGCCGACGCGAGCCCCGAACGGATGCAGAAGCTGGAGGCCCGGGTCGCCAAGGGCGATGCCAGCGCGATCCTCACCAAGGCCCAGCTCGAGATGCAAAAGGACCCGAAGAAGGCCTTGGCCACGCTGGAGGGCGCCGACCTGAACAAGGTTCAAAAGGCCATGGCGAATCAGATCCGGGTGACCCGCGCCCTGATCCATCTGAACCAGGGAGAGCTGAAGGCCGCCCGGGACCTGTGCGAGGGGGTCGACCTGGACAAAGCCCCCGACGCCAAGAGCAAAGCCAACCTGGCGGCAGTGGTGGCCGAAGCCTGGGCGCGCACCGGAAACCCCATCGAAGCCAGCGAGATCCTGGATCCACACGACCCGGACAGCGGTAGCCTCAAGGACCTTCGGGTTCAGCTGCTGCGGGCCCGGGCCTTCGCCGAAGCCCACCGAAAGCGGGTGGATCCGATGCGGAAGGCCCTAAAAGAGCTGGAAGGGGTCAATCCCCAGCTGCTGGCCGTGTTTGTCGGACAAAAACGGGTCCACCCGCTGCTCGCGCAAGAAGCCCGGAAACGATTGGAGCGAAGCGGGCTGGTTCCCCGCCCGAAGATCCAAACCGCCCGGCGCTGATCCCGGGCCCGGTGCCTCAGCGCGATCGGGGTGGGGCCAGGGGCAGGGGCACCCGCTCCAGGTTCGACACGAACGCGGCCGTGATCTGCAGACTCTGATCCAGCTCCACCTCGAGGGCGAAGTCGGTGCCGGCGTCGAAGTGGTGCGGCGGCACGTGGGCGACTCCGAGCACCGTTCGCTCCGACGAAGTCACATCGACCCCCTGCCAAAAACCGATCGAGATCCCCCGGCCCGGGTCGGGCCTCGGCAGCGGAAGCCTGCGGTGGGCCGGCAGCGATTGGTTTCGGTCGAACACGAAGTCGGTGGCCCCGCCCGGGAAGACCACCCCGATCGGCACCGAGAGTACGTCCAACAGCACCGCGCCGGTCAGGTCCCGATCGCTTCGGGCCATCAACGCGGCGCCATGGGCCACGATCGTGTCCGGGTCCAAGTGGGTCAGGGGCGGCCGTTGCATCATCTCTTCGATGCGCTGACGCACCAGGGGCATGCGCGACTGGCCGCCGACCATCACGACGTGGTCGATGTCTGCGGGCCGCAAGTCCGCCTGCCTCAAGGTGTGCTCGACGATTCCGATGCAGCGCTCCACCAGGGGCGCGGTCATGGCTTCGAGGTCGGCCCGGGCCAGGGTCAGGTCCAGGTCGAAGGGCTTGCCCCGCCGGTCTTGCCCGAGCATGGGGACGTGCACCCGGGTTTGCTCCGCGCTCGACAAGGCGCACTTCGCGGCTTCCGACGCACTCAGCAGCCGCTGCGCCACCACCGGCTCTTCGCTCGGATCGACCCGGTGGCGCTGCCGGCATACCTCGACCAGCCGGTCCATGACGGCTTGGTCGAAGTCGATCCCACCCAAAAAGCTCTCTCCACCCGTGGCTTTGACGTCGAACACGTTGTCGACCAGTTCCAAAATACTGGCGTCGAAGGTCCCCCCGCCCAGGTCGAAAACCAACACCCGGTGCTCGAGCTGCTGGTCGATGGCGAAGGCGATGGCGGCGGCCGTCGGCTCGTTGATCACCCCCGACACCTCGAGGCCCGCCGCGGCGCCGGCCTGGCGGATGGCCGCGCGCTGTCCGCTGGTGAAGTGCGCCGGTACCGAGATCACGCATTGCCGCACGTCCCGTTCGAGGGAGGCGGCGGCCTGGCGGCGCACCTGGTCGAGCACCAACCGGGCCACCTCGGTGAAGGGCACGATCCGCCCGTGCACCAGGGCGCCCAGCTCGCGCTGGGGATCCTCGTGAATCCGGTACGCGAAGCGATGGCGGTGCCGGCTCACGTACTCGCTCTGTTCTTTTCGACCGATGAAGCGCTTCCAGCCATGAATCGTGGTGAGCGGGTCGGTCAGGAGCATGTCTTTGGCCAGCCAGCCCACCAGCGGCATGTCCGGGTTTTTGAAGCTGACCACGGACGGAAGCACGGGCTGCTTGCGACCGTGGAGGATCGACAGGGCCTGGCCAGAGCCCTGCTGCAGAGCGACCACGGCGGTGTGGGTGGTGCCCAGGTCGATCCCCAGAAACCAGTCCCCGGAAGACATGGGCGCCAGATTACAGCATCTCGGCCAAGGCGTGCATGGCGCGGTCGAGACCCCGGCTGTCGGTGTAGGGGGCTGGCCCCAGCCGGATCACGTCGCCCCGCACGTCTGTGTGAATGCCCCGAGCGCGCAAGCCGTCCGACAGCGCGGCCGCGTCGGCCCGGCCGAACGCCACGAATCCGCCCCGGTGCCGGGGGGAGCGTGGAGAACGGAGGGCCAGGCCCCGGTCGGCCAAGCGGAGCGCGTCGTAGCGCGCGATCAAAAAGCCGGTGGACCTTCGGACCGCCGCTTCCAAGACTGCCGGCGTGAGCCCCTCGGCATCCATCCAGGCGAGGACCCGGCGCCCTCGGTAGAAGGGAGTGGGGTCGAAAGTGGACCCCATGAAGCGTAAATAACCGGGTCCATACCCGACTTCGGTCGGCGTCTCGGACAGGTGGGCGAAGTCTGAAAACCAACCGGTGTACCGGGGCCGGTAGGACTGCAGGTTCCGTGGAAGGAGCATCCAGCAGTTGCCCTCGCCGGACTGGGCATACTTGTAGCCCCCTCCCACGGCGAACACCTGCCCGGGCCAGCGGTCGAGGGACAGCTGCAGCACGTTGAAGCTGTGGTACAGGTCCACCAGGACCGGCACGTCGCGCTGGGCCAGCCGGTCGAGCAGCCCTTCCAGCCCGCGAAACACCCGGCCGGTCCCGAAGAAGACGTGGGACAGGGCGACCAGGTCGGTGGGCGATCGGTCGACCGCCGCCACGATCCGATCCGCCAAGCGGCGGTCTCGCGCCTCGGCGTCTCGTTCCGGGGCGGATTCGGCAGGCGTCGAATCTTCGACGGGCACCCATTCCACCCGCAGGCCGTCTTCGGCACTGCGGCTGAGCTGCCGGCGCAAAGAGTGGAATTCGCCGTCGGTGGTCACGATCCGGGCCGTGGGGGACAAACAGGACAGCAGGCGCTCGCCCAGTTCGTGGGTGTTGGGCGCCACCGCCAGGTGGTCGGCTCGGTCGCTTCCGAGTCGCTGGACCACCCGACGGCGATAGGCGGGCAGCACCTCGTCGAAGATCGTGCGCCACTTTCCATCCACGTATCGGGCCGCATCGTCCCAGGCCTCGAGGTGGGCCTCGCGGGCCACATCGGGCCACGCCTGGTGCGAGTGAGCGGTCAGGAGCACCTCGCCGTCGCGGCGCGCGAGGAATCGCCCGTAGTGGGGACGCAATCTTTGGGCGAGTGCGTCGATTTCGGCCGCGGACATGTTCCCGACGCTAGAAGACCGTTCGATAAAAATGAACGGACATCCTCGATTTCCGCGGACCGCTGCTGCACGGGACGGGGGTGCTGGATTTCGTTCGGATCCGCCAGCTCTTGGCCGAGCACGGGGCCGCCCTGGACCACCCCGTTCCCGGATTTCGCCTGGGCGAGGTGGACCTCGATTTCTCGCGGCCTCACTTGGTCGGCGTGATCAATCTGTCGACGGACTCCTGGTACCGGGAGTCGGTCTGTCGCACGCCCGCGGCGGCCATCGACCGGGGCCGCCGGCTGTTGGCCGACGGGGCCACCTTCGTCGACATCGGCGCCGAGAGCACCTTGCCGGATGCGCGGGTCAGGACTCCCGAAGAGCAGACCGACATGTTGGTCCCGGTGGTGGAGTCGTTGGCTCGTGCAGGTGGTGTCGTTTCGGTGGAAAGCTACCATCCCGAGGTCCTCGAGCAGTGTGCGCGTGCCGGCGCGCGGGTGTTCAACCTGACCGGCATGCGCGATGCGGATGCGGTGTTCGAGGTTGCAGCTCGATACGACGCAGGGGTCATCCTCTGCTATATTCAAGGGAGTACCGTCCGCGACGTGACGGACTTTGAACTTCGGGATGACATGGTTGCGGAGCTCCTGGAGTATTTTCGAGAACTCCTCGAAAAGGCTTCTCGCCGCGGGGTCACGAAATGCTTCGTCGACCCCGGTCTGGGCTTTTATTATAGAAACCTTCAGGATTCTGCCCTTCGTGTGCGGTACCAGCTCGAGACGTTCATCAATGCGTTTCGAATGCGAGAGCTGGGAAAGCCGGTATTCAACGTACTGCCCCACGCGCCCGAAGCGTTCGGCGCCGAGCATCGCCGGGCGGCCGAGCCGTTTTTCGCGGTCTTGGCGGCCATGGGGGGGACACAAGTCATTCGAACCCACGAAGTCGACCGCGTGCAGGCGGTGCTGAAGGCCCTGCAAATGCATCGACCATGAAGAGTGCTCTCGTCACGGCAGCGGCTTCCGGAGTGGGGCGGGCCATCGCGTCCACACTGTCTCGGGAGGGGTTTCGTGTGTGGGCCCACTGGCACCGAACGGAGCCGAACATCGAAGGGTCGGTCATACCCGTGCAAGCCGACCTGCGGCGTCCCGAAGAGCGAGAGCGCCTGGCACGGGACGTATCGGTCGAGGGGTTGTCGGTCTTGGTCAACAACCTCGGGATCTATCCGGAACAAGACTTGGACGACATGGACCTGGACCGGTTCGAGGAGGTCTTCAGATTGACCTGCACGGTCACCTTCGACCTGATTCGACGACTTCGGCCGGCTTTGGTTCGCCGGGCGCCGAGCCACGTGGTGAACGTCGGGGACTCGGGCGCCGACCGGATCGAAGCCCGCCGTCAGGCGACACCGTACCACATCGCGAAGCTGGGGGTGCACGTGCTCACCCGAACCTACGCCCAGATCTTGGGTCCCGAAGGCGTCCGCGTGAACATGGTGTCGCCGGGCTTTCTGGAAAACAGCGTGGGCCAGCCGGATTCGCCGATTCCACTGGGGCGACCCGGCGCCTGCGACGAAGTCGCCGAAGCGGTCCGGTGGTTGGTGTCCGGGGCCAGCAGCTATACTTCGGGCACGAATCTACTCGTCAATGGAGGCTGGAACCTGGGGTGACCGCGTCCCCGTCCGGGTCCTGCCGCGATGCGACACGGGTGGTGCCGCCCAGGTTTCGGTACGCAGGCTCGATGGTCCGAGCTCGCATCCACACGCCGGCTGGTTGGATCAGCAAGAAGAACGCCAGACCGAGGGCGCCGAACAGGGAGCTTCGTAGCCCGAAGGCCGGTGGCCACGCCACCCCTGCCGTCAGCAGTGCGCAGGCGCCGACCACCGCCGTCGCGAACGCGACCAGCTCTCGCCGGCATCTTCGAGCCCACGCGGCCGGGTCTTCCGACGACAGAACCATCGGCCCCGAAGACAGGGGTGCCAGGGTCCAAGACCCGTCGTCCAAAGCCTGCAATCGGCCCATGAGGTACACCGAATCGCCCGGCACCCATCGGACGTCGACCTGGCGCAAGATACCTTTCGCCCGTCGGGCTCGATCGGCCGGGTCCCGCCCGCCGGCCGGGACGGGTTCCACGTGTTCGGCTACCCGGTGTTGCGCCGTGGACGAGGGCCAGGCCTCGCCGGGTCCCGGGGGCACGCGCACCGGACCGAAACGGGTGTCGACGATTCCTCCCGCGATCTCGCTGCGGTGGGATCTGTCGTGCCAGGCGATCTCGGTTTTGCGAGCCCGCAGACGGCCGCGCTGCTCCACCGTGTGGCGGGCCAAGGGCGCACCTTCGCGCACGATACCGGCCACCACCGCCTCTCCGCCGAACTGACCATCCCAACGAGGCGCCCACCGGTGGGTCCCGATCCACCGCCGGCGGATCAGCGCTTCGGCAGCGATGATCAGGGTGTTCGTCCAAAGGGCGAGGGCGGCCAGGGCGACAGCCCAGCCCGGCGGTGCGGAGGCATGGATAAGCGACATGTTCGGATTCAAGTGGACGCGGCCGCTTCCGCTTCAGCCAAGCGGTCGGCCCGGGGCGCCAACTCGGCGGGAGCGGCCTGTTTTTCCGCGGCCGCCACGTCCCGCACCGGGGGACGGGAGAAGCGAAACACGAAGGTCTTGAGCAGGTACCAGACCATGCTTGGCTCGTCCAACGACGGATCTATCCGCGGAACGACCTCCTTTTGGTGCGCCCGAGGCAGCGCAGACCAATGGAGTCCAGCTCGGTTGTGGTGGATGGTGTGATAGCCGTTGTTGCAGAGGATCCAGTTGAACGCGCGGCCGACGAAGTTGCGGCTGTGATTCCACTCGCTGGATGTGTCGCACCCGTCGTGCTGCAACAGGTTGATCCGCAAGATCCCCCGGGCTCCCCACAGCTGCGGCAGCACGATGAAACACAGGGTGGTCCAAAAATCGAAGAGAGCCAAAAGCCCGGTGAGCCCGAAAGCGAATGCGGTCTCTTTGGTATACTGCCGCCGAAAGGCATCTCGGCCGAAGAGGGCGGCCCACCGCTTGACGCCAGCGAAGGTGTTCGGCCCTGCCACGTTCGGAAAGTGAATCAAGTTCAGCAGGTGCCATCCGAAGTGGACGTGGTCCGGCGACGCCCAATCGGGCCGACCGTCGTCCTCGAAGTGGTGGTGCACGAGGTTGTGTGACGGCGTATTCGCCGACGCGGGATAGAGGTTGCCGAAGCTCAGTACCAGCTTGAATCGGTCATTCCAGCGGCGGTCCTGAAAGATCCCCTGATGCAGGTGATTGTGGATCACGATGGCGTTCAGGAAGCTGAAAAAGCAGGCCGCGACGAAAAACACCGGGTTGCGACAGGCCGGCACGAAGTACATGGACCCGAGCACGCCCATGTAGATGGCGATGATCCCGATCTGGCGCCATTCGGCGGGATGTCGCACCCAGGACCGCGTCGACTGCATGGCTCGGGCCGCTACCAAGTCACCGCCGCCCCTTCAACTCCCTCCGTACCAACCCCCAGGAAAGAACGAATCGGGCGATACCCTGTGCGCATTCCGGAGTTCAAGTCGGAAAAGCGGACAGCGAGACGCGGGGGCCGTCACAACGCGTTTGCTTCCGTGGACGTGGCCGCCGTTTTGGGGTAGCCACCGGTCTGCCCGAGCCGGGCAGGAGGACCCGTTCTGAGCGCGCTGACCGCCACCCTCACTTCCCTGCCGTACAAGCAGTTCCGACATAACCGTCGGTTCTACCTGTGGTACGACGGGTTTTACGCGGCCCTTTGTGGGGTCGTGTTGGCGGGCTTGTCCGCATTCGACTGGCCCGGGCTCACCCGGGCCATGGGCGGGTGGAGCCCGTGGATGCTGCTGGCTTTCCCGGCCGTGCTCTACCTCCAGATCCTGAGCCACGTGTTCGTCCACAACGCGACGCACAAAGCATGGCCCCGCCGCATCAACCGCTTGGTGGGCGAGCTGTGCGGAGTCGTGGTCTTGACCCGCTTCGCGTCGTGGGAGGTGGTGCACCAGCGCCATCACGTGAACTCGGACGTACCGGAAAAGGACCCGCACCCCGTTCATCCGAACTTCTGGGTATACGCGTGGCGTACGCTCTTTTCGGTGGAGCACCAGCTGCAGCAAGCCTACTACGAGAGCTTCGGGGACACGCCGGCGAACCGGCGCTACGAGGCCCTGCGCGCCTTGGTCAGCTTCGGAACCGGGATGCTGCTCATCTACACCTGGGCGGTGTTTTTGGGTGCGCCGTTCTTCTTCGCGGTCTTTTTGCCAGCGGCGCTCCTGGGCGGTCTGTTCATCATCCACTTCAACTGGAGCACCCACAACGGGTTCTCCAAGGCCCACGACTTCCGGCCGGTGAATCTGGACCACGGCGTGTATTGGTGGGGAAACCGGCTGTTCTTCGGGATCTACTACCACGCCAACCACCACCACCGCCCTGGACTGTTCAACCCGCGGTGGCTGCAGCCCAGCTTGCCCCTCGAGCCGCCGGGTTCGATCGATTCCCGGCCGGGCTGAGCCCAGCCGACCGGAGCTCCGCCTTCGGCATTCATTCCTGCGGCCGAACGGCCAGGACCGATTCCTCGTCCGACGGAGCCCGCAGCGTGTGCACGGCCCGGTAGCCGTAACGGCCGAGCCAATCATCCAAGGCCTCGGCATGGACCCGGTTCGACTCCAGCACGCGCAGGGAGGGCGGAAGCTGCACCGAGGTGCCGAGCAGTCCGACCGAGCGGGGGCCCTCGAGTTCCGCATCCACCCGGATCTGCCAGGTCCCCGGACCGGTGGGCGCCGCATCGTAGCGGAGGCGGGGGGACGACAGCCCGAGCTCGTTCAATCCCCCCAAAAGCCACGCCCGGGTTTCGGCGTTGTCGTATTGGCGGCGGATCCGTTCGGTGGACGGACCCCCGAAGGCCTCGGGCGACGTGTTGACCGAAATGACCGCGAACTCGCCGGGCCGGAGCAAGTCGTCGAGAAGGCCGAAGAAGCGGTCGGGGGCGAAGTTCGGGGCCAGGCCAAGCGCGAAGACCACGAGCGTCGCCCGGTCCGAAATGCCGAGCTCGTTTCGAAGAAGCGGTGCTTCCAGGTCGGCGATCCAGGGCTGCACCCGCCGGCCGGGGCCCTCCACGGCGGCCGCGCCTTGCAGCGCCAACGCGGGGCTGCTGTCCAGCGGCATCACCCTTCCCCCCGGACCGTCTGACCACAGTCCGGTCAACAGGTCCCGGTCTTTCTTGCCGCCGCCGCAGCCGAGGCTGAGCACCACGTCGGGGTGGATGTTCAGACGGCGGCCGAGCTCGCCGTACAGGGAATGGACTGCGGGGTCGCTGCGGGCAGGGGAGTGGGCTTCGTGGACCTGCAGCCAGCGGGTCGCCTGGGCCAGCGAGTCGTACAGAAATCCCGGCGCCACCCTTCCCGAAGCCAGGGCGGCGAGTCGGCGGTCCCGGACCGCCGCCGGCATCGCCGACGGATGGACGTTCAGGCGACGGGTCGGGCAAACCGGCTCCTCCATGGAGGCGGCAGGGGACCCGGAGCGTTTGCGAAAATCAACGTCAGCCCGGCAGGTCGACGGGACCACGGCCTTTTGCTAGGTCCTTCCTCATGGCGCGAAACGACCTGGAGCGTTCGCGGGTCGTCGGCTGGGTCGTGGTCCTCGGCGTGCTGGTGGGGGCCACCTTGGCCGCCGGCGGGCTCCTGGGCTTTTACGCGCCGGTCTGGCTGCGCTGAGCCCGTTCGAAGAGCTCCTCTGCCAAGCCGTACCTCAGGCCCCTGCGGGTCACCACGACCCGCCCTCGCTCGTACGCCACCATGACCTCCAAAATCACGGCGGTCCCCGCCACGATGATGTCGGCCCGTCCCGGAGGGATCACGTCGCCGAGCACCCGGTCGGCAGCGGGCTTTCGGCGGAGTGCATCGTAGGCGTGGTGGACGTCTCCCAGGGTCAGGGTCTGGCCTTCGCCCTCCGCCAAGACGTCCCGCATTCTGGGCGTGCCGAGCTTGTGCCCCATCAGGCTCAAGAACGTGCCGGAGACTCCGAAGAGCTGTGCGTCGCGGGGGACCTTCGGCAGGGACTCCAAACGCTCCTGGATCGCCGCTCGCATTTCGAAGAGCTGTCTTTCCGTCGGCGGGTCGTCGGTCAAAAAGTGCTGGGTCAGGCCCAGCCCTCCGAGCTCCAGGGTGACCTGGGCCTTGGGCCGCCCGTCGGCGCCGGCCACCACCTCGGTGCTCCGCCCGCCCACGTCGATGACGACGGCGTCGCCGGGGACGTGGGCCGCCGCCCCCCGAAATGCGAGCTGGCCTTCCTGCAGGCCGTCGACCACCGAGATCTCGAGCCCGGTTCGCCGGGTCGCTTCGGCCACGAAGGCGTTGGCATCGTCCGTGGCCCGCAGCCCCGCCGTGGCGACGCAAGCCATGGCGTCCACCCGGCGGCTGCGGGCTTCTTGGACCATCTCGGCCAGAGCGTCGAGGGTTCGGACGCGGGCTTCGGGGAGAAGGGTTCGGCGATCGGGACCGAGCCCTTCCGCCAGGCGGGTGACGCGGGCGTCCTCGTGTTCCACCTGCCAGGTTCCGCCGGCTTCCCGCGACGCCACCAGGAGCTTGACGGTATTCGAGCCCAGGTCGAGGGTGGCGACCTTCACCGGTCCACCCCAGACGGGACCGAGCTCGCCTGGGCGGTGGCATTGGTTCGAACACGCGGGGACCACTGCGGGGTCAGGTAGCCCCCTCCGCCCGTCAGGCGACGCTGGTTCGAGCCATCCACACCCATGATCCAAAGCTGCGAACGGCCCTCTCGGGTCGACTGGAACACGAGGTTGTTTCCGTCCGGAGAAAAGGAAGGTTCCTCGTTGTTTCCCTGGTCCTGGGTCAACCGCCGGATCTCCTTCGTCTTCACGTTCACCGTGAAGATGTCGAACACGTTCCGTTCATCCCGGGCGGTGAAAGCCACCACGTCCCCGCGCGGCGACCAGTCGGGTGTTTGGTTGTAGGTGCCCCGCTCGGTCAGGCGCTCCACGTTCGAGCCGTCGGCGTCCATCACGAAGATGTGCGGGTCTCCCCAGCGGGACGACACGAAGGCGATCCGCTTGCCGTCCGGGGACCAGGATGGGGACGAATCGATGGCCCACTGGTTGGTCAGCCGCTGCAGGTTGGAACCGTCCAGGTCCATCACATAGATTTCCGAGTTGCCGTCCCGGGTCATGGTCAGCGCCACACGACGACCGTCCGGGGACACGTCGGCTCCGGTGTTCAAGCCCTGGCGTCCCGAAACCAAAGTGGCTTTTCCACCTCCGACCGGGACTCGATAGAGGCTCGGATTGTTGCCCATGAAGGAGGTGAACAACAGTGCGCTTCCGTCGGGCGTCCAGGTCGGGAGGAGGTTGATCGAGCCGTTTCGCGTCACCGCCTTGGCGCCGCTGCCGTCCATGTTCACCACCCAGATCTCGCGAGAGTTCTTCAGCTTTCGCACGGCGGCGATGCGTGTCCCGAAGATCCCGGGCTTTCCCGTCAGAAGCCGAACCACTTCGTTCGCAAATCGATGGGCGGCCGTTCGGAGTTGCGAGGGGGGCACTTCGTAGGTGGCTTGTAGCAATCGCCTGCCCGATGCTACGTCGAAGAATCCGAGCTCGACCTTCACCCGTTCGCTCGAAACGCGCTCCGCTCGACTCTTGATCAGGCCCTCGGCGCCTACGTTGAGCCAATCCTCGAAGGCGATCTCGCTGGCGAGCATCGACTCCTTTTGAGGGTCGGGCAGGTAGGATTTCGGGTCCAAAAATTCGAACAGGATCGAGATGTCGAAGTCCCACCGCAGGGTCTCGGCCAGCACTTGGAGCTCGTCCTCGCCCTCTTCGACCCGGGTGTCCGGCACGGCCATCGGAAAGGGGCGAAACTTCGGGTCGCTGATCACGATGACGGGTCGGCCGTCTTCGGAGGTGCTCTTCGAGGCCGAGGAATCCTGTTCCTCAGCGAGCACAGCGGTCGGTGTGAGTATCGAGAAAAGAACGAGCGCGCTCGAAAATCGCATGAATGGACCTTTAGTTCGGTTTGAAGAGCACGGGCACACCTTCTTCGCGAAGAGTCGCCGCGAGCCGCTTTGGGGGTGGGGGAAAACGCAGCGACGACAACATGCGCTCCAAGGCGCCCATGAATTGGGCGTTCGGATGCCGCTCGAGAATCTCCCACTGCAGTACGCGCCCATCGGGCGCGATTCGCAGCAGCAATTTGGCCTGCAAGAACGGCTGTTGGGCCTCCGGGATCGTGGCGGGAATGCTGTAGGCATCCTGCAGAGTCCGCTTGATCCGGCCGTAGTACGGGTCCGAGGCGGCTGACGGATCGGTTGTCGTTCCGTCGACGAAACCGTCCTTTGAGCCCTCCGGTTCCTCCAGCTTCGACAAGGCGTCGTCCAGGGCCCGTTCGTCCCTCGACAGCAGTCTCCGTGCGGCCGCCGACAGGCGGGGCTCTTTGCGGCGGCGCTCGGGCTGCGCTGGCTTTTCGGCCGCCTCGGGTTCGGGGACCGGCACCGCGTCCTTCGCCGCCGCTTCCGGGGT
>DAPKRQ010000383.1:0-33409 GCA_031800475.1 Myxococcales bacterium LLY-WYZ-16_1
GGCGTAAAGACGGCCATTGGCGCGCCCGAACGCTGAGACCCGGGCGAATGGGGTTGAGCCGTCGAAGGCAGGATTTCGGTACTCGGGTTCCGGATTCCAACGGATGCCTCCTGCAGCCTCGGCATCGTACTGACCCCGGAAGATCTCGCCGGCTCCGGTCCCGGCAAACACCAAGTCGGCGCCGGTTGCCGTGTCCCGATGGAAGCCGAAGGCGCGCACGTACGCGAGGCCGCTGGCGTTCGATATGGCGCTCTCCGTCCACTCTCCAGCGGAATTTCGGACCCAGACGCGCAAGCGCCCCGAGGCGCGAGCGCTTTCTCGCGCCGCGTCCACCAGCAGCAACTCCACCGGATCGGCCAACTCGACTCCCGCCCCGTTGGTCGAAAGCGTCATCGGCTCCATGGCGTTGACTCGCAGGGCCCCTGGAAAATTGCGTTCGACCCTCCAGCCGACCTCGGGGCCTGGCTTCGTCAATACCTGGGCCCCTGGCGTCGGGTCTTCTCCTGGCACGTCCGTCCAATATCCGTTTCCCGCGAACAACGCCCCCCCATACCCGGCGAGCCGCATGGTTTCGGTCCCGCCCATGAACGAGCCGTTTGCGTCGGTGCTGCCTGCCAAGAAACTGGCTTCGAACCGGAGCGCCGGCCTGGGGTCTTGGGCGACCGCGGTGTCTTCGGACCCTGCATCCGGAGCCCCTGAACCTCCGTCCCACCTCACCCCACCTGTCGACATGTCGGACCGAGCCACGGCGGCATCGGCCGAACGGGACACTCCGGGCCCGGCCTCTTCCGAGCATGCCATACCGAGGATGAGCGCCCCGCCGGCAACCCAGGCCCCAGGTACGGTCGTGGGTCGCGTCATGCCTTCAAGGAACCCGCCGTACGCTGGAGAGTTGCGCTGCGGAGGTGCCAGTTTTTGGAACCCCGCGTGCCCATGTCGGTCTCGGAGCCGCCGAACGCTCCGCTGCGCTGTAGCACGGCTCCGGAGGCTGGCGGAATCGGCCAAAGACAGGTCCATTCGCCGCCAGCATTCCGAGCGCGCCGGCGTCCGCAGGGCAGGCTCATGCTCTCGGGAGGCCTTACGAGGCCCTGCTCAGCTGATCATCCGAACGCTCTGGGGCCAGGGGTCGGCGAAGGCGTCTCCTCGCTGCCAAGAGGCGACCTCGTCCTCGGTGCACAGGGCACTTCTCAGGGCGGCCGCGAAGCGCTGGCAGGCTTCGGGAAGGCCGATGAGCGTGAGCTCGTTGCTCCGGTCTCCGAAGACGGGGTGCATCTCAGCGAGTCGCTTCTTTAGGAGCTCGACCTCCATCGGAAGCAGTTTGCCGTATCGGTTGTGCACGGCTTCGGCCTTCCACAAGCCGGTGATCTCGAGGCCGATCTGGCTGCCGGACTGCTGCCAGAGGAGGACGTCCTCGGGTCGGGAAGCGAGCCACAAAAATCCCTTGGTTCGATAGAGCCCCGTTCCCAGCTCGCGCTGGCACACGTCGTACAGCCGCTGAGGATGAAAAGGGCGGGGATCGCGGAAGATGCTCGCCTCGACCTGCTCCGCGGCGGGAGCGTTCGCGGAGAGACCGAAACGTTCGGCGAGCCGAGTGAGCTCGGCCAAGTCGGGAGCCGAGGTCGCTTCGAGCTGATGCAGAAGGAGACCTCCTTGTGCGGAGAGCCCGACCGTCGCCTGCGGGTTCAGCTGTTTCAGAATCCGCACCTGGCCGTCGACGACGAGCCGGGGCACGGTATCGATCTTCGTGAGGATGATGACGCTGGCGAAGACCAACTGCTCGGCGAGGATCTCCGCCGCGTGGTGAAGCGCAGGATCCGGGGGAGCCGCCGACTCCCCGGCCAGTACGCGGCCGTCGGCGAAGTCGCGATGAAGGCTCAGCGCGTCGACGGTCACGATGAAGTGGCGGATACCAAATCGGTTGTCTTGGGTGAGGGCCGCGATCAAAGGCCACGGGCGGGCGGCGCCGGTGCTCTCGCAGAGAACGTGAGGAGGAAGCGGGTCGAGGGCCGCGATCTCCGCCAACGCCCGGCCTACCGATTCGTGGAGCTGCTCCCGTGCATGGGTACCGTGCAGGGCCGCGACGCGGTCCACGAGGCGGCCCTGCTCGGGGTCGGAGGTTTCATCCGAAAGGAGTTCGACGTCGACGCCCAGCTCGCTCAGGTCATGAACGATGAGGGCGGCGTCGCGCAGGGCTCTATCGTTTCGCCACCGCCGGAGCAGCGTTGTCTTTCCGGAGCCGAGAAAGCCACAGATGACCGTCAACGGCAGCTGCCCAGCAGAACTCATGGGCGACCTCGCTCCTTACTCCTAGGCACGGTGTCACTCGCGCGGCTGCAGTTCACGGTCCCTTTCGACGGCGAAGTAGAACCACTTCGCGAATACTTCCAGACGTGCTGGAGCCAGTGGCCTGACGCGGATCGCCGTTGCGCCGGAGGGCCGCCAGTCTCTTCGACAGGTCATGAGCCATCTTCTTCAGGGCGCTTTCGACGACTTCGCGGACGGGCGTGGAGGAACTGGTCGGCATCTGCGAGAAAACCGAAGACTGCATGGTCGTGCCGAGACCCAGGCAAGCCGTGCCCACTGATTCCACTTCATAGGACAGTCGAGCAAAAGCCTCGGATCTCGGAGGGCCCTTGTGAGGAGAGACAACGTGGACGGAGCAGGCCAAGATGACGCGAGCCCCTTCGTCTCCTCTTGCGGCCGACAGTCGCGACATCTGTCGATGTGCTTCATGAATCGGAATCAACTCGAGCTCGGCTCGAACGATACGCAGATCGCATCCTCTGCGCTCGCTCTCGGGTATTAACAAGAGTACATTTAACAGACTGTCTCTCCAGCCAATGACTCTCAGTTTTCGGGTCTGGCCCCTGTGCGAGAGCTCGAACTCGTCGGCAATGCGTTCCGATACCGTCGTTGGCAACGGGGCTGCAGCGCCATCTCGCTCGCTACCAGCGATATGCACAACCGATTCGCCTTTTTGCAGGACGGAGAATGGACCAATGGTTCGCGAGGACGTACACCCCGAGGCGAGTCCAATCCATACCGTCGCGACCACGAGCCGTTCTCGATTCATGCCACCCCCTTCTTGTGCCCTTCGAGGAGTTCGTTCAAGCCCCCCACCTTGGCCGACGTGATCCGGCTCGTACTCTGGGGCGGCTCTGCCGACGGTACCCACGACCACGGGTTTTTGCGCCGCGGGTGAAAAAGATCGACAGGCCGTCGGTCGCCCGCAGGTCGTCAGGCCGAAAACTGGCGCCTCCACGGGAGGCCTCGGCGCGCCTGTGGCCGAACCTGTCTCAACTAACGCAAAAAGATTGCTTTTGTAAACGGTCTGCGAGGCCGCTACGACGAACAATCGCCTTTCGGTTTGGATCCGCGGCGTGAGGGCGTGTGAACGGAACGCCCTGGAGGTCTGTGGGGCTTCGGGGGCGGCAGGGGCGAGCTCGAGGACGGCTCCGAGCTCTCGGTCCTTTCGAGTCATGCGGGGTTTCTGCGTGAATGGATGGGTCTGTGGACGGGCGGGGCCGCTAGCGCCGAAGAGATGGGGGCTTGCGGTCGCTTTGGGCGCACCTGTGCTCGACCTTGGGCGACGGGGCTGCCAGGCCCAGTGAGAATGCGAGTCTTGGTGACCGGAGCGACCGGCAACGTGGGCCGCGAAGTCGTGCGGGCCCTCAAGGCCCGGGGCATTGCTGCTCGATCGGGCGTCCGACGGCCTCTAGATGATTCTCCGGAGGCCGTGCGGTTCGATTTCTTCGAACGCTCGACCTGGGACCCCGCGGTCCGCGGTGTGACTGGGCTGTTCTTGATTCGGCCGCCGGCCATCGCACGGGTCACAGACACCCTGAACCCCTTCGTCGACGCGGCCCGGGGCGCGGGCGTTCAGCACGTGGTGTTCCTGTCGGTCCTGGGGGCGGACACCAACCGGATCGTGCCGCACCACCGGGTCGAAAAGCATCTGGCGGCAGGCGGAGCAGACCACACGATCCTGAGGCCCGGCTTCTTCGCCCAAAACTTCGAAGACGCATACCGGGCCGACATCGTCGAAGCCGACCGGGTCTATGTGCCGGCCGGAGGGGGTGCGGTGTCTTTCGTCGACCTGTTCGACGTGGGCGAGCTCGCCGCCGAAATCTTCTCGAAGCCCGCTGTTCACCGAGCCTGCGGATATGTGCTGACCGGACCCGAGGCCGTGACCTTTCAGGATGCGTGCGCCCGTTTGAGTGGAGTGGTCGGGAGGACGATCCGATATGAACCGGCCTCGGTCTCGGGCTACGCGCGACATCTTCGTCGCAGAGGTCTTTCGTGGGGCCAGCTGGCGGTGCAGACCATCCTCCATGTACGTCTTCGCTCTGGTCGAGCCGCTTCGGTAGATCCGACACTCGAGCGTCTGCTGGGTCGCCCCCCGAGAAAACTCGACACATACTTCGCCCGCCGGGCGGAACGTTTTAGCCCATGTTCTGGATGAGAAGATCCGCAAACTCGGAGGTCTTCACTTTGGTGGCCCCCCCAAAGAAATCCAAAGCGTCCGCTGAGGTCACCCAGTATCGAGCTACCCACCGATCGGAATGCTGTTCGAGCAGGTGCCAAATTCTGACTCGGTCTCCATCGGAGGGACCCTAGGGCTTCGCCGGCCACACCTCCCATCGCGACATGCTGCACCTGGCTCCGGGGTCTTCCCTCACGAGCCGGCGGCTCGGGCCGACCCGACGCGGAGCGGGAACGTGAGGCGACCTTACTCAGCGACGCGCACCCGCCTGTCGCCACCCATCCGGTCTTCACCCCAAATCGAGTCCGCTCCTTTGAGCCGAGTCACTTGGCCCAGTGGATGAAACGAGCCGGGCTCATGAGTTGGGAAGGCAAAGCTGCCGTCATCACCGGAGGAGGGGCCACTCCGATAAGCTCCGACGTTCTCGATCCAGGTCCGGATCGGCTCTCCGCGGGCTGGCCCGCGCAAACGACCCAGGGTAATGGCAAGGGGGCTCTCATGAGTACATCGGATCCTTTCAGGCCGGGGGAGATGGTTGCAGTGGCTTCCTGTGGTCCCCTTCCCATCGAGTCCATTCAAGCTGACGCAAGTCTTTCGATCCGAGATGGAGAGGACCTCATCACGGTGTCCGTTTCCGAGATCTCGAAAGGATCCGCCGCCCTGTGGACGGCACTTTGGCCGAACGAATTAAAAACGGCTTCGCCGCCGCGACGGCTCCCTTGGATGAGCGGGATCCCTATCAGCGTTCTCGAGTCTATCGAGAGGCTCTTCGCTCGAATGACCTCGAACGCATGGCTTCGACCTTGCGACAAGTGTACGCTCACCCAGAGCCAGAGTACGCTGAAGAGCAAGCCCGTCCAAGATTGGAAGAAGCGGTTTTCGGCGAACTGGCCTTGGCTTTAGATACCAAAGTCTCGACCCTCGAGCGTCGACTCCGCAGCCGAAAGGCTCCCTTGACTGTTGTTCCCGACCGAGCCGAAGAAGTGGCGTCCCACGAGCCTTTGGTCGAGGTGGTTGGTCTACACCCGATAGGTGCCTTCGCGGTGGAGAAGGAATTGGCGGTGGGGGAGCACGGACGCGGCAAAGTGTTCAAGGCGAAGCCTGGCATTTGGTATGGCTATGCGTCGGACGGGGAAATGGATGATGGGCCAGACCGGCTGGTGGTGGTTCATCATGAGCGGGTCGGTCAAATCGAAGAGCTCGGTTCGAGCGCGAAAGTCCACCGCACCCTGGTCAACTTCCGAGACCCCGCGGGCTGGCGCATGCAACTCGTCTCGCACGGCGACTCCCCGCCGGAGGACTGAACCGAAAGAGGAGGTGGCGCGGTGAGCGCCACTTCGTCGGACGGGGTTCCGCAGGACCGGTCTCGGCCCTGCGGGACCCGTGGGATCACCAGACGTCGATCTCTTCCGCGGTGAGCAGGACGATGCTCTTGGTAAAGCTCTGGGCGTGCTCGAACGCTTTCTTGCCTTCGGGTGTCTCCATCTTCGCCTGCCACTTCTCCGGCTCTTTGCAGTAGAACTCGACGATCAGGTCGTGGGCCGGAGGGCTTCCGTCGGGGTTGGGGTTCGGAAACGAGTAGGAATACTTGTCGATCACGCCGAGCGACCTCGCGATCTCGGCATGCTTGGCCTGCTCTTTGCGAAAATCCTCGTCCGACCATCCGTCGGCCTTGTCGACCAGTGCAATGACTTTCATCATGGGCTTCTTCTCCTTTGCGAGCTTGTAGCTCTTTTCTTTTGCGGACGCTGCACAGTAGGCCACGGCAGCATCATGCGTTTTGAAAAACATCGATTGCCAATCCCAATCGATGCCGAGGTAGGCGGCTCATCCAGCTTATACGCCCTTCCAATCGGGTCGGCGGCCGTCGACTCGACGGCCGACCGGAACGTCTCGGGATCACGGGCCCGCGGCGCCACTGTCCAGGCGCCCGGTCAGCCAGTATCGGACGCGCTCGGGGTGCTCGGCAACGAAGCGGTCGACGGCTCCTTCGACCGAGGTTCGGTTGGCTTCGAGGAGGGCCTGCTCGAGGTCGGGCAGGGGGATGAACAGGCGGGTAAGCATGTCCCGGATGCGGGGAGGATGGCGCAGGTCGAAGTCCTTTCGAACGAGGGCATGCACCTGCTCGGGCCCCCCGAGGGCTCTGCGCGGATCTTCCAGGAACCGGAGATCCCACTGGGCGAACATCCAGTGCGGAGTCCAGGCCGTGACCACGAACCAGTTGCCTCGACGAATATCTCGCTCGATCACAGCTGTCATGGCCGATCCGCTGGATGGAACGATCGTCCAGTGTTCCGATAGGCCGTAGACTGCAAGAGCATGCCCCGATGCGCGCATCAGTCCGGAGCCGGGATCGATGCCGAAGATCTCTCCGCCAACCCGAGCGCGAACATTCGGACGGGCCAGGTCGGCGATGGTCGAGAGTTCCGCCTTTGGAACGTACGCCGGGACCACCCAACCCAGCTGGGCACCGCTGTAGATCGGGCCCAGATCCACCAGGCGGTCCGAAAAGCGCCGGTGATAGTCGGCGTGGGTGACCGGAAGCCACGCCATTAGCATGGCATCCAAGTCTCCTTGGGCGACGCTCTGGTACTGAATACCGATGTCCGCCATGACCAGATCGACGGCGCAACCCATTCGCCTCTCGATCAGACGCTCGACCAAGTGCGCGATGAACTCGGCGTCGGCCCAGGCGGTCCAACCGATCCGCACCGGATTCGTTTCCCTTCCATCGGGCTCGTCAGCACACACCGCCGGCGATTCGAATTCCGAGGTGGGTGGGAGGGAGGGGACCGACCGAGGCTCGGGCGCAGCCAGCCAGGTGAGGTATGCGAAGGACGCGCCGCCAGCCAGGAGCAGCAGGCCATCCCCGAGCCATCGCAGGATCCGCGAGGTCACTTCGAACCCCGTGGTGCAAAGAGCTTGAGAATGAGGATTTTCAAAGGACTGCGGCCTCTCTGGCTGAAGCTCTGGGTTAAACGATCCAAGATGATCGCCAAGAGCACCACCGAGATTCCCCCTTCGAATCCCAGTCCGACATCCATCCTTTGAATGCCGCGCAGCACTTCGTTGCCGAGTCCACCGGCCCCGATCATCGACGCGATGACCACCATGGATAAGGCCAGCATGATGCTTTGGTTGATCCCCGCCATGATGGAAGGCATGGCGATGGGAATCTGAACCCGCAGTAGGAGCTGGCCCTCCGTGCACCCGAAAGCCTGGCCCGCTTCCACCATTTCCGGAGGGACCTGGCGGATGCCCAAGTCCGTCAAACGAACGGCCGGCGGCATGGCGAAGACGAGGGTCGCGATGGTGCCAGGCACCTTGCCAAGGCCAAAGAACATGGCCGCGGGGATCAGGTACACGAAGGCCGGTAGCGTTTGCATCAGATCCAACACGGGGCGGAGCACCCGGTGCGCCACGTCGCTCTTTGCCCCCAAGATCCCGAGCGGCAGCCCGATGACGAGCCCCAGGAGGGTCGCCGCAGCCACCAGGACCAAGGTCGAGACCATGGCGGGCCACAACCCCATATGGGCCACCAGCGCCAGGGAGATGCTGGTGAACGCCGCGAAGCGCAGCCCAACCCGCCAGGCCGCGAGGACCACCAGGACTCCGGAGAAGGCCCAAATGGGAACTCCCAGGAGGGCCCACTCCAACAGGTCGGTGAGGCCTCCGATTGCGAATCGGATGCTGTCGAAGAGGGGTTGAGCGTGGGTTTGCAGCCAGTCGACGGCGCTCGCCACGCCTTCACCCAATCGAAGATCGCGGGTCTTTTCGTTCATGCAGACCTCCGCTGGAGCAGGTCGAGCAGTCGCTCTTTCGTTCGAACGTCGCCAAAGAAGGAGCGCACCCGTCCGTCGAAGGGATGTTCGATGAGATCTTCTGGTTCACCGATCTGAAGAATGCGTCCTTCCTCCATGAGGGCGATCCGATCTCCGAGGCCGACGGCCTCCTCCAGATCGTGGGACACGAACATGATCGTGAGCCCTTGCTCTTGTCGGAGTCTCATGAGCTCTTCTTGCATCTCCTTGCGGAGGAGCGGATCGAGCGCCGAGAAGGCTTCGTCCATCAGCAGGACGGTAGGCTCTGCCGCCAAGGCCCTCGCCAGGCCGACCCGCTGCTGCATGCCTCCCGACAATTCGTCCGGCCGGCTGGCGGCGTGGGCCTCGAGCCCGACCTTGGCCAGTGCGTCCATGGCTCGTGCCTTTCTCTCTCGGCGGCGCATTCCAGCGATATGCAGCCCGAAGGCCACGTTCTCCCAGACCGATAGGTGCGGCATCAAGGCGAAGGATTGAAACACCATGCTCAAGTCCTTTCGGCGAAGGTCGATCAACGCGCGGCGGTCCATGGCGGTCACGTCTACGCCTGCGATGAGAACCGTTCCGGCGGTGGGTTCGATCAGCCGGTTGACCAGGCGCAACAGGGTGGATTTGCCCGACCCGGACAGACCCATCACCACGAAGATCTCTTCGGGCGACACGTCGAAGTAGGCGTCCGCGACGGCGATTCGGTGCCCGGTTTCCTCGAAGATTTCGGACGCGGAGCCGTTCGCGAGGACCCGCTCCAAGGCCCAAGCAGGCTTTGGCCCGAAGATCTTGTACAGGCCGCGGGCCGAGATCATGGGTTTTCGTTCGAGTACCACGGTCCTTGCTTTCGGCGACTGGCCGGTCGCAACCGGCGGGGTCGACGAAAGCTCGCTTGCAGCATTCGTTCCCTCGAACGCAGGCCTGGTTCGACGGTTTCCCGGGTTTCGGAAGCGTACGCGCGGGCGCCCGTTACCGGATGGAATCGAGCCGTTTCGGTCAGGTGCCAGAGGTAGCGGGGGCGCCCTGCTGGACGAGCAACCACCGCAGGATGTCCTTTTGCCGGACGAAGCCCTGGATGCGGTCCGTCTTCTTTTCGACGACGGGAAGTTGATCGACGCCTCTCTCGGTCATGTTGCGAAGCGCCAGGTCTGCGGTAGCGTCCAAGGAGAGGGAGGGAAGCTCCCGCAGTGGGACCATCAGATCGGAGACCTTTTTGTCATCCCACTGGTCGCGGGGCACGCGAAGGACCCGCTGCAGCGGAACGAGGCCGATCCACTGGTCCCCGTCTCGGACCACGAAGGAGTCCTGATCCGCGTCCGTGGCGGGCCCTTCCATCAACTGTCGAAGGCTCGAATCGTTGGAAACGACGAGAGGTTCATTTCGAACGAGGTTCCGAGTCGACGTGCGCTCCAGGATCTGCGATTGAAGAAGCTGCGCGTAGCCCTGCCGTGCCGCATTGCTCAGGAACCACCCGATCAGCACCAGCCACAGGCCGCTCAACAGACCCCGGCCCAAGATCGGGATCGTGCCACCGAAGGCCATGAAGATGCCGCAGGCGATCAAAAAGAAGCCGACCAGCTGCCCGGCTCCGGCGGCCCATCGGGTGGCTTTCAGGCGGTCGCCGGTGGCCCACCACAGCCCGGCCCGCAAGACCCGGCCACCGTCCAAGGGGAAGCCGGGTACCATGTTGAAGATGGCCAACAGGACGTTTACGGGGCCTAGCCACATCAGCACGGTCGCCACCGGACCCAAGCTCTGCGCGAACTCTTGGGGGTCGCCCCCGGCCGGAGAGCCCGGCGCCAACGCGGAGGCGCCGAGGATGCCCAATACGCCGATCACCAGGCTGGTCAGGGGGCCCACGATGGTCATCAGCAACTCGGCCCGAGGCGAATCGGAGTCCCGGTCCATGGATGCCACACCCCCGAAGAGGAACAGGGTGATTCCCCGGACCGGCACGCCGAGGGCGCGACCGACCACCGCGTGGGAGAGCTCATGGGCCAGGATCGAAGCGACGAAGGCGATTGCGGCCACACCGGCCACGATCCAGGTGGTGACTGCGGACCAGTCCGGGTGCCAAGCCGGCAAGGTGCCCAGCCCCAAGGTCGTCAGGATCAGCAAAAAGATCAGGACCAGACTGGGATCCAGGCGAACCTGCACGCCGAACAGGCTCCCGATCGGAAAACCGAAACCGCCCGAGCGGCTTCGCGCATAGGAGGATGAAGATGCCTTCGAATCCGTCATGCACGCCGAAGGATGCAGGCTGCGTGCCAAGCTGAACAGTTTGTGACCATCGGCCCTGGCTTCGTGCACGCGGGGGAGGCGAGCGATCAGCGGGAGAGGCGGGTGATGCGCTGCCGGAGGTGCCGTGCGAAGGCATGGCGGCCCAGACCGTGCTTTCGAAGGAGCTGCAAGGCCCGCTTCAGCCGCCGCACCCCCTCTGCCCGATCGGAAGGACCGGATCCGACGGAAGCCAAGTCGATGGCTCGGTGCAGGGGCGGCTCGCCGTCCACCATCTTGCAGCGGCGAGAAGCGATGGGCCTTTGAGTGGAAGGGACGCCGGCGAGCTGTCGAAAGCCTTCGGCGACCAGAGCCCACGCACCGGCTGCGCAGGGGTGGTGGACGTTCGTCATGCCCGTACGGACTAGAGCGAGGCCAGTGTTCACGTCGCCTCCATGGAAAGCCCGGTGCAGCTCGAAGAACTGCTCGGCTGCGGTGGAGGACCAGGTAAATGGAGATTCGCCGGGGGACTGTTCCACGGCCGCGGCCATGAGCGGCACCCGCCGATCGGTTTCGGCGTACCGGACGGGACATGGGCCCACGGAGTCCCTCAAGACCTCCACTGCCCGGCCCGGTCGGCCTTTGCGGAGTGCTTCGGCCGCGGCCGCCTCTGGGGCCGAAGCGCAGTCCGGGGCGACCGCCAGAAAGGCCCCGACGAGCCCCATCCAACCCAGCATGCCGGCCACGCTAGCGGTAGGTGCGGACGTGGGTCATTTGGTATTCCGCGTGCTCCACGTAGCGGGGGCCTTCGGTCGCGGGCTTGAACAGATTGCCGGTGTCCTCGTCGACGTAGAATTTGAACTCCCGACCCCCGGCCCCCGGGTCTTTGAACGTGTAGTACTGGCGACCGTCGTCGTCGTAGCCCCGCCCGTCGATGGTCACGAAGTGGTCGGTGAGCCGGTCCAGGTTGTAGGCGTTGTCGCCGTAGGATACGCCGACCACCACCGGACGGTCGTCGTCGAGGGCACGGTCGATGTAAGCGCGACCGAGCTCTGCCTGGGTTTCGTCGACCTGGACCCGCCCCTGGGCGTCTTCGGCATGGGCTACCTGGATCGCGTCTCGGTACGGCGCGAGACGAGGGCGACGTCCCGTCGGGTTCTGCGCCTGGTTGTGGTCCCGCGCCTGCTTGATGGCTCCTTCGAAACAGGCCTTGGCGCCTTTGTCCGGGTCGTCGGGATACAGGGCGAACTGATTCACGCCATCCATGTCCAGGTCCACGGTCTCCCGTCGGTCGCCTTCCTCCACGACCCGGGCGTCCGCGGTGGTCTTGGCAGGCTGGGCTGGAGCGGACCGGCTCCCTGGACGCTGGTAGCGGGCTTGGGTCCGGTTGTGTTCCACCTCTGCCTTCAGGGCCGCGTACAGCTCTCCGGCCGGCGTCATGGGCGGGGGCTCGGTTTCGTCTCCTGCGGGCCGTTCGTGGGTTCGAAAGGAACGGGAGCTTCCGTTTCGGTCGAAACCATCCACCACGTCGAACAAGGCCTCGAATTCGTCAGCGCCTTCGACCTGCTGATCCTCGCCCGCGAGCTCCTTCAGATCGTCGATCGAGACCCCGTGGGTCTCGAGCGCATCCTTCAGGTCGGGACGAAGGTTGTTGAGATCGATCACACCGTGGCGCCGGGCCAAGCTGGACGTGAAGCGAGACTGGGAAACGGTCTGTGCCATGCAACGAATTCCGTGCAAGACGGTGGCCAGCTTCTTACTCGAACGGATTTCGGGCGCGCACCGGCCTCGCCCTCGGTTTTGGAAGGAATCGCCCGGCGATGGACGCTCGAAGGTGCACGACGTGCGTTTCGCTGTGGAAAGAACTGCGTTTCAGGTGTCGCTGGGCTACGTCCGGGCGGCATCCAGATCTGCGGAGGAACGGGCTTCGAGCTCGGACGCGAACCCGTCCATGCGCCGCTGCACCAATATCTGCGTGACGACCCTCAGCGGCCCTCAGCGGCCAGCGGGTGTCGGTCATGCCCGGCCCTTTTGCCGGAACGAACGAAAATCCGAATGTCGAATGGCGCTGTGGGTTCGAATCGGGGCCGGGACGTGCGTCAATGTCCGAACCCGGCCCCCGACCCCAGGGGCCATCCCCCAGTCCGAACTGCGGACAAACGTGGCGCTGTGGCCTGGAAATTGCGAATCCGAGAGTCGTGAACGACGAGGGTGAAAGCCGGATCGGTCGGTGGGCCCGCCTGTGGACCCGATTCTCCGAAGCCATGAACCCTCCGGTCTGGCTCGGCTCGGCCGGTGTCGTCGTGGTGTTCGTCTTCTTGGGGGGCTTCTTCAGCGAAGACACCCGTCGGGTTTTTTCAACCCTGCAGGCCGGTATCGTCGAGCACTTGGGTTGGTTCTACGTGCTGGTGGCCACAGCCATTCTCGGCTTCATGCTGTGGCTCGTGCTCGGTCCGTACGGCCACGTGCGGTTGGGCCCCGACGACGCGGAGCCCGAGTTCGGGTACTTCGGCTGGCTCGCCATGCTCTTTTCGGCGGGCATGGGCACCGGTCTGGTGTTCTGGGGTGTGGCCGAGCCCCTGAGCCATTTCGTCGAGCCGCCCCTCGCCGAAGCCCGAAGCGCGGAAGCCTTGGGTCAGGCCCTGCAGGTCACCTTCTTTCACTGGGGGCTTCATCCATGGGCCGTCTACACCCTGTTCGCGCTCGCCATCGGCTACTTTCATTTTCGGCACGGCCTTCCGCTGGCGCCCCGCTCCATGCTCTACCCCCTCCTGGGAGAACGCATCCGAGGTTGGATCGGGCACCTGGTCGACATCCTGTGCACCGTGGGCACCTTGTTCGGCGTGGCCACGTCGCTGGGCCTCGGAGCGAAGCAGATCAACGTCGGCATCGCTCGGTTTGCCGACTTGCCCTCGGACGACGTCGGACTTCAGATCGGGATCATCTTCACGATCACCGCTGTCGCCACCACCTCGGTCGTCCTGGGGATCGACCGGGGCGTGCAGCGTCTTTCGAGCATGAACATGCTTTTGGCCCTCGCCATGCTCGGCTTCGTGTTCGTGGCCGGGCCCACCACCTTCGTCTTGGATGGCTTCGTCAATGCTTTGGGACGATACGTTCAAGAGCTTCCGTACTGGAGCCTCCGCATCGACCCCCGGCCCGAGTCCACCTGGCAGCAAGATTGGACCCTGTTCTACTGGAGCTGGTGGATCAGTTGGTCTCCGTTTGTCGGAATCTTCGTGGCGCGCATCTCCTATGGTCGGACCCTACGGCAGATCGTGGCGAATGTGTTGTTCGTGCCAACGGTCGTGACCTTCTTTTGGTTGGCGACCGTCGGTGGGACCGGGCTGCATTTGGAATGGGTCGAAGGTGCGAAGATTGCGGAATCCATTCGAGATACGCCCGCGATCGGATTGCATCGGATGCTCGAAGAACTTCCTCTCCCCAACGTTACGTCGGTGGCTGCCACGTTGCTGATCGTGGTCTTCTTCATCACCTCTTCGGATTCGGGGTCTTTGGTGGACGACATGGTGACCTCCGGCGGTCACCCCGATCCGCCCAAAGCCCAGCGGGTGTTCTGGGCCGTATCGGAGGGGACGGTGGCCGGTACACTTCTGTACGCGGGGGGGCTTCAGGCTTTGCGAACCGCGTCCCTGCAGTCCGGCTTGCCGATGGCGGTGCTTTTGCTGTTCAGCGCGGTCGGTTTGAAAAAGGCGCTCGACCTGGAGCGCGACACGAAAGGTGTACCGAAACGAGCCCGATTGCGAGATAAGGCTCGGGACGATTCGTGAGCTCCGCAAGAGACGCGGTGGGGATGAAGAGAATCCACCGAATCACCCACCAGGCTGTAGCCATCCACCGGGCCCCATTGCGCGCGCCCAAACTTCTGCCCATGCATCCGCGGACGGACCCCAGCGAAAGGCGGCGTTTGCCCGCTCGGTTCCCGCTCGATAGGGTCCCGCCATGCCGCTGACCGACTTGTCGAACCCGGCGATCCTCCTCCGCGAAAACTGGCAAGCCCGGGTTCGGGTCGGCGCCGACGGCACCCCGGATCTGCCCCCATCCTTCGTGGCCGAGGTGGGACCGCGGGTTTGGATCGTCGACGTGCGCGGTGACGAAGCCCTGGTCGGTCCGCAAGGGCACATTCCGGGAGTATGGCGCATGCCGATCGGACGGGTCGGTCAGATTGCGGAGCGGTTGCCCGGCAACACGCCGGTCGTGCTCGTCTGCGAGGACGGCTTTCGATCTCGGACGGCTGCGCGGTACCTGCTCGAACTCGGAATGACCACGGTGGCTGCCATGAACGGCGGCATGGTGCTGTGGCGGTCGGAGGGCTACGCGGTGTCCCGGGACCCGGGTGTGCTGCAGCGGGAGCTCGAAGCGCCGGCGCCGGGTCATGGCTCCGACGGACGGCTGCTTCGGGTGGAGCGCTCCGGTGCAGACCGCAAGCTCACCCGGTCCATGATCCTGGACCACGTGGGCGACGTGGCAAAGGTTCGTCGCGTCAAGCTGGCCGCGATTCTGTTGGCCAACCAGACTTCTTGCGTGGACGGGCGCGAGGATCGGGCGATCATCGGTACCCCCGGTGGCGATGCCGGCGAGTTTCTGCTCGCCCTGGCCGCTGCCGAGCAGGTGGGTCAGCAGCCGTTGAGCCTGGACGGGATGCCGGTTCTCACCCGGGCTTTCGCGGACACCTTTGGCGGGATCTATTTTCACACCGACAACCACGCGCTCAATCGGCTCGTGCGCTCGCTGCGTGCCGATCCGCGGGTCGAACCGGCGGTGGCGGGTCTGCGCACCATCGACGACTGGGAGGGATTTTTGCGCAAGCCGCCGGTGGATCTGAGGGAGCCCCTGATGGAGCACCTGCTGCAGCCCGAGCACGTAGGGTGTGGCCATATCAAGTTGGCCCTGACCCGTCCCCACGTGTACGGCATCCGACCCCAGCTCATCGGGAGCTTCTTTCGGGCTTTTTACGACGGTTTGTGGACGGGCGCCCGAGATCTGCATTGGGTGGTCCTCGGCGGCGACCACTCGGAAGGTGCCGTGGTGAACGTGACCCTCGAAGGCGAGTTGTGGCCCTTCTCGAACATTCCGATGATCGCACCCTCCATCGGCGGCGTGCAGATGTTCGTGAACCATCCGCAGGTCGTGACCCACCTGCGGGAGCAGACCGCCCGCTTCCTGCACGGTCTGGTGGGTCACCTGTTGCCGCTTCAGCCTGGGCAGGCCCAGGCCCTCGAGCTGGCGATTCCCGAGCTGGGCGCCGCCCAAGCCCAGGCGACCCTCCAGTCCCTGGCGGGAGGATTGCCGGTCTTCGACGTGCATTTCGACCCGGGAGGCAGCTTCGAAGTGACCGAGCGAGGGCCGGTCGCGCGGGAGGGCTCCCCGTAGACCGGTGGCCGGGTGAGAGACCGGTGGCCGGGTAAGACACGGGTAGCCGGGTGGGCGACCGCTGGCCGGGTGGGCGACCGGTGGCCGTGGGTCCACTCGGGGGGAGCGCGCGGCGACAGTGGCATGGTTCATGCGTGTTCGCGCGGGTATGTGGAGTGAGACCGAACGAACAGCCACACTGGGGCGAATCGAGAGCATGGCGCGCCCGGTGTTGTCCCTTTATTTGACCACCGGCTCCTCTCCGGTCGATCGAAGGAATCTTTCGAGCCGAGCCAAGAGCACCATCGACGCCCTCGACGTGTCGCAGCCGGTTCGTGACAAAGCCCTGAACGAGCTCGAAAGGCACGGACCGTTTCCGATCGGGGTGGCGATCTTCGTTCAATGCGACTCCCTCGATGCCTTCACGGTTGGCATGCCCGTGGAGATGCCCATCGAGGTGCCGGGCACCGGTCGGGGCTTGGCCTCCGTGGGGGAGCCCGCGATCGGGCCGCTTTGGGCCGCCACCCAACGGGTCGATCACCATGGGGTCCTCCAGATCTCCAACGACCGGTGGCGTTCGTTTCACGTGAGCGACGAAGACGCCGTGGAACTGGACGGAGACCGGCGGGTCCCGACGGAGCCCGAGGCCGATGTCAAAGAAAATTCTCGCCAAAAGCGAATGGCGTGGGGGGCCGATCGGAGCGACGACCACGTGGATCGAATGGAGGCCACGCTCGAAGCCGACCGAAGGCGCTTCTTCGACGACGCTGCGCGCCGCACCCAGGAGCAGATGTCGCGGCGAGGCCTGCAGGACCTCCTGGTTCTCGGGCCCGAAGACGCGCGAAAACGGCTCGAGACCGCCCTCGATTCCGACCGCTCGATGACCGTCCGTGCTTGGATGCCGGCACCGTCGGACCCGGAAGCTTCGCCGATGCGGATCCGGGACCTCCTCCAGCCCGAGATCGAGCGGCTGCGCCGCGAACGACAGACCGAGACCCTCGACCACATCGCGGAACGAGGGTTGATCGGGCCCGAGGCGTGCATCGAGGCCTGGCAGCAGGGTCGACTGCGGCGCGTCCTGGTCGGGTTTCCGACGGGTTTCGAGGTTTGGATGGCCTTTGATGGGTCGACGCTGGCGTTCAGCCGGAAAGGGGCCGAGCTCCATCGGTCCGACGGCGGGGCTCGAAGAGTGTCGCTCGACGAGGTGCTTCCGGAGCTGGCCGACCGCTTCGATGTGGAGGTGGAGATCCTGCAGGGCGACCCCAAGGTGCGCCTGAACGCGGAGTGCGGGGGCATGGCCGGCTTGACTCGTTGGTGAGAGTCCGAATCCCCCGGATCGAGGCAGATCCGCTCGGGAGGGCAATTTGGACGCGAATGAATCGGACAGGTCGAAAAGGTCTTCGGGTTCGGCGAAGGGCTTCGGGTTCGGCGAAGGGGTATGGGGCAGTGCCGGGCGCCGGGAACACGGCGTGTTGGCCTGGAACATGGCTTGCAAAAACGTCCGGGCGATGCAAGTTCCCCTGCAACTCACCTTTCGAGGGGTCGAGTCCGACCCCGACATCGAAGGCCTGACCCGCCGTCAAGCCGAGGCGCTCGAGGACGTTTGTGACCACATCTCGTCTTGCCGGGTCGCCATCGAAAAACCTCACGCGGTTTCCCGGTCGGGGCGGCCCCAGCGCGTGCGGATCGACCTGACCGTCCCGCCGGGCCACGAGCTGGTGGTGGACAAGAACAGCAGTCGGGGCGACCCATCGGAAACGGTGAGTCAGACCGTGCGCGAGGCGTTCAAGACGGCGCGCCGCCAACTCGAAGCCCTATCTGCTCAGCAGCGCAACGAGGTGAAGTCACACCCCGCCCAGGCTGCGGTGGCCATCGTGGCCGAGCTTTTCGAGGACCACGGCTTTCTTCGAACCGCCGAAGGGCGCGAAATATATTTTCATGCGAACAGCGTTCTGAACGAAGACTTCGAGGACGTTCATGTGGGTGATGGAGTCCACTTCGTCGAAGACATGGGCGAACACGGAGTCCACGCCAGCACGGTTCGAGTCGTGGACGGTCGCGGCCGCGCCGATCGAACCCGAAAGTGAACGCGCAGACCCGCGCCGAGGGTGATGACCCCAAAGGTCTCCGGAGGCTACGAGGATCAGTCGATCCTGGAACGGGTCTTGCTCCCTTCGAGCCCGTCGGCGGCGTCGAGACCGGAACGACCCACCGGCCTATCGGAACCCCTTCCGTCCTTCTGACCGGTCCAGGAGTCGACGGCGAAAGGAGCACCGCCATGTTGGGTTGGGCTCTCACATTTTTCGTTTTCGCGCTGATCGCTGCGCTGTTCGGCTTTGGCAACCTGGCAGCAGGCGCCGCCGGGATCGCCAAGATTCTGTTCGCGGCATTTCTGGTGGTGGCCGTCGTTTCGTTCGTGACCAGTTTGCTTCGCGGCCGAAAACGCCCCATGTGACGAAACAGATCCATCGAGGAGGACCATGAAGTACCGGATTCCGATTACCACGATTCACGTTCTCGCCATCGCGAGCCTCATCGCCTCTTGCGATCTGACGCCCGAGTCCGACACCAGCGAACGGGTTGCGGAAGAGATCCAGCGGCAGACGGAGCAAGCCACCGAGCAGGTGGAACGGGGCCTGCAGACCGCCGCCGTTCAGGCGAACGAAGCGGCTGAAAAGATGTCCGCCGGAATGAACGAGGCGCTCCAGCGCGCCAAAGAGACCTTGAAACGAATGGAGAAACAAATGGACGACGAAACTCGAGAGTGGAAACAGCAGATGCAAGATCGTCTCGACAAGCTGCAAAAGGACTGGAGCCAGCTTCAGGACGACATGAGCAATGTTTCAGCCGATGCGAAGAAGAGGCTCGGCGAAGCACGAGACGAGCTCAAGACCGAGCTCGAGTCGGCAGAAGCCAACCTTCGACAGACCCAAAAAGATGTTTCGGAGGATACCAAAAAGGGTATGCAGTCCGCGATGCGCAAGATGGAAGATGCCATTCGAAGCGCTCGCAAGAGCCTGAACTGACACCCACCCGGTGTGACATCTCATGTGTCACATCCCGTCGGCCCGTCTTGGGGCGCTGGCGCGCCCCCGGGACGGCCGGTCGCACCCTTTTTCCTCCGACGCGGGCTTGTCCATCCACGAGAAGGCGCCCTAGTCTCCGAGCCATGAGGGGTTTCATCGGTCGAGCCTTGCTGGCAGCCGCTCTGTCGTTCCTGGCCGCGCCCGGTTTCGCCGCTCCTTCCGGCGTCGAGGCAGGTGAGACGGGTCGAAAGGGCGGGGCCGATCGAGTCCCGCGGCTGTTCATGATGCCCATCGAGGCGTCGGCAGAGACCGAGCAGGACATGGCCGAGGCTCTGCAGGTGCAGGTGGCCGAAGTGGTCCAGCAGTTCCCGCAATTCGTGCTGGTGACGAAGCAAGACGTCGTGGACATGGTCCGGGCGCAGCGAACCGCCACGGCGCTCAACTGCGAAGACGACGAAGAATGCCTCGCTCGAATCGAAGAGCGGACCGACGCGGATCTGCTCCTCACCGGAAGCCTCGGGGCGGTCGGCGAGAGCTACCTGGTGACATTCAGCTTGCTGAATCCGAAGACCTCCGAGGTCATTCGTCGCGTCGGGGCCTCGGTGGCAGACATGGGAGAGCTCGGGACGCGGTTGCCCGAAATTCTTTCCGAGGTGCTCGGCACCGAGGCGCAAAGCCGCGTGCAGTTCGAGCTGGCCAAAGACGACGTATCGTTCGCGGTCTTCAAACTGGCATCGACCGGGGTAGACGGGGAGACCGTTCAGAATCTGGCTCAATTTCTGACGGTCGAGCTTTCCAAGATACGCGGCGCCCAAGTGATCAGCCCCCAGGACATCGCCAGCATCCTCGGGGTCGATCGCATGCAGAAGATGCTGGGTGACCAGTGCGACGACGAATGCATGATCAACCTGTCGGGGGCGCTCAACGTGAACTACATCGTGGTCGGGCAGGTGGGTCAGCTCGATCGCGATTTCGTGCTCGCGCTTCGGCTCATCGATCCCCGAGAGGTCAAGGTGGAAAACCGGGTAGCCGTCACGCTGCGCGGACCGAAAGAGGAGCTGACCCGGGCGATCCGCACCCTGGCGCGTCGGCTGGTCGGGGTCGATTCGGAGGTGCCCGGTCGGCTGACCGTTACCGGTCCGGTCTCGGGGGGTAAGGTGCTGCTCGATGGGGAAGAGGTCGGCAATATGCCTGCCAAGTTGGACGCGGAGCTTCCGGCCCGAAGGGCCTCTGTCCGGGTGATGCAAGACGGGTACTACGAATGGGAATCGGACGTCTTCATTCAGCCCGGCGAGCAGAACGTGGTGTGGGCGGACCTCGAGAGGAAACCGGATCCCGTGACCAAGAAGTGGTGGTTTTGGACCTTGGTGGCCGCCGGTGTGGGAGGCGGTGTTACCACCGCCGTCGTGTTGACCCAGGACACCCCGAACAGCGGCCCGATCACGGTGCTCGTGGACTGACCCAAGCCCCGGACGTTCCCGACTCCTGGGTTTTTTGAGCTCCAGGTGACGGATCCTTCGGGTCCCGAGCACGGCCTGCATGAATCATGGGCAATCGAGCACCATCCGACCCCAGTCCTGCGCTGATCGACCGGGCTCGGCAGGGCGATGTGCGGGCCCAAGCCGAACTGGTGGAGCCGCACCTGGCCACGGTGGTGAACTGGGCGGCCCGTTTGTGCGGGCCGAGCAGCGACCCGGAGGACCTGGCGCACGAGGTCTTCATCGTGGTGCTGACCCGACTGCATGGCTTGAAGGACCCGAAGGAATTTCGCTCCTGGCTGTACGGCATCACCCGTCGGGTGGTGGCCAAACACCGGCGGCGGGCTTGGTTCAAGCGCTGGGCCGGGCCACCGACGACCGAAAGCGAAGACCTCCGGTTGGGCCCGGGCGCCGAATACGCCCAGCGCGAAACGAGTCGGCGGGTGCAACAGGTCCTGGACCGCATGACCGCGAACCAACGAGAGGTTTTGGTGCTGATCGACGTGGAGCAGCGCACGGCCGTGGAAGTGGCGGAGCTTTTGGGGCTGCCCGAGAACACGGTTCGTTCGCGGCTGCGTTTGGCCCGGGCATCGTTTGCGCGGCTCGCAGCCGCCCGGGGGCTTTCGCCCGACGCGAGCCAACCGGAGCTGCCGGCTTTGGGAGGTGCGTGAGATGGCGTCCAAGTCTCGGCCGACCTACGCGAACGCGCTCGAGTCCTACCGAGCCGCCTCGGCTGCGCGCTCGGCCCGGGTCAATCGGGTTCGAAACCGGGTGCGCGAAGCCTTGGAGACCGAAGCACAACTTCGCCGAAGTCTCCGAGCCCTGCCGGACGCGGACCCGGCGCGCCTGGCCCGAGTTCGGGCCCGGCTGTGGGCCCACGTCCAACGCGGAGGGAAGCCGTCCCGCGCGCCCCGCCATGCGCCGTACTGGACGCCGGTGGCTGCGGCAGCTGCGCTGGTGCTGGCTGTGGCCGCCGTCTTCGGCAGCGATCCGTTCCGCTCGGCCCGGGACCGGGCCCAGGTGGAAGCGGTGGCCCAGTCCGGCGATCCGGCGCCCCGAGTCGACCGGATGGGGGCGGGCGGACCCGAAAGCGTTCGGCCCGCGCCACCCGAAGTTCCCCAGGGGTCCCAGGCTCTCAGCCCCCGCCGGACCGGCTCCCGGGTGACCGTCAAACGGGTGCGGGCGTCGGGAACGGTGTCCCTCGAAGCCGCCATGGCCCATCTCGAGCGCGCGCAGGCGCAGCTCGCTGCCTGTTGGGCGGCTCATCCAGACGGACCCGGGGCCCTCGAGTTCCGGGTCGACGTGGACCGATTCGGCCGCCTTCGCCAGGTGGAAGACGGCGGCGTCGAGCGCTCCGGAGCCGACGCTCGGGAGGCTCAGCTGCGAAACTGCGTGCACGACGTGCTGGCAGCCCGGCGGCTGCCCACCCGGGCCGGCGTGACGGCGGCGCCCGGAGACGACAGCGTGGGCGGACGGTTGTCGTTTCGCCTCGTGCCCGGGTCCTGAGTGGACCGGCCCAAGCCATGCCCATGGAGGAGCTGACAATGCGAAGCGAGCCCCAGTCCAAATCCCCCTGCAACCACGAAGATGGCCTCCACGTTCGCTCGGCGATCCTCGGCCCGAGCGCCGGCCGGGGCGCGGCTTTGCGATCCTCGGGAACGGCTCTGGCGTTCGTGGCGGCGGTCGCCGCCGGCGGGCCGGCTTTCGCCGCGGCCCCTCGGGTGGTGGTCGTCGTCGACCAGTTCGTGGACGGAGAGCGCCAGCGTACCTCCGATGCAGAAACGCTCTTGATCCAGGCTTTGGGCGACAACCGGGACGCTGTCTTGGTGGATCCGACCCAGGCTCAGATCGTCCGAAAAGCCTCGGAGGGAACGCCCCTGACCGAAGTTCCGCCGGCCCGTCTCGTGACGGCGCTCGAAGCGGACATCTTGGTGATCGGCGAGGTGGTTTTGGACCCGGCAGATCCCGGCGACTTCGAAGACATGGTGGCGTATGACGGCGCTGCCCGCCTTCGGGTGGTGGCGGTGGACTCGGCCCAGATCCTCGGGGCCGTGCGGGCCAAGCGCCTGGGCATGAGCCACACGAAGAACCTGGCGATGGCTCGGGTGAGCCAGGACATGATGCAACGAGCCGTGAAGGAGATCATGCCTCTTTTGGAGCGGACCGATCGTTACGAGCTCCAAGTTCGCTTCGATGTTCCCGTGGATGCCGCGGGCGCGGACGACGTGATCCGCTGTGTGCGAGAGCATCCGGATACCCGCGAGGTGCGCGCGTTGGCCCAACGCCACGACGCCCTGAAGCTGGAGCTCGGCAGCGACCTCACTCCGCGGGAGCTGGCCATCTCCTTCGGGCGGGAAGCGCCCTGCGGTTTGTTCGTGTACGCGTACTCTGCTCGGGCCCTCAAAGCGGACCATGCCCCGGAGCAGCTTGAGCGGATTCGCCTCGATACCTCCCGATTTCGTCTCGAAGGCCGCAGCCAGCGCCGGGATCGGTGGGTGACACGCCAGCTTCCCCGGATCTTGCAGACCGAGCTTTCGGCGGTTTCGCGGCTCGACCCGCGCCTCGACGCGCCCTTGGTCGACTCGCGTTCCAAGGCCGAGAAGGGCCCCTCTGTTCGTCTCGGTGGAAGCGTGAGGCGTACGAAAGGCGGCTTTCAGATCACGGCGCGGGTTCGAGGTCGCGGCGCGAACCTCGCCCGGGGCACGGCGTCCTGCTCGGTCGAGGAACTTGCAGTGTGTGCCGGCAGGCTCGGGCGCGAGCTCGCCGAACAGGTCGAGCGAGCCATTCCGCGGCAAGCGGCCGCCCTGGGGCTTCGGGGGCCTCGCGTTGCCGGGCAGAAGGCCAAGACCGAACTGAAGATCGAAGCGATCCGGGTTCCAGGAGTCTATCCGGCTCGGATCGGAAGCTACGACCGACAGGCCCCCGTGGGGGAGGTCGAGATTCGCAATCTAAGCGAGCATCTGATCGAGGACATCGAGCTCGAAGCCCGCTTGGCGGGGTTCAGTGACCGGCCTGCGATGGTTCAAGGCTTTTCGCTCGAAGCGAGCAGCGCGACTTCGTTGCCGGTTTCGGTGTGGCTCGATCGGGCTCGATTGGCCGCCCACGACCGCAATCGTACCGTGCCGATGCAGATTGTCCTGAAGTACACCCTCGACGGTTTTCGGTATCGGACCACCCGAAGCGCTCCCGTGGTGGTCTACGACCGCAATGCGGTTCACTGGGCTGGCGAGCCCGAGTCGGTGGCCGCTTTCGTCGATCATCGCAGTCCTTCGGTGCAGCAGGTGGTGTCTCAGGTGCAGGCGCGGTTGCCCGACGATCTTCGAGCAGATCCGTTGGCCGTACCGGCGGCGCTGTTTCGGGCTCTTGCGTCCCTTCGCTACGCGAAAGACGCGGTGAATCCGTTCGCTCCAGGAGAGCTGGACTACGTGCTGTACCCGTCGCAAACCCTTGCTCGGGGCGGCGGCGACTGCGACGACCTCGCGGTACTGTACGCGGCCCTGCTCGAGGGTGCGGGCTACCCGGCCATGCTGGTGCAGACGCCGGGCCATGTCTTGGTGGCCGTGGGCTTGGGTCGGGCCAAGACGCCAGCCCTCCGAGGTGCGTTCTCGCCCGGATCCATTCTCACCGACGGGGGACAAGTGTGGTTGCCCCTCGAGACGACCCGGGTGGGACAGTCGTTTCTCGACGCCTGGCAGCATGCCCAAGAAGAGCTGGCTGCCGTGCGTCGAAGCGGGGGCCGCAGCCTCAACATGGTGGTGCGAGAGGCTTGGCAGACTTATCCGCCCGTTCGCCTGGTCGAAGACGACGCGACCGAAACGACGGCTTCTCTCGTGGAAGAGCTCGAGCCGGAATCGTGGAAAGAGGATTGGAAGGCTCTGCAGGCGCACCGCAAGGAGCTCGGGCGCAAACGGCTGTCCGCGGCTCGGGCTGGTGCGGACGCGGCCCCCGGCTCGGTAGAGGCCATGAGGTTGGGGGTGGCGCTGGCCATGAACGGCGACTTCGACGCAGCCCGAAAAAACTTCGAGACGGGGCTCGAGGGGGACGCAGCCCGCGCCTTCGCCCAAAACAACCTCGGCAATTTGGCCTTGCTCGCCGACCGGCCGGACGATGCCGTTCGGTTGTACGACGCGGCCCTGAAAAGCCGTCCGAAGGCGCTCGGGGTGGCGCTCAACGGCGTGTTCGCGAGTTACGTCTGGTCGTTGACCGATCCCGAGGCCGAAGGCCACTTGGCCCGGATGATGGCACAGGTCGACGCCATCGACCCGCAGGCCCTCGAGCGGCTGTTGAGCTCGCTTCCGCGGAGCGCTTCCATCCCGGCGGCCGAAGCTTCGGACGTGCCGCTGTCCGGGCTCGCACTCCGCCTGCGCCGGCACCTGGACCCGGAGGCGGAAAGCTTCGAGGGCGTGACCGCGCAAAAAGCCGGCGACGGCCCGGCGGTCGCGGCCTACCTGCACTGGCTCCCGTGATACCATGCTCCAGGTGGGCGGAGACGGGGATCCATCTGGGCTGGGTACGGACGACACGGCAGCCCGGCCGGTCGTGCCTTCGGGTTCCGCCATCGGCAAGAAGCTCGATGGCGGTCGCTTCGAGATCCTCCGGGAGCTGGCCCAGGGCGGCATGGGACGGGTCTACGTGGCAGTCGACCATCAATTCGGGGTCGAGGTCGCGGTCAAGGTCCTGAGTCTGTCCCAACAGGGACCCGCCCGCGAGGAGCTCGAACGCCGTTTTCTTTCCGAGGCCCGGGTGCTCGGGAGGCTGAAGGAGCCTCGCATCTTGAAGCCCTTGGCTTATGGGCGGATGGACTCGGGAGAGCTCTACCTCGTGAGCGAGTTGCTCGAAGGCGCGCCCCTGGATGCCGAGCTCGAGCGCGTCGGGAAGCTCGGACAAGAGCGGACCCTCCACCTTCTGATCGACGCCTGCCGGGGCCTGGGCGAGGCCCATGCCCATGGCGTGATCCACCGGGACCTGAAGCCTGGAAACCTGTTTCTCCAGCTCGGCCGGTCCGGCGACGAAACCGCGCGCATTCTCGATTTCGGGATCGCGAAAGTGACGTCGACGGATTCGGCTCTGCAGATGGGCACGGGACCGAAAACCCGCCCCGGCATGGTCATGGGCACGGTGCCCTACATGGCGCCGGAACAGGCCCTGGGAGAGGCGGTAGGTCCCCAGACAGACCTATACAGCCTCGGGGTCGTTGCCTACCACTGCTTGACGGGGGAGGTTCCATTCAAAGGCGAGCCGGCGCAGGTGCTCTTGTCGCACGTTTCGAAAGAGCCTCCCCCGATGGGACAGGTTCGACCGGGATTGCAGATCGAACCAGAGTTCGAGGAACTGGTCCTCCAGATGTTGGCCAAATCCCCAGCCGACCGGCCGCTCGACGCCCGGAGCGTGCGCGAACGTTGCCAGCGGCTCCTGGGCGCGGCTTCCCACGACCTGCCGAGCCCGCCTTCGTCCGACCCCCACTGGCATCAACCGGCCGACGCCGAGCCTGCGGGGGCGAATCCGATGGTGCATCCGCCGACCGATGTGGACGACGAGCCCGTGTCCCGGCCTCGGCCGAGATGGCTCGCCTACTCGGGTGTCATCGCAGGGGGGCTCCTCTTGGCGGGAGCGGGATTGTGGGCATTTTGGGTGAGGGAGCCGGACGTCGGCCCTGCACGTCCTTCCGCATCCAAAGAAGACAGGGTGGCCGGTCTGGCGCCGTCCGACACCGGAGGGGCGGGTCCTCCGGAGGTCGAGCCGCACCCGGATTCCGAGCCCTCGAAGCGGGAGGCGGAGAAAGGCGCGGCGTCGCGCGAGGCACCGGATGACCGAGCGCGTGCCCGTCCGACCCAACGCCGTCCGGCGCGGCGACCCGAGACGCAGACCCTGCGGGTCGCGCTGAGACCTCATGGGCTCCGGCAGAGTCCGGCGAACGACGCCAACCTGCGTCGCCTGCGGCGCCGCGCCACGGACTGCTACCGCGAGACCGGTTTGGGTTCCTCCGCCACCGTGATGGTCAAGGCCGACGGAAGCCTGCGCGCATCGCTGGTGGATCCGAACGCGAAGGCCCTCGAGCGCTGCATGAACGAGGCATTCGAGACCCTCACCCTGAGCCGGTCGGGCCCGGTCGCCCGCGTGAGGGTCACCGTCACCCGAAAACGCTGAGACAGGTGAAGTGTCATGGTGTCACTCGACATGCCACTGCTCCGAAAAGACCGCTTCGCGCCATTGACACGAAAGGCTCCCCGCGACGGGACCGAAGGCTGCACCGACCAATGCCGCCTCGGGGACCTCTGAACGAAGCGAGCTCCCGGGAGAGTATGCGGACCCGGACTCGCAGGTCGCGTCCCTGTGCTCCGGCTCGGGCCAGGGTGCGGATTCGCGTGGTATTTTTGCAGTGTGTTACATGCGCAGGAAGAGCTTTTCGATGCAGATGACTTGTTCATTGCTGAGGCGGCCGGTGCCGGCGGTCATGCCCCAGTAGAGGACCGTGCGGGTGTCGAAGACGACGCCAAAAAGGTCGGCTGAATGGAAGGCCCGGGGGGTGTCGTCGAGGAAGACACGCAGGCCGCTTCCCGGATTCCAGACGATGCGCATGGGGTGCCGGACACGGTCTTCCAGGTTCTCGAGCTCGACGAGCTGAGAGCGGTCGCCGTGAAAGGCGCTACCGTTCAGCACCAGCGCCAGGTGATCGGCTTCGGGGTCGTCGAGGTGAAAGTTTCGATAGGTATCGAATTCGATGCCGATGGACGGCGCCAGGCCGATGAAACCCATGCCTTCGCCACCCCGTCCGGTGGTCATGCTCGGGTGCAGCACGAACACGATCCCGTCGGCCCCGTTCTCGTCCTTTCCGCCCAGCATCAGGCTCAGCCGCACCTCGAAGGGTTCGCTCAGGTCCACCGGTACTTCGTACCATGCCGATCCGCTGACATAGGGAGCGTCCGGAGTGAGCCGGATGCACTCTTCGCTGACGATCTCGGCGCTTCCACCGAGCCGGAACTCATGGACGCTGTCCTGCGCAAGCGTGCTTGCCGGGGCCGCGAGAAGCAGCATCGCTGGAATGAACCTCATCGGACGCTCCCGGAAGGTCGGACCCCTCATGGCGACACCCTGCACCGGGTACCCGGCCTTTCGCGAGCCCGAAACGACCCCGTCCGGGATCTGTGAAGGATCCAGACCGAAATTCGCGGCGAAAGCCTCCGTGATTTCGTGCCCTTCCCAGAAACCGACGGGAGGTGGAGCGCCGGACTTGCTTTCAAAATTTCGATGCGCGCACGCTATCGGCGCAATTTTGGAAGCGCGACGTGCCCAACCGAGATTCAGCGTACATGCCGCAGCTCGCGGTCGACGGCTCGGTGCTTTGCGGGTTTCAGACCCTTCCAGAGAAAAAGGAGATGACCATGGGTCGTTACACAACCCCTGGGCGACATGCTTCCTTCGCCACCACGGCGATCGGGCTGGCCGTCCTCACTGCCTGTAGCCAATCGGAGCCTCCCAAATCCGAAACGCCGAAGGCCCAGGCCTCCGCGCCCCAGGCCGAGGGCAAAAAGATGCCCCCGCCAGGGACGCCTAAGCCCAATCTGTTTTGGTGGCCGAAGCAACTCGACTTGACTCAGCTCCGTCAAAACGAAGCACGGTCCAATCCCCACGGCGACGACTTCGATTACGCGAAGGCGTTTCAAAGCCTCGACCTGAACGAGGTCAAGAAAGATATCGAAGAGGTCATGACCACCTCCCAGGATTGGTGGCCCGCAGACTACGGACACTATGGCCCATTCTTCATCCGCATGGCCTGGCACAGCGCTGGCACCTACCGGGTCAGCGATGGGCGGGGTGGTGCAGGCGGGGGCCAGCAGCGGTTCGAGCCCCTGAACAGCTGGCCCGACAACGCCAACCTCGACAAGGCCCGGCGGCTGTTGTGGCCGGTCAAGAAGAAGTACGGCCCCAAGCTATCGTGGGCCGACCTGATGGTACTGACCGGAAACGTGGCCATGGAATCCATGGGCTTCGAGACCTACGGCTTCGCTGGGGGGCGCGAAGACGATTGGCAGGCCGAGCTCGTGTACTGGGGTCCCGAAGCCGAGATGCTCGCCGACGAGCGCTACAGTGGGGACCGGGAGCTCGCAAAGCCGCTGGCGGCGGTGCAGATGGGTCTCATCTACGTCAACCCCGAGGGCCCCAACGGAAACCCGGATCCGAAGGCAGCGGCCAAAGACATTCGAGAGACCTTTGGTCGCATGGCGATGAACGACGAGGAGACCGTGGCGCTCATCGCCGGGGGACACACCTTTGGCAAAGCCCATGGGGCCCATGAGCCGTCGAATTGCCTGGAGCCCGAGCCGGCCCGAGCAGGCGTCGAAGAGCAAGGGCTCGGTTGGGAAAACCGCTGCGGAACGGGCAAAGGGGCCGATACCATCACCAGCGGGCTGGAAGGCGCGTGGTCCGCCAACCCGATCGCCTGGAGCTCCCAGTACTTGGACAACCTATTCGGCTTCGAGTGGGTCCAGACCAAGAGCCCGGCCGGGGCCGTTCAGTGGGTTCCCAAGGACGAAGGGGCGTCCAACATGGTGCCCGACGCCCACGATGACTCGAAGCGGCACGCGCCGATCATGTTTACGACGGACCTCTCCCTGAAGTTCGACCCGAGCTACCGAAAGATCGCGAAACGGTTTCGCGACAATCCCGAGGAATTCCGGCTCGCTTTCGCGAAGGCTTGGTTCAAGCTCACGCACCGGGACATGGGGCCCCGGGCGCGCTACCTGGGACCGGAAGTCCCCGAAGAAGAGCTCATCTGGCAGGATCCGGTGCCCGCGGTGGACCACCGACTGGTGGACGGACGCGACATCGCCCGGCTGAAGGCTCGGATCCTGAAGTCGGACCTGACGGTGCCGCAGCTCATCCGGGTGGCCTGGGCGTCCGCATCGACTTTCCGGGGCACCGACATGCGGGGCGGCGCCAACGGGGCCCGGATCCGTCTCGCTCCCCAAAAGGACTGGGCGGTGAACGACCCCGACGAACTTGCCGAGATTTTGAAGATCCTGGGGGACATTCGAAAGCAATTCAACGGAGCCCAGCGAGGAAACGAGAAGGTGTCGATGGCCGATCTGATCGTGCTTGCGGGAACCGCTGCGGTGGAAAAGGCCGCGAAGGACGCGGGCACGGAAGTGAAGGCTGCCTTCTCGCCCGGACGGACCGATGCGTCCCAGGCGCAGACCGACATCCGGTCCTTCGCCTTCCTCGAGCCGGCCTCGGACGGCTTTCGGAATTTCCATCGAGAGGATGCTCACCAGACCCCGGCTCAGGCGCTGGTGGATCGAGCGGATCTCCTCGGACTCACGGTGGCCGAGATGACCGCCCTGGTCGGAGGGCTTCGCGTGCTGGACGCGAACGCCGGTGGCGTCGAGCACGGCGTGTTCACCGACCGGCCCGGCACGCTGAGCAACGACTTTTTCGTCAACCTGTTGGACATGGGGACGGAGTGGACGCCGTCGGAGAGCGAGCCTTACGTGTTCGAAGGACGCGATCGATCCAGCGGGGAGCTGAAGTGGACGGCCACCGAGGTGGACCTGGTCTTCGGGTCCAATGCCGAGCTGCGGGCCGTGGCCGAGGTCTACGCCTACGACCCGGAGAAGCTGGTGATGGATTTCGTGTCGGCCTGGACGAAGGTGATGAACCTGGACCGCTTCGACCTGGCTCGAAGCTGACCCAGCGGCCGTTTTCGGGGCGGGGTTGCGGCTCCGGCCGGCGTGCCGGTGCCGCCTTCCTTTGGCGTGGCACTCGATCTGCCGCGGGAAGGACGGTTTCGGACTCGTTGGAAGACCTTCGCCTCGAGCGATCGGAGGCCGCGACGTCCCGGGCTTCTCGGACGAATCGGGCGGTGAGATGCCGGAACGACGGGGCCCGAACTCCTCTGCCGCGTTCGGAGCTTCCGTGTTTCGGCGCGCCCGCGACGAATCCGCCTCCTGGCGCTGGACGGTCAGGGATCCCCCGTGAGACGGAATGATCCTCGATGCTTCGAGAAAACTCGAAGGGCGTGAGGGTATGGGCGTCCGTTCGGCGCTTCATCCATCGAGCTTCGTTGCATCGAGGAGGAAAACCATGACGTCCCCAGCCAGTCTTCCGACCGACCCCAATTCGTGGGTCGCGCCACCCGCGTCCATCTTCGCCCGCCCGGGGCTGGAAGGCTCGGCCCGTGCTCGAGGCCGCCCGGGCCGTCCGACCGACCACCGATCTCCCCGAGATGGCCCCGGCTGGCTGGGTTGTGCCTTCGTGGCCTTGCTGTCCCTTGCTTGCGGCAGTGACGGGGACCCGATCGGCGACAACGCCAGCGGCAACGGCAACGCAGACTGCAACGAGCTTGCCGACCAGGACGGCGACGGCCTCGACGATTGCCGAGAACGTGAGTTCGGCACGAATTTCCGGGTGGCGGACACCGACGGCGATGGCTTTTTGGACGGAGAAGAGGTCGAAAACTGGGATCGGGGCGGCGGAAACCACCTGCGCTTCAACCCCCTGGTGGCAGACGTACCGCGGCTGTTCATGCGCCAGCTGGGAACGCCGGTCATCCAGCTCTACGCCCAGACCGAAGAGTCGGGAACCGTCACCCGCGGCATGAGCGAAGACAACAGCTCGGAAGTGCAGACCACCACCTCGCGCGGTCGGACCAACGTGCACCGGGTCGAAGAGCAGCACACGGTCAACGTGAATGCCGAAGTCCAAAAGCGCGGACCGCTGAAGTCCGGGCGAGTGGAGGCCGAGTACGGGTACAGCCACAACGACACGACGACCGATACCAGCTATTGGAACGAAATGACCGTTCGTACCAATCGACAGGCCTCCGAGCAGTATTTCGAGACCATCGAGTCCGAGACCACGATCACCACCGGAGGCGAGATCAAGGTCTTGCTCGGTCTCGCCAACGATGGCGACGTGAGCTACACGGTCAACAACATGGAGGTGGCGGCCTTCATGGAAGACCCGCGCCGGCCCGAGGAACTGATCCCCATCGGGACGCTCCGCCACGAGGGACAGCTCAGCTTCACGCCCGATCCATTGGGTCCGGGGGCCGACCTCGCGACCGCAGATCTGACGCCCTTCAATTTCGTCTACCGCGCGGAAGGAAATCCTCAAGAAATCGCCCGGGTTCTGGAAAACTCGGACCGCCTGGTCCTTCAGCCCACGAACCTGTCGATCACGGGCCAGCGGCCCGACGTGGACCTGAATTTGGCAGCCCAGAATGTCCGAGCCCGAACGGCTGAAGTCATCATCGATTTCGGCAGTCTGAGTTCCCGGTCGGTCGAGCGCTACCGGGTCGCCATCGACCAAGACGGCAATGACGACATCGGGTTCGAAGCCTTGATGGAGGACCGACTCAACGCGAGCTACGCCTTTGGGCAGGGGGAGTTTGCCGACGGCAGTACCGGACGGGGCCTGCTGTCGATACGGGATCGGAGCATGAATGCACAGACCCGGAGCTACTGGCTGGTGGCCCACACGTTCACGCCCGTCGACGCACCCGCCGGGACCCGGACCACCGAGATCTACAACTTGCTCCGGGAGGACTACGAAGAGGGCGACATTCGTTTGGGTCGCTCGGACGTGCTCCACATGGTCTACGTGACCGACTCAGACCTGGACGGCTTGAGCGATCGAATCGAGCAGTTGAACGGAACCGACCTGGGCAACCCCGATACGGATGGGGACACCCTGGACGACGCCCTGGAGACCTACGGTTGGTTCACCAACCTCGGCAGCCCACCGTGCGATCAGGGCGAGAACTTGGTGTTGGTGTTTTCGAACCCCCGGGTGGCGGACAGCGACGGCGACGGCATCGACGATGCCGCCGAGTTCGCCAGCTGCACGAACCCCGAGGGCGACCTGCAGGTGACCGCCGGCGAGGACCGGGTGGTGGCCGCCGGCCGCACCCTGACCCTCCGGGCCGCCGTGCGCAACGCCATCGACCCCGACGCCATTCGGATCACGTGGATGCAGACGGCCGGGCCATCCGTAGGCCCCTTGCCGCGAGAGGCCCGGATCGACCTGTCGCTCCCGGACCAGGTGACGGCCTTGGAGTTCGAGGTGGTCGCGTCGGATGGGTCCCAGGATGGGCTGGTGGCCACGGACACCGTGCGGATCCTCGCCGTGCCCGATCCCTCGAAGGCCCGCTTCGTGGACCCGGATGAAGGACTCGATGGCGAGAATCCCGGAACGCCGGAGGCGCCGATCCGCACCTTCGCGCGGGCCTTCGAACTGGCCGCGACGGAGGGCACCACCGACATCTTCCTAAAGATCCCCGAAGAGGGCGGCGTCTATCGTTTCGATGAGACAATCGACCTGCCGGAGGGTGTCAACCTGTATGGCGGCTGGGGCCGGGATTGGTTGCGGGATGGTGAGGCCGCCTCGACCCCGATCCAGGTCGATGCTGCCGTCGGCCTGCAATCTGGTCGGACCACCGCGGTTCGCGCCGATCCGCTGGTTCTGAGCGGTCTTTCCATTCGAGCGACGGACACATCGGATCCCGAAGAGGACGGCATGGCTGTCCAGGTCGTCGGAGCGCCTCGGGTCCTGCTCGACCGGGTGTGGCTCCAAGGCCCCGACCGGTTGACGCCTGCCGACCTGCCGGACGGCGATCGAGCGGACTTCGACGCCGGTTCCAGTTTCGGCTTTCGGGGGCTTTCGGTCGGACGGCTCGAGGTGGTGGGAAGCACCTTGGCCGCAGGCCGAGGTGCCGATGGTGTCGCTGGCCTGCAAGGAGCCCGAGGACCGGACGGAGACAACGGCAACCCGGGCAACGGCCGCGGCGGAGGTGCCGGTGGCAGCGACAGGACCGCCGGCGCCAACGGAGGTCGGGGCGGAACCGCTCCCACGGGCGCCGCCTCGGCGGGCTGCACACCGGGCAACTCGGGCGCCGCCGGCGGGAACAACGGGAGCATCCGCGGTGGAGCCGGGGGCGCTGCCGGCTCCGCACGCATCGTGGACGTCGTGTTCTGCGAGACCCGCTCCGGAGGCAATGGGTCGCCCGGCGACCCGGGACGGGACGGAGCC
>DAPKRQ010000384.1:0-17638 GCA_031800475.1 Myxococcales bacterium LLY-WYZ-16_1
CGACCCGGTCGCCGCCGAGCCGCTTCATGGCCTCGATCACGAAGGGCGAGCCGATCCGCGTGCGAATCACCGGGACCCGGGGCAACATGCGCTCGACCGCATCGCTGACGCTGACCGGCACTGCGATACCGTCCGCACCGAGGGCCGCCGCCGTGAGAAGACCAACCGCGTCCCCGGAATGAAATCGGAGCCGACCACCGGCCTTCACCGACAGCACGAGCGGGCGGTCGCTGTCTCCGTCGGTCGACACGACCGCATCCAGCCCGGTATGCCCCTCCTCGTTGACGAGCCGTCCCAGTTCTTCCAGCAAATCCTCCGAAATGGCTTCCGTGTCGATGGCTCGGAATTCGGACGCTCTCCCGAATCGAACGACGTTCGCTCCCAACCCCTCGAGAACCTCGGCCAACAGATCCCGCCCCACCGCAGAGTGCTCGTAGACCCCGACCGTGAGGCCGGCGAGCGCCTCCGGTTCGAACGCGTCGAGGTATCTTCGAACGTAGGCCCGGCCCGCCTCGTCGTGAGGCTCCAGCGTGGGATCCGAAGGTGGCTGAACGAACATGCCCAGATCGTCGAACCGGGATTGGTCGGAGGGCCGTTCGTACTCTCGTCTTCTCGCGATGGCGACCTGCTCCAGCACCGGTCCCTCGTCGGCCTTCGACAGTTCTCCGTCCACCTTGTTGAACTTGATGCCGTTTCGGTCGAAAGGAATGTGGCTGCCAGTGACCATCACGCTGGCAACTCCCGACTGAATGCCGTGGAGCATCAGCGCCGGCGTGGGCAGAAAGCCGCAGAAGACCGGGTGAGCCCCCAAGTCCCGGACTGCTTCGGCCACCGCCGCCAGGATGCGCGGGGTGCTCGGCCGCAGATCTCCGGACAGGGCTACCCGGTCCCCCGGACCGACACCTGCGTACCGAAGAAAACCCACTACGTTCACGAAGGCCTCGAGATCGGTGATGTCCTGCACCAGACCTCGCAAGCCGCTCGTGCCGAAACGAAGCTCGGGAACCTGACGGCCTCGGAACGGCATGGCCATACCGAACTGTTCTTCAGCTCGGAGCCGGGATCAAGCCGCACGCCCAACAATGCGTCGAAGTGCGATTCAGCCCACCAAGACGAAGTTGTTGAGTCCCGCGACCACGACCCCCACCACCGATACGCCTGCGATGATCCCGGAAGCGACGGGCACCATGTAGTCCTTGGCGCTGGCCGGCGCTTTGGCCGTCCAAAGGGACACCAGCACCGCGCCGAGAAACATGGAAAACGGGTACTGAAAGGGCAAAATGAATCCGAGCCCCAACCCGGTGGCCGAGGGCATGTACGGTCGCCAGCGGGGAAAGAACCGGTCGAGCAGGACCGCGACGGCCCCGGCCACGAGCCCCACCACAATGGCCCTCTGGTGCATCGGATGCATGTGCTCGATGCCTTGCTTGAACACCTCGGCGACGGCCTTCCACGCCTGGGCGGCCGGAGCCGGAAAGGCGGGGCTTTCGGTGGCCGTGCCGAGCAGCGCCGTGGCGTCAGGGATCAGCAGGTAGTAGGCGGACACCGTGGCCAGGGTTCCAGACAAGATCCCGAGAGCTTGGGCGATGAACTGACGCCGTGGATCCGCACCCAGAAGATAGCCGCTCTTCAGGTCGTTCAAGAGATCGGCGGTGGCCGCCGCCGAACCCGCGGTGATGCCAGCGGTCATCAGGTTGGCGGTGGCCGACTGTGGAATCAGCACGCCATAGGTGAGCTGCATGATCTTTCCCATGGCGCCGGTGGGGGTGATGTCGGTCTCTCCGGTGGCCCGGGCCGCAACCAAAGCCAAGAAGAAGGTCAAGACGATGGCGAGGGCACCCAGGAGCACCGGAATGTCGAAGGCCCACCAGGCTAGGATCACCGTTCCCACCGCGGCGGCGCCAGCCCCCACGGCGAACCACGAAAAAGGAACTTCGGCGCTGGCCTCGCCCGAGGCCCGGGCCGAAAGACCCGAAAAAGCTCGGGCCACGGTACGCCACTGAAAGGCGAACGCGAGCAGACCCGAGGCCACCATGATCGGGGCGCCGATCCACAATCCGATTTCCTTCCAAGCCTTGCCGGGGTGACTGGTGGCGAAGACGGTCTGCCCCGCAGGATTCTGCCAGGCTGCGTCCAGACCCATGGGCCCAGCGACGTAGGCCAGGGTGAGGCCACCGATCACCATCCAGACCGTGGTGCGCAGGCCCACCAAGGCTCCGGCCGCAATCATGACCGGGTTCAGATCCAGTGTGAGGGTCCAGTCGGAGGGTTTCAGGCGGCTTCCGTCTTCGGCGACCCCTCGCGCGGGAATGCCGAGTCGATCGAACACGTCGAGGTGCCCCGGAAGGAGCGTCCGGCGGCCCGCTTCGGTGATCCGCAACCGCAGGTCGAGCAGAAGAGGAAACACACCGCCGATCGCCGCAGACACCAGCAAAGCGCGACCTTGCTTCACCGCGGCGGAGCCCGAAGAGTACAGCGACTGCAGCGTCGTGGCGGCGGCCAAGCCCGAAGGAAAGCGAAGTCGCTCCTCATTGATGAGGTTTCGCTTCATGGGAATGGCCAAGGTTACGCCGAGAATCGCGATGAGCGCTGTCCATCCCGCGAGCAGGAACCATGGCAGGTGCTCTCCGCCGGGATTGTCCTGCGTGGCGCTGAGCATCAAGAGGGCCGGAAAAGCCGATACGATGGTGGAGCCGGTGGAATAGCCCGCAGACGAGGCCGTGGACTGCATGCAGTTGGTCTCGAGTATGGTCATGTCCGAGCGGGCCATTCCAGTGCGGAGCAGGGTACGCCAGAGCGTAAACGACAAGATACACGCCGTGATCGCCACTCCCAAATGCCAACCGGTCTTGAGCCCGATATAGACGTTGGTGAAGGCCAAGAATATTCCCAGGAACGACCCCATGGCCACGGCCCGGAAAGTGAGCTGGGGAACGTCGTCGCCTCGGTAGATCGACGCATACCATTCGGCTTCGGTCATGCGAGCGACCTCGTCCGGCGGCGTAGACAGTGGACGAGAAGCTTCGTCGGGCGTCCGAGGCGGCGTCTGGAACAGGGCCATGGACGCCGGCGATAGCGCAGGCCCGACCGGTTTGGAAAGGGGCTTCCCGGACCGGGTTCGGTTGACCGGGCCATGAGGCGCTGCTAGGCGCCTCGGCTCGTCTCCTCTCGAAGGACCATGCCACCCATCGACCTCACGCCCGTACGCCGGGCCCTGAGCCATCCTCGCTGGCGTCGTTCCGGGCCTTCCCCGGTCGACTCGGGTCGCCAGCTCGTCCGAACGCCCTATCCCCGCCCCTTTGGAAGGGTTTTCTTGGAGATGGCTCGCCGCCGAGTCGCCGCCTGGGACCGGGCCCTCGAACGGCTGGAGTCCGTGCAGCTCGCCCAGATGCGCCGCATCCTCGACGCCTGCAAAGACACGGAATTTGGCCGCGCCCACGGTCTGTCGGATGTGCGCACCTACGAGGACTACCGGCGGCGGGTGCCCGTGGGCGACTACGACAGCTTCGCCGAACTTCTGGAACGAACCCGGAAGGGCGAGCAAGGCCTCGTGACCTCGGAGCCCGTTCGCTACATCTGCAACTCCTCCGGCAGCTCTACCGGTGGTCGGCCCAAGTTTCTCCCGGTGACCCGCAGCCAGATTCGTTTTCAGCAGGGCAGCGCGTCCGACGCCGTCCTGAGACACGTGGCCTGGACCGAAGACGACACCCTTCCATGCGGTTTCACCATGACGGTGCTGCCTCCGACCGTGATGAAGCGGGAAGGCGACATGCGGATCACCAACAACCCGGCGCTGATGAGCACCCAGCTGCCGCTATTCAGCGAGCCCGTTGTGCTGCCCGACCGCGATGTCATGGAGATCGAGGACCTGGACACGAAAATGGATGTCATCGCGGAACGGTATCTGGATCACGACGTCCGAACCGTCACCGGAACCACTTGTTGGTTTTCGATCCTGTTCGACAAGCTGCTCGACGCCGCCCGACGACGAGGCCGCACCGTAGATGGAGTGGGGGAGATCTGGCCAAACTTGCGTTTTTTGGTGGGCGGGGGCGTGGCGGCCGACCCATACGTGGACGTGATTCGTGATCGGATGGGACGGCCGGTCCATTTGATCGACACCTACAACGCAACCGAGGGTGGCATCTTCGGGGTCAGCGACCACGGGAGCGGTCGCTCGGACCTGCTCCTGATTCCGGACCGCGGCGTCTTCTTCGAGTTCGTGCCTCTGGAGGACGCGGAATCGAGCGACCCGCGTCGGGTCCCGGCCTGGGACGTGCAGACCGGAGTCGACTACGTGATTCACGTGTCCACGGTCAGCGGACTTCAGTGTTACCGTTTGGGGGACATCGTCCGCTTCACCGACACGTGGCCTCATCGAATGGTCTTTTCGGGTCGATTGAGCGGATGTCTTTCGACCACCCAAGAGCTCACGACCCACCGGGAAGTGCAGCTGGCCATGGACGCGGCTCTCCGGCAGGTGCCGGCCCAGACCGTCGACTACACGGTTGGGGCCGAGGTCGGCGTCGACGGTACGGCGAAGTCGCGCTACCTGATTTTCGCGGAGTTCGTCGATGGCCACGAACCCGCAGATCCCGACGCCTTCGCGGCCGCGTTCGACCAGGCCCATTGCAAAGAGAATCGGGTCTACCGGGAACACCGGCAGGGCGACACGGCGATCCTGCCGCCCCGTCTCGTGGAACTCGCTCCCGGCGCGGTGCAGCGCTTCATGCGGGAAGAAGGCCTGACCAGCGTGCAAAGCAAGTTTCCCCGGATCGTCGACGACGGCCGACGGGACCGTCTGCTGGGCTACGCCGCGTCCCGCAGCCCTTGACCGAGAGGCGTCGGGCGCGTCACGTCCGGTGCGTGCCCCCGGGGGAACGCGCCGGAAAAAACCCTGCGCCGACCCAGCGGAGTGCTCACTTGCATTCAGGAGTCTCAAACCCGTGAAGATCGGCATTCCAAAGGAAATCAAGCGACACGAATACCGGGTCTCGGTCACCCCCGACGGCGCCAGAAGCTTTCTGTCTCACGGTCATTCGGTCGTCGTGCAGTCCGGGGCCGGCGCCGGGTCGGGCTACGAAGACGTGGAATACGAACGGGTGGGCGCCGAGATTCGGGACGGCGCCAAAGAGGTCTTCGACGAAGCCGACATGATCGTGAAGGTGAAGGAACCGTTGGCGGAGGAGTGGGACCTGTTTCGGGAAGGCCAGCTCCTGTACACATACCTTCATCTGGCTGCTGCTCCCGAACTGACCAAGGCACTGATGGAACGCAAGGTGACCGGCATCGCCTACGAGACCATCGAGCTTCAGGATCGCAGTCTGCCTTGCCTCACACCCATGAGTGAGATCGCTGGCCGATTGTCGACCCAGCAGGGCGCCAAGTATCTCGAAAAGGCCTTCGGTGGGCGCGGTATTCTTTTGGGAGGAGTTCCGGGCGTTCCCCGCGGCAACGTCGGCATCATCGGCGGCGGAATCGTCGGCACCAACGCCTGCAAAATCGCAGCAGGGATGGGCGCCAATGCGACGATCCTCGACATCAACCCACGGCGGCTGGCTTACCTGGACGACATTTTTGGAAGCCGGGTCACCACCCTGTACGCCACCGAGGGAAACATCGAACGGATCCTGCGGGAATCGGACATCGTCATCGGCGCGGTGCTCCTGGCGGGAGAGGCCGCTCCCAAGCTCATCAAGCGCGAACATCTGGCGATCATGAAGCCAGGCGCCGTGCTCGTGGACGTGGCCATCGATCAAGGCGGTTGCGCGGAGACCTCCAAGCCGACCACTCACGACGACCCGATCTACATCGTGGACGGTGTGGTCCATTACTGCGTGGCGAACATGCCCGGGGCGGTGGCCTACTCCTCGACCCTCGCCCTCACCAGCATCACCTTGAACTACGGCCTGTTGATCGCCGATCTGGGGATGACGGAAGCGTCGCGCCAGCACGAGCCGATCCGGCGGGGCGTGAACACGGTGAACGGAACCTGCGCACACGCCGGCGTCGCCCGCGCTTGCGGTGTGCCCCACACCCCGTACACGCCCTGAGCCTCCGCCTTTCGGGCAAAGCCCCTTCATTTTCCGCCGCAACTCGGTCAGGTTGAGGCCGATACGGATCCCCGGAGCCAGGAGGCTCCGCGAAGATGAACGGAGTCTCGCCGGTCCAAGGCGCCCAGGGCGCCGCTTTCCGCGTCGCGGAACGGGGAGCCCTCGAACGGGAGGTGCAGCGAGCGCTGGAGGGCGTGGATCCCGCGGCCATCCAGGGCGAAGCCCTTCGGATCGTGGGGCTCTCGGACCGGTTCGAGGCTGCGACCGCCCGGACCTCCCCGGCCCTTCGGATCGAAAGCCCCACTTCCGCCGCGCCGGTGGTCTCGGACCTCCTGGACCGCAATTCGGGGGTATACCTAGGTGAGGAGCACCCCGACCCGCGCTTGGACCGCTTCGTCGCCGAGAACCTGGAAAGCTTCGTGGGGGCGGGGGTCGAAGTGATGGCGGTCCACCGGGCGGATCAGCGCGACCCCGCTCTGCTCGAGGCAGCCGAGGCCGCTGGAGTGGCCGTGGTTCCGGTCCGGGTGGAGACGGCCGCCGTCCCCACCGAGGGCGGCGGCTCGGCCTTGGGCAGCGACCGGGTCCGCCGGGCCCTGGCCGCCCGACCGGGCGGAAAGCTGCTGGTGCTCGGTCCCGGAGGCGATTCCCGCGCCCTTCCAGTCCTGAACCCGGCGGATCCGAGTCGAAACCCGGGACCCCACTACAGCCTGGACGGTGGACCGCAGGTCCTGAGGGGCGAGGGACGACAGTTCGAGTTCGTCCACACCGAGCCATTCTCCGATTTCGCCGTCGACGCGGCCGACCTGTGGCGCACCCGGGGCGACGAAGTCCAGGCTCGGGCCTATGGCCGCTTGGCCGACATCCTGCTCGACGGTCCCGAAAGCCCGGCCTGGACGGAGCTTCCCACACGGGTTTCCGAGCTTCGGCAGACCGCCGATTCCTTCGACCTGCCGGCCCTCGAAGCGCTGCAACGCAGCCTGACCTCCTATCGACGGTGACCGGCGAGGGTGTCTTCCGGACCACTGAGGCCCTCGACCGCGTCACCGAATCGACCCCGTCCCGCGCCGCTCGCGATTCGGTCGGAATCGGCACGGCCCTTGCTGACGCCGTGGGGCATGAAATCGATCCTCGTGGCCTATGCCACCCGAGAAGGACACACGCAGAAGGTGGCCGAGCGCATCGCGTCCTGCATCGAACGGGCGGGCCGACGCGTGGCGCTGGTCGATGCGAAGACGGGCCACTTTCCAGACTGCGCTGGGGCCATTCTTGCGGCGTCGGTTCACATGGGCGAGCACGACTCGGTGATGGTCGATTATGTCCGGTATCACAGAGGACGCTTGTGGGAGCTACCCAACGCGTTTTTGTCGGTCAGTCTGCACGAAGCCGTCCAAGAGAACCGCCAATGCAGTCCCGTCGAGCAAGAAGACGCAAAGATCGAGGTCAACCGAGCCCTGAAGCGGTTTTACGAGCAGACCGGCTGGCATCCGAACGAGGTCCACCCAGTCGCGGGCGCCCTGGCATACAGCACCTACGGCTTTCTGAAGCGCCTCGTGATGCAGCGCATGGCGAAGGAAAAGGGGCTCAGCGACGACGCGAGCCGAGACCACGATTACACCGATTGGAGCGATGTAGAACTGTTCGTGGACCAGTTCTTGACGCGGATTCATTCGGACTCGTCCGAAGTCCAGCCGCGTCTCGCGGCATCCGTCGCCTGAATCGAACGACTACGACGAGACCCCGAGCAGACGGCGGGCCTGTTCGGGGCCCGCGATCTTTCGTCCAGCATCTTCGGCCAGCTTCACCAGAGCTTCGACGAGCGGACCGTTTCCCGAAGCTGCGGTTCCGTCCGGCAGATAGAACGTATCTTCGAGACCGGTCCTCAACGCCCCTCCGAGTTCCGCCGCCCGTCGATGAAGCTCCCAAACTTCGCGCCGACCGATGGCCGTGACCTCCCAGGTGGCATCTGGCGGAAGCTGCCGGAGCAAGATCGGCAACAGCTCGGGGTCTGCGGGCTGGCCCGAAGCCACCCCCATCACGAAGTTGACGTGAGGCGCGGTGACCATGCCGTGGTGGACGAACAGTCCCACGGAACGCACGATCCCGGTATCGAAGCACTCGAATTCCGGTACCGCACCCACCGACCGGATCGCGGTCAACATCCGTTCAACCTTGTCTACGGGATTGTCAAATAAGATCGGCGGCCAAGCCCATCGTCCGTCGCGCCGCGTCTTCAGATAGTTGAGACTTCCGGCATTGAGCGCAGCGATTTCCGGACGCACGGCGGGCAGCGCACCGACCGGACCCGACACGTCGGGCCCGACCACCCCCGTACTCATGTTCACCAAGATCCCCGGGCACTCATCCCGGATCGCGCGGGTGATCCGCGCGCAGGTTTCGGGCTCCCAAGTGGGCAAATGCCCCCGACCAGCATCCTGCTGCCGAAAGTGCAGATGCACGACCGAGGCACCCGCGTCCCGGGCCTCACCACACGCGCGAGCCATCTCTTCGACCGTCACTGGCACCGGATGCCTGGCCGGATCCGTCAGCACTCCCGTCACCGCACAGGTGATCACCGCCCACTCACTCATGCGGACTCTCGCTCCGCCAAGCTGACCAACCGGGTCCCCACCTGCACCGCCTGCCCGGGCCGAATGTGGACCCCGACAACCTTTGCCGCCTCCGCGGCCACGACCCGGTGCTCCATCTTCATCGATTCGAGCACCGCCACCACTTGCCCCGCAGCCAGAACCTGTCCCGCGCTCACCGGCACCTGCAGCACCGTTCCCGTGACCGGAGCCTCGATCCGGTCGCCGCTGCCGCCGGCGACATCTCGATCCCCTCGCGCTTCAGGGGGCGGCTGGACCCGGAAGGTCTCCGCGCCCCACCGAAGATGAAGGCCTGCCCGGTCGCAGACCCAATCGGTCGGACGCAACGAACCATCCACTTCCAGCCAGTTCTCATCGATCCATCGAACCGCCCAAGCCCGATCCCCTTCTTCCACGTGCCACTCGGCTCCAGGCTCGTCGGCACGGCCTGTCGCCCGCACCCACAGCGTACGCACCGCCCCTCCGTCGCCCTCGAACGAGATGGGGCTCGGATCCCGAGGAGCCGGTCCCGGATGCCGTGGCTTCGAAATTCCTTCCCGGGGCCCGGGGTCGTTTGCCCGCTGGAGTCGGTCCCAGCCCCCCGCCCGGGCCACGATCGCGGCCGCCACCGCGCCGAAGACCGGGCCCGGCTCGGCGAGCTGCAAGCCGGGATCGGGCTCGGTCGTCGCAGTCCCTTTCGCGAAGCGAAAAGACCGAAGCACCCGGAGCAAGAAGTCCCGGTTGGTGGCCACCCCGAGCACCACCGTGCGCTCCAGAGCTGCGACGAGCCGGCGTCTCGCCTGGTCCCGATCGTGTCCCCAGGCGATCACCTTGGCCAACATTGGATCGAACTCCGCCAGCACTTCACTTTGACTGTGCACTCCGGCGTCCACCCGAATGCCCGGCCCCTGCGGCGGCTCCCAACGACCGATGATGCCCGGGCTCGGCGCAAAGTCCCGCTGCGGGTCTTCTGCGTACAGTCGGGCCTCGATCGCATGTCCGACCGAGACCACGACTTCGTCCAGCTCGGCCAGGTCCTCCTCCAGGGCATCCCGGATCTGGAGGGCGACGATGTCGAGACCGGTAACCTGCTCGGTGACCGGATGCTCGACCTGCAAGCGAGTATTGATCTCCAGAAAATGGAAAGCTCCCCTTTCGTCCACCAAGAATTCGACGGTCGCTGCGCCTCGATACTTCAGATCGCCGACGGCGATGCGAGCCGCCTCTTCCATTCGAGCGCGAACATCGGGAGTAAGGCCGGGACACGGCGCTTCTTCGATCACCTTTTGGTACCGGCGCTGCACCGAGCAGTCCCGTTCCCCAAGGACCGACACCCGACCGCGGCGATCGACGAAGACCTGAACTTCCACGTGCCGAGCGCCTTGGACGCAGCGCTCCAGCAGGACACGCGGGTCCGAGAAGGCTTGCTGTGCCTCCCGCGACGCTGCTTCGAACGCGTGCAGCAGCTCGGAGAGCACGTCGACCCGACGCATACCCCGCCCGCCGCCTCCGGCGGCGGCCTTGAACAGCAGGGGGAAATCCAGTTCTGCCGCTACCGCCTGAGCCTCCGCCGCATCGGACACGAAGCGGCCCGGAAGCACTGGCACTCCCAGCCCTCGAACCCGTTCTTTGGCGGCTATTTTGTCAGCCATGGCTTCGATGGCTTCGGGGTCCGGTCCCACGAAACGAAGACCAGCACCTTCGCAAGCCCGAGCGAATCGAGGATCTTCCGAAAGGAATCCGTACCCGGGGTGCACCGCCTGAGCCCCAGCTCGCCGCGCCGCCGCCACCAAGGCTTCGGCCGACCGATGGTCGGCCGGGGACTGAAGACGCACCGCCTCGTCTGCCGCCCGCACATGGGGCGCATGCCGCTCGGCGTCTGCGTACACCGCGATGCCGCGCAGTCCGAGCAGACGGCAGGCCTCGAGGATGCGCACCGCCACCTCCCCGCGGTTCGCTACCAGCAAACTGTCGAAGGCGGCGCTCATGCTCCGGACTTGGAGGGCAACGTGCCTTCCAGCTTGCAGATGATCCCGAGCATGACCTCGTCGGCTCCGGCACCGATCGAAACCAGCCGGCCATCTCGAAACAGACGGGAGATGCGGCTGTCCCAAGCGTATCCCATGCCGCCCCAAAACTGCAGGCAAGTATCGGCGACCTCTCGGACCAAGCGGCCCGCTTTGAGCTTGGCCATGGACGCCAATCGGGTCACGTTCTCTCCAGCTACATACTGGTCCGTGGCGCTCCCGACCAAGGCCCGAAGGGCTTCGATCTCGGTGGACAACTCGGCGAGCCGAAAATGAATCCACTGATTGTCGAGCAGCGGTTTTCCAAAGGCTTTTCGCTCTCGTGTGTAGGCCTTGGTGATCTCCAAAGCCGCATCCAGACTGCCCACCACGTTGGCCGCCCCCCAGAGCCGTTCTTCCTGAAACTGGAGCATCTGGAGCATGAATCCGGTGCCCTCTCGTCCAATGGTGTGGCGTTTGGGGACCCGGACATTATCGAAGAACAACTGAGCGGTGTCCGAGCACCACATTCCGGTCTTTTTGATCTTCTGCCTTTCGATTCCGCGAGCGTCCAGCGGCACCACGATCAAGCTCTTGTTCTCGTAGCGCGGGCCGTCCGACGTATTCGCCAGCAAGCAGCACCAGTCGGCCTGAAGCCCCGAGGTGATCCACATCTTGGTGCCGTCGATCACCCAATCCTCGCCGTCTGAGCGCGCCGCCGTACGGATCGCCGCAACATCCGATCCGGCTCCCGGTTCGCTGACCCCGAGGCATCCGACCCGCTTTCCCGCGATGGAAGGTGCCAAAAACTCTCGTTTGAGTGCATCGCTGCCGAAGTTTGCCAGGGCCGGCGTGCACATGTCGGTCTGCACACCGATGGCCATGGGAACCCCACCCGCGCTGCAGTGACCCAAGGCTTCTGCAGCCACCACAGAGTAGGAGTAGTCGAGCCCCTGTCCGCCCCACTCCGGGTCCCGGTGAATACCCAAAAACCCCGCGTCGCCCAACTTCTCGAACAGCTCGTGGGCTGGAAAACTCTCCGCCTCTTCCCAGGCGTCCAAGTGGGGCTCGATGTGCTGTTCGATGAACTTCAGGTACGAGCTTCGAAGCTGCTGGTGTTCGTCGGTCCAACGCATGGGTTGCCCTCCCGATTCAATGGCGTGCCACGCCGAATGTCGACGGGCGCAGAGCCCGCCTTCCGCTTTCCTCGCAGGTGGCGAGAACGAAGGCCAGTACCTTTCGGGTATCGCGGGGATCGATGATCCCGTCGTCCCAAAGGCGCGCAGTGGCAAAAAGGGCCGTGGATTCCGCCTCGATGGTCTGTCGAACCGACGCTGTCATGGCCTCGAGGCGCTCCGCCTCCACGGGCTCGCCGCTGCGGCGCAGCTTTTCCGTTGTAATGAGCTCCATGACCCGCGCTGCCTGATCCGGGCCCATGACCGAAATCTTGGCGTTCGGCCAGGCGAACACGAACCGAGGGTCGAAAGAACGACCGCACATCCCGTAGTTGCCCGCACCGTAGGCTCCGCCCACCAAGAAGGTGATCTGTGGAACGGTGGCATTGGCTACAGCCTGGAGCATCTTGGAACCATGCTTGACCATACCCGCCTGCTCGGCCCGCTCTCCAACCATATAGCCTGTCGTATTCTGAAAATAGACCAATGGGACACCGGCCTGACAGCACAGCTGAATGAAGTGCCCGGCTTTTGCAGCCCCGTCGGGCTGGATCGGTCCATTATTGCCGACGAGCCCACAGCGCATGCCGTGGACCCGAGCGTGAGCACACACCAGTTCGGATCCGAAGCCCGATTTGAACTCCGTGAAGCACGAGTCATCCACGACCCGCGCCCACACCTCTCGCGCGTCGTAGGGCGTTCGAGGATCGGGCTCGACCACACCCAGAAGCTCCTCCGGATCGTAACGGGGCGCTCGGGGTGCAGCGTACGGCGCGGAATCCAGCGGCTGGACCCACGCGCCGACCAGTTCTCGAGCCATCCGAATCCCATCGGCGTCGTCCTCGGCCAAATGGTCCACGGTGCCCGTGGTCGAGGCGTGCATCTCGGCGCCCCCCAAGGACTCTTCGTTGGAGTGCTCCCCCAACGCCGCTTGCACCAACGGCGGGCCCGCCAAGAAGATGCGGCTCCTCTGTCGAACCCCGACGACCACGTCCGACAGCCCCGGAATGTAGGCGCCCCCCGCCGTCGAAGATCCGTGCACGACGGTGATCTGGAAGATGCCGGCGGCCGAAAGACGAGCCATGTTGGCGAAAATGCGGCCACCTTCCACGAAGAGTTCGGCCTGATGAAGCAGATTGGCACCGCCGCTCTCGATCAGGTTGACCATCGGTAGGCGATTTTCGAGAGCGATCTGCTGGGCCCGCAGCGACTTCTTCAGCCCCATGGGCGACACCGCGCCTCCTTTGATGGCGCTATCGCTACAGTGGATCATGACCCGCCGGTCTCGCACGAATCCGATGCCGGTCACGACTCCGCCTCCACCTCCTTCTTCGCCGTGCGTGCGATGCCCAGCCAACTTCGAGAGCTCCAAGAATGGAGCTCCCGGGTCCAGCAATGCTCCGACCCGCTCTCGGGGCAGCCACTGGCCGCGTGCCCGGAACTTGCCGCGCTTGGCGGACGACTGTTCCCGGATTGCGTCTTCGAGGGCCCGAACTTCGTCGATTCGCCGTCGCATGTGGTCGCGACGGCGCTCGAAGTCGGAGCTGGTCGGATCCAGGCGGGATTCGAACGGGCTCATTCCGTCTCCTCGTCCAGCACGCAGGGGCGTTTACTTCGGTGGAAGGGATCAAATGGCTCGGAGCGCGCATGGTCCGGGATCGGCCACAGGCTATTCGCCAGAGGAGCACCGCCGTCCACGGGCAAAGTGACCCCGGTGATGAATGATGCTGCGTCGCTCAGTAGAAAGCAGATGGCCGCACTCACCTCGGCCTCGGTCGCAAGACGTTTGAGTGGAACGGCGTGCCGCAGCTGGCGGATCATGGGGCCCAGTTCCGGCGGGTAGTGGTCCAGCCCGGAACTTGCGACCCAACCGGGCGCTACCGCATTGACCCGCACTCCCGAGGCCGCCCATTCCACGGCCGCCGTGCGGGTGAAATTGACCATACCGGCCCGCGCCGCACCCGAATGTCCCATACCGGGCATGCCGCGCCACATGTCGGCCACCACATTGACGACCACACCGCCCTCTGTTTGCAGCCAGCGTTCATAGACCCCTTTGGCCATCAAGAAGCCCCCGACCAGGTTGGTCCTCACGACGGTCTCGAAGCCCTTCTGACGGATCCCCACCAGAGGCGAAGGAAACTGACCTCCGGCGTTGTTGACCAAGCCATGGATCCGCGGATGGCGTCCGAGAATGGCAGAAAGGCATTCGTCGACCTGACCCTCGTCGCGAACGTCGCACACGGCCCAGTCGGAACGACCGCCGTCCTCGGTGATCTCGGCGGCGGTCTTCTCCAGCTTGTCGGCTTTGCGCCCCACGAGCACCGGGGTGGCTCCCAAAGCAGCCAGCTCGTGGGCGGTGCAGCGTCCGATACCACTTCCGCCACCTGTGACCACGTAAGTGCGCTCCGCGAAAAGTCCCGCTCGAAAGACGCTGTCGTACCCCACTTTCCCGGTCTGTTCCTTCGGGCCCGGACGGGTCAACCGATTGACCCGGGCGTCCGCAGCCGGGAGCATGACCCATGCTCGAGCTATTCTATTGGCCCACCATTCCCGGCCGAGGAGAATTCGTGCGCCTGATTCTCGAGGACCTGGGACTGACCTACGTGGACGTGGCTCGCCTGGACCCGGACGAAGGGGGAGGATTCGAGTCGGTTTCGGCGGCCCGCCAGGGCGCCGGCTTCGCCCCGCCCATTCTCAAGGACCGCGAACAGGGGTTGGAGCTGAACCAGACCCCCATGATCTGTGCGTACCTCGCGGAATCCTACGGCGAGCTGCCGGAACACCCCACGATCCGCTGGCAGGCTCGAGCCATGGCTTGCACCATCGAGGACGCAGTCCGCGAAGCCCACGACACCCACCACCCGATCACGGTGACCCGCACGTACGAAGAGCAGCAAGATGCAGCTTTGGCGGCCGCCGAGAGCTTTCGAAACGAAAGGCTTCCGTCGTTTGTCACCTACTTCGAACGAATATTGGATCGAAACGGTGGCCACTTGGTGGCGTCGGAGACCACTTACGTGGACCTGATGCTGGCACAGCTTTGGCGGGGTCTGGAGTGGGCTTTTCCTCGACGCCTCGCTCGCGCGGAGGCGCCCGGCATCCGCGAGCTGGTCGCGCGCACCGAGGACCGGCCAAGAATCCGCGCCTACCGCGCATCCGCTCGGGCGATCCCGTTCAACATGGACGGCATTTTTCGGCGCTACCCGGAGCTCGACGCGGACTGACCTTAGCGGGGTGGGTTCGAAGAAAGGCCATATGCGTCAGCTTTGACGCGTCGGGTCCTTGGTGATCCGCAAGTACGGCCTCACGGTCTGGTAGCCTGCGGGAAAGCGGCGTTGAATCTCCGCCTCGTCCTGCAGGGAGGGGACGATCACCACGTCGTCACCCGGATTCCAGTCGGCTGGGGTCGCCACCTTGTGCTGATCGGTCATCTGCATCGAGTCGATGACCCGCAGCAGTTCTTGAAAATTGCGGCCCGTCGACGCTGGGTACGTCAAGCTGAGTCGCAGCTTCTTGTCGGGATCGATGATGAATACCGATCGAACGGTCAGGGTGCTATCGGCATCACCTTCCGGCAACATCCCATAGAGCTTGGCCACCGAGCGATCGGCGTCCGCCAGAATCGGATAGTCGACTCGGGTGGCCTGGGTCTCGTTGATGTCTTCGACCCACTTTTGGTGGCTGTCCACCGGATCGACCGACAAGGCAAGAACCTTGACATTTCGTTTTTCGAACTCGGGCATCAGCCTCGAAACGGTTCCGAGCTCTGTGGTGCAGACCGGGGTGAAGTCGGCAGGGTGCGAAAACAACACGCCCCAGGCGTCTTTCAGGTATCCGTACAGGTCGATCTCCCCGTGGGTGCTGGCTTGGGTGAAGTTGGGAACAGTCTGTCCGAGAAGCAGGGTCATTCGTGATTCTCCTCACTCGCCTTGGCGATTTTGTCCGACTTACCAGACGAACATCCGCCATCACAACGAAACTGGGCGTTCGGACACGGTCGCAAGCGGGCGCCCTTCCTCATACTGGATTCCCAGAAGCTTTCGGGTCTACTGGAGGCCGTCCATGGGTCCGCGGAAAGAAGCTCCCGAGGCCGGTGCCCCTTCGGAAACCCCGGTCGAGCCCGACATCAGTTCCACCGTCTCCGAAAACCTCCGACGCATTCGCGCCGAGCGCGGGCTGTCCCTGAGCCAGCTGTCCAAGGCTTCGGGGGTCAGCCGCGCCATGCTCAACCAGATCGAGCGCAACCAGAGCGCCCCGACGATCAGCGTGCTCTGGAAGATCGCCACGGCGCTGGAGCTGCCGTTTTCCGCGCTGCTGGGCCAGTCGCCCACGGCCAAACCTCTCGTTCTCCGGTCGGCCCGGTCTTGGTCGCTTGCCTCCCGGGATGGGTCGTTTACATCGCGCGCTCTGTTTCCTTTGGAAGGACCGCGGCAGACCGAGTTCTACGAGCTTCGGATCCAGGCGGGGGCAGAAGAGATCTCCGAACCCCATCCACCCGGCTCGAAGGAGAACTTGGTGGTCAGCCGCGGAAGGCTGACCGTGGAGGTGGATGGCGAGGTGCACGAACTCGGTACGGGCGATGCGATCCTGTTTGGCGCCGACGTACCCCACCGGTACACGAACCCGAGTGACGAGGACGCGCTGGCTTACCTGGTGATGACGTATGAACGCTGAAAGAAAGGTGGTGGTTGTCGTCCTCTGCTGTGCCAGCACCACCGGCTGCGCAACTCTCCAACAGATGCTGCAATCCGCGCCGAAACCCACGATTACGTTGCGGGGCGTTCGCTTTCAGGGATTGACCACCGAAAAGGTGGATCTGGCGTTCGACGTGGAACTCCAAAACCCCTACCAGGTTCCGCTGCCGCTGGTCGGCCTTGATGCTCGGCTCGCCTCTGGAGGGGCGCCGTTCCTCACGGCAGGGCTGGACGCGGAGCGCACCGTGCCGGCAGGCGAATCGCTTCCGTTCACCGTGCCGGTGGAAGTGTCGTTCGCGGAGACCCTGAAGGCCCTGTCGGCGGTGAAGCTCGGAGAGAGTCTGCCCTACGCAGCCGATCTGGTCTTCGAGGTCGACACGCCCACGGCCGAGTTGAAACTACCCATCCACCACGATGGTGAGCTCTGGATTCCGGCTCCGCCTCGGCTTCAGGTGCCGAGGGTGGAGGTTAGTGAACTGTCGATGCAACAGATCGGCCTGGAGTTGGTCCTGCAGTTGGACAGCCCGAATCAGGTCCCCCTCGACCTGAACGCGCTGCGGGCCGAAGTCGCGCTGGCCGGAGTGACGGTGGCCCAGGCCGGGACCGTCGCCGAGGAAGCCGGGACCGGAACCACCCGGATCGAACCGGGTTCCAGTACGACGATCAAAGTCCCGGTTCGCCTGAGCGTGGCGCAGGTGGGGCTCGGCTTGTTGTCGGCTCTGCGCTCGAACCGGATGGACTACCGGGTGGGAGGACGGATCGAGTTCGGCACTCCCCTCGGAACGTGGTCCCCCCGGGTCGAAAACTCCGGTCGAGCCGAGTTGTTTCGACCGTGAGCGACGGCGCGAGCCCTTCCAGGCCCCGAATTCCCACCACCGTGGTCACGGGCGCCCTCGGTGCCGGAAAGACCACTCTCCTGAATCACGTGCTGCAGTCGGCCCCGGACCGCCGAATCGGGGTTCTCGTGAACGACTTCGGAGACTCGGACATCGAGCCCCACCTGGTCGTGGGCCGGGCAGAGGGAGTGACCAGTCTTCAAAATGGATGCATCTGCTGCACCCTCCGCCGGGGGGTCGGGCCGGCGGTGGTCGAAGTCCTCGCGCGAGGGCACCCCGAACACCT
>DAPKRQ010000385.1:0-11240 GCA_031800475.1 Myxococcales bacterium LLY-WYZ-16_1
CCCCCCCAACCAGTGCCACCCACCGTTTTCGCGCACGACTCACCGCGCACTCGGTGCTGCCACCCAACCGGTGCCAACCACCGTTTTCGCCACCCAGCCGGTGCCACCCACCGTTCTCGCGACTCGCCAGGCACTCGGTGCAGGCACTCGGTGCCACCCATGAATTCCTTGGCAGACGGCTCAGCGGACACCGAACCAGCGTTCCTCGTCGCCTTCGACGAAGCCGTGCGCACCGTCCCGCCCTTTTCTTTTCTGTTCGCAACTTCTATGCGAGCTACATGACCGACGAGAACTCGTTCACGACGCTGCGGATCGAGCGAGTATGTGACGGCGCGGTGATGCGAATTACGCTTAACCGCCCGGAAGTACGCAACGCCATCGACGCACAAATGATCAACGAGCTGGGACGGGTATTGGACCAGGCCGAGAAGGACCCTCAAGCGCGCGTGTTGATCATCACTGGGGCCGGCGAAAGGGCATTTGCAGCCGGTGCCGACATCGCTCAGCTCAAGGTCCGGACCCGTTCAGACGCACTGCAACGAATCAACGCGGCCCTTTTCCGCCGTATCGAAGAGCACCGCCTGCCCTCCATCGCTGCGATAAGGGGTTACGCCTTAGGAGGGGGCTGCGAACTCGCCATGGCCTGCGACCTGCGCCTAGCCTCGGAGGATGCAAAATTTGGCCAGCCCGAGGTCGGCCTGGGCATCCTCCCCGGAGCCGGCGCGATCCAGCGCCTCCCTCGCCTCGTCGGATTGGGGCGAGCAAAGGAGTTGATCCTGAGCGGTCGCATTATCGATGCGTCCGAGGCAGAGCGCATCGGCCTCGTCAACCGAGTCGTTTCCTCTGAAACACTGGAGGACGCCGCCTTGCAGCTAGCAAAGACCATCGCGCACCAGGGAGAGCTTGCGGTACAGCTAAGCAAGATGGCACTCAACGCGGCCGGTCGCTCGCATCCGGCATTCGAAACGATCGACGTTCTGTCCCAGGCCATTTGCTTTGAATCGGACGAGAAGCAGACCCGAATGCAGGCATTCCTAGACAGGAAGAAAGAAAAGAAGGGACCTCAATCATGAATGACTTCGGAGCCGTTCTCGTCGTGGGTGCAGGAACCATGGGCGCTGGCATCGCCGAGGTAGCAGCCAAAGCAGGCGCCTCGGTGACGCTCGCGGATATTCGCAAAGATCAGCTCATCTCAGCAACAGCCGCCATCGAGCGCTCTCTCGGAAAGGCGGTCGACAAGGGGAAGATCTCCCAGGAGGACGCGAGTGCAGCGCTCGGTCGGGTCGATTTTCGGACAGAGGCTGACGGCACGGAAAAGGATCTCATCATCGAGGCGGTTTCGGAGAACATGGGCCTGAAGAAGGATCTGTTTCAAAGGCTCGGAAGCGAGGCACCCGAAGCAGTCCTCGCTTCGAACACTTCTTCACTCTCCATCACGGAACTGGCGGCATCTGCGATGAACCCGCGTCGCGTGATCGGTCTACATTTCTTCAACCCGCCCCCGATCATGCCTTTAATCGAGATTGTCAGGGCCGAGCAAACGGCTCCTGAGGTGATCCAAAGAGCGGAGTCGTGGGCAGTCTCCCTCGGAAAAAGCCCGATTATAGTCCGAGATATGCCAGGTTTTGCCACGTCTCGACTCGGGGTCGCCCTCGGGCTGGAAGCCATTCGGATGCTCGAGACGGCCGTTGCTGACGTCGCTGCCATCGACCGAGCAATGGAACTTGGCTATCGACATCCGATGGGTCCCCTGAAACTGACTGACTTGGTGGGTCTGGATGTGCGATTGGCCATTGCAGATCATTTGACTCGCGAGATCGGACCCCAATTCGCTCCTCCTCCCTTGCTTCGTCAGTTGGTCCGCGCAGGGAAGCTAGGCAAGAAGACAGGTGAGGGCTTCTATATCTGGACAACAGAGGGCCCCATTCCGTCCCGTCGGTAGGCGACGTTGATGTATCGCAGCCGTCATCACGGTCACAGCTTACTGGCCGGTAGGAACCGCCGCTACTGCCCCGTCGCTAGAGGCTAGGACTACGCTCTAGGCAGGCCGGTCAGCGGCAAGGGTGCCGGCGACCGCTTTCACGCAAGCCGCAGAACCGATCCATGGGGCCGCGATTTCTCGCCGCCCGATTGTCCGAAGTTCGGACAGCGAAGACAGCGTAGGTACGGTCCGCAATTTGCAGAGTTTCCTGTCATGCGACGACTGCGAAGGCTCCCTCCCGGTGCGTGGTGGTTCGTTACCGTCCGTTGCCTCCGGGCCGAGTACAGGCTCCGTCCTGATCCAGTTCGCCGGAATCTACTGGGATACTGTTTGGCAAAAGCGGCCGCTGCGTGCCCCGGCATTCAGCTTGCCGCTTTTGTTCAGATGTCGAACCATCTCCACTTGGTCCTGAAGGATGAGAATTCTGAGCTCTCCGATTTCATGTGTCGGTTCACTGGAAGACTCGGACGAATGCTCAATTCAATCGATACAACGCGCGGTCCCGTCTTCGAGCGTAGGTATTCGTCTATTCAAATCCTAGATTCTGATGCTGTTCTCGAGCGCATCCGTTATACCGTCGAAAACCCCGTCAATGCCGAACTCGTCGCCCGGCCACACCATTGGCCTGGATTGCTCATGTGGCCAGACGGAACAAACCACGCTCGATTCGAAATTACACGATTGCAGCACGGGAGGATCCACAAAGATTGCGAAGAAATCCGACTACGAATACCAGACTTCTGGCCGAGCCAAGGAGACACGGATACCATCGTCGAGGAGAGCCGAGCGCATTCGAGTCCGGGTCCAGTTCCTGAAAAGATCCTTCGAGAGGCTGCGAAATTTGAACGAATGGACCCTTTCGGTGCCCCTTTGAGGCCCAAACGCTCCCCGATGCCGCTTTGCCACACGTCCTCACTGAGACTCTGGAGACAGTTCGCCCAAAGCTGGCGACTCTTCGTCGATCACTATCGAAGAGCATCGCTGGAGTTCCGGCTCGGCAACTGGGGCACGAGCTTTCCTGCACATTGTTTCCGCCCCTGGGTCCCAATCGGATCCAGCGCATGACACACGTCAGTTTGACTCTGCCCAATCGCAATGAGAAAAGTCGACCAAGCAAGAGACAACTATTTCGGCTTATGAGCATCTTCTTGCGCCTGGGCACTCACGCGATCAGCCGCCGGTGAAGCCCCTACATTCAAACCCCAAGTGCACTCACCAACGCCTACCAACGACTGGGGGCGGAGGGAATGCATGTGCTGGTACCGCAACTTCGAAATCAGAGGATGGCGAAATCAGAGGATGGCACCGTTTAGGGGGCACCGGCCCTACGAAAATAAAGGATGGCACCGTTTAGGTGAGGCGGGTGATTTGGGTGGCGACGCCTTGGCCGACCCCGACACATAGGGTGGCAATGCCATGTTGCGCCTGGCGGCGTTCCATTTCGAAAAGAAGGGTGGTCATGATTCGGGCGCCGCTCATGCCGAGGGGGTGCCCGAGGGCGATGGCGCCTCCGTTGGGATTGATATCAGCCATCCGGTGAGTCAGCTGGAGCTCGCGCAGCACGGCCAAGGATTGGGCGGCAAAGGCTTCGTTGAGCTCGACCAAGTCTATCTTGGAAAGATCCGTCCCGGTTCTCTGCAGCAATTTGCGTACGGCCGGAACGGGCCCGATTCCCATCACCCTGGGGTCCACGCCCGCGGAAGCGGAACCGACCCATCGGGCCATCGGCTCCTTCTTCATGCGCGCGAGTCCCTCTTTCGAAGCGAGGACCACAGAAGCCGCTCCATCGTTCAGGCTACTCGAATTCCCAGCCGTAACCGAGCCTCCCGTACGAAACACCGCCCGCAGGCCTGCCAGCTTGTCGAGCCTCGCATCTCCACGAGGCCCTTCGTCACGTTCGACCACCAGTTCATCTCCACGACGCTGGGGGATCTTCACCCGTACCCGTTCGGCGTGAAATCGACCCGCCTCTTCCGCCGCCAGGGCCCGACGGTGGCTTTCGGCAGCGAATGAATCTTGGTCTTCTCGAGAGACTCCGTAGCGTTCCGCCACGTTTTCGGCGGTCTCGCCCATGGCCTCCAAAGGAAACATCGCTTCCATTTTCGGGTTCGGAAACCGCCATCCCAAAGACGTATCGTACGCGGTTTGATTGCCTCGGGCCCACGCCTCCGCCCCTTTCCCGAGCACAAGTGGAGCACGGCTCATGCTCTCCACACCACCCGCCAATACAACGTCCGCTTCTCCACAAGCAATCTGCCGCGCAGCCTGATTGATCGCAGACAACCCGGACGCACAAAGCCGGTTGACGGTGATCGCGGGAATGGAATCCGGGAGCTCGGCCAGGAGGACAGCCATGCGGGCGACGTTCCTATTGTCCTCTCCCGCCTGGTTCGCACAGCCCATGATGGCCTCGTCGATCCCCCCGGGATCCAAAGACGTTCGCTCGACCGACGCCCGGAGCACGTGAGCTAGCAGGTCGTCGGGCCTAACGGGGGCAAGGCATCCTCGGTGCCTGCCGATCGGTGTTCGGACCGCGTCGACGATGTATACCTCGCGCATGGCCGAGGCATGCCATGACCGGTTCATGGAGTCGACTCAGCTCCAGGTCTCCAGCACCTCGCAAAAGCGGTTCAGAAACCGATTGGTGTGGAAGGCATCCAGAACGCGGTGGTCGATGGTCAGCGTCACATACATCATGGGCCGAATCTCCAGTCGATCATCCCCGCCCTGTTCGCTGACCACCTTCGCCCGCTTTTCGAGTTTGCCCACTCCCAAAATGGCAGACTCCGGCTGCTGAATGATGACCGGAGACGCGATCAGACTGCCCATCACGCCGTGGTTCGAGATGGTGAACGTGGAGCCGCGCATGTCCTCCGCCGTGAGCTTTCCGGCTCGGGCCTTCTCGGTCAGCTCGGTCAAGGCCCGCGCGCTCGCGTCCAGGTCGAGGTCCTGCGCGTTCCGCACCACGGGAACGACCAAACCTCGGTCCTCGAGCGCCGTGCCGACACCGACGTGGATCGACTCGAAGATCTCGAGTCCATCGTCGTGCCAACGGCTGTTGACCTCGGGAACGGCCCTCATGGCTTCCACGGTCGCCCGCAGGAAATAGGCACTAAAAGTGAGCTTGACGCCCGCTTTCGCGAGCGACGCTTTCCGCCGCTCGCGATCGGCGATCACCCGAGACAGATCGCACTCGAAGACCGCCGTGACGTGGGGCGCCACGAGCACGCTGTCGCGCATGTTGCGGGCGATGGTCCGCCTCATCGGATCGTGCCGGATCTTTCGGCTGGGACCCTCGATCGGCGGCATGGGTCGGTCGACGGAGCCAGCCCTCTCGGCCGGGGCCGCCGTGCCGACCGCTTCGGATAGCGAACCCCGGCCCAGCGCGGTCCAAAGATCGGCTCGGGTAACCCGACCTCCCCGTCCCGTCCCGGCCACCCGAGCCAACGGAATTCCGTTCGCCCGAGCGAACCGCACCACCGATGGGTGGGCCGCGGGCCGGTCGCTAAGGTCGGCTTCATTCATACCACCGGCCGTGCCGACTGGGGCTGGTGACGTCGGCTCTGCGGAAGGTGAGGAAACCGCCGGTGACGAGGATCCCTCATCTCGGGTGCGCGCACCCTCTCCAGAATCCGGCGCCAGAGCTTCGGTCACTCCTTCCGCCCCGACTTCGATCCGGGCCAGGATCGTATCGAAGTCCACAGCCGTTTCCGCCTCGATCAGGATCTCTCGAAGGACACCAGAAACGGGTGCGGGAATCTCGACCACGGCCTTGTCGGTAACGAGCTCGGCGATGGGCTCGTTGAGCTCGACCCGGTCGCCAACCTTCTTGAGCCAGGTCCCGAGTTCCAGCTCGGTACCTTCTCGTTGATCTTCGGGAATCCGAACGTCCACGAACTCAGCCATGGCCATCAAAACTCCAGGAGTTCTTCCATCTTAACCGCGATCTCTTCAACAGAAGGGAGCACCGCAGCCAAGAGCGACGGGTTGTATGGTAGCGGTATGTCTCGAACGGTGATTCGGTCCACGGGCGCTTTCAGAAAAAGAAAGGCTTCACTCGCTACTTGCGCAGCAATCTCGGCCCCGAAGCCGGCCGTTCCCACGTCTTCGTGAACGATCAGGCAGCGCCCCGTCTTTTCGACGGACCTCAACACTGCTTCCCGATCCCAAGGTACCAAGCTGCGCAAGTCGATGATTTCGACATCGATTCCGCTCTGCTCCGCCGCCTCCCGAACGCGTTCGACCATCGCCCCCCAGGCTACGACCGAGAGAGCCGCTCCGGATCGAACGACTTTCGCCACCCCCAGCGGCACCACGAAGTCGTCGCCGGGATATGGCATGCGCGCCGACCGGCCGTCGAGTAGCGCCCGATGCTCGAAGAACACGGTCGGTTCGTTCGATCGCATTGCAGACCGCAGCAGCCCGACGGCGTCCTCCGCGTTGCTCGGAAACACGACTTGCCACCCCACAGCGTGGATGAAGGAAGCCTCGTCGCACTGACTGTGCCAGGGGTCTCCGCAGCGTGGAGAGTACCCAACGGGAGTCCGTACGACGATGGGGGCGGCGAACCGGTTCTTGGTCCGCCATCGAATGGTCCCACAATCGTTCAGCTGCTCCTGGGCCGGATCGGCGTACTTGCGAAATTGGATCTCGGTCACGGGCAAGAGCCCGGCGTAGGCCATACCCACCGCCCGGCCCACGATTCCCTCCTCGGACAGCGACGTGTCGAACACCCGCTCGGAGCCGTGGTTGTCTTGAAGGCCCAGCGTCACGCCGTGCACGCCACCCTTCGGGCCGATGTCTTCTCCGAACAGAACCATCTTCCGATTTGCTCCGAGCTCGCTATCCAACGTACGGCGAATGGCGGTGATCATGTTGACGCGAGCCCCCTCCGGTTTCGGTGTGGTCGACTCGGGCCCGTAGTCGTGACCGGACGGCCACAGCCCGCCCATCCGCTGGAGGTCCGGACGTCCGTCCGGATCCCGCTCGGTGAACACATGGGAATGAATGGTCTCGGCATCTGGCTCCGGCCGAGAAGAGGCCCTTTCGAGCGCGGCGCGCACTTCAGTCCGCGCCTGTTCCTCTAGCGCGCGCCACTCCGATTCTTTGAAGACGGCGGGCACCAAGGCCCGTTCGAGCCGCGGCAGAGGGTCCCGCTCTTTCTCGGCTCGAACCTCTTCTTCGCTTTTGTAAGCCTGGGTATCCTGCGCCGAGTGTCCATTGAGACGAGGCACTTTCAGGCGAAGCAAGACCGGTCCATGCCAGGATCGAACGCGTTCCAGCGCCGTTCCGATCAGACGAGCCGCATTGACCGGATCCGCTCCGTCGCCTTCGAGGATCTCGATACCTTGGAACGAGGCGAGGTTGCGAGCAATGTCTCCCCCCGGCGTCTGAAACGAAGAAGGCACCGAGATGCCATAGCCATTGTCTTCGATGTAGAAGAGCATCGGGAGGTGTTGGGTGGTAGCGATCGTCAGTGCGGACCAAAAACCATTGGTCGCCACCGACCCGTCCCCGCCCAGGACGCACCCGATGGCCCCTCGGTAGTCGACCTCGCCCAAGACCCGAGCACGATGCCGCACCGCCTGCGCCCACCCGGCCACCGGCGTGTACTGGCTGCCAACGCCGCCGGCCATCGGCAGCATGCTGGGTCCGTCGGGATTCGGAAAGTTGCACACGACGCCGATGTCTCGGCCGTCCGAATACCCGCCCGACGCCCCCAAAGGACCGGCCAATGCGTCATCGAACGGCAGTCCCAGGGCGAGCAGAAACGGCCGAGAGCGGTAGTAGCCCGCCGCAGCATCGTGACGATGGGTGAGCTGCGAGCCCAGGATCACCTGGGCCACATCGTGACCGCGGGCCGAAAACTGGTAGGCGACCTTTTTGGCCGGCACCAGCTCTTGCTCCTCCACTTCGTCCATGGCCCGGGAAATGAAGGTCAGTCGGGCCACGCGTTTCCAGTCCACGTGGCCTGGCAGCGAATCGGTGTTCATGGGCGCGATCTCGGGTCCGCCGGGTCTTGCACAACCCATCGTTCGGGGCAACGCGGGGAAACCGACGGCGGCGAACAACGGCCCGCGAGCCCACGAACGCCCGCGACCCCGTCCGCTGCCGGGCCAGGCCCTTCAACGGCTCCGGCGAAGGGCCAAGACGGGACGCGCTGCGTCGAGCGCCACCCCGTCGCCCCCTGCGTGCTTCACCCGATACATGGCCCGATCCGCCCGGCGGACCAGGTCCTGGGCCGATTCGGGGGCCACGTACTCGGCGATCCCGATGCTGGCCGAGGTCTCCAAGCGGTCGTTTTCGTAGAGGATCGGAGCGCGCATCGCCTCCGAGACCCGGTGCCCCAGCCGCATGAGCTCGTCGGCAGGCGGACAAGGCTCGACCACCACCACGAACTCGTCGCCGCCCAGATGACAGACCACGTCTCCCGCTCGCGTGCTCCCGGCGATCCGGCAGGCGCTCTCCCGCAGGAGGACGTCACCTGCAGGGTGGCCGAGGGCATCGTTGGTGCGCTTCAGGCCGTCCAGATCGATGAACATGAGACCGAGCCCACCGACCCCTCGGCTCGCCCGGTCCACCGAGATCCGCAACAGCTCCATGAAAAACTCGCGGCTCTTCAGGCCGGTCAGGGGATGGTGCGCGACCCGGCGCCACAACCGCTTGCGGCGGGCCTCTCGATCCCGCTCTTGCACCACCGCGACGAAGGCCCCGAGGCCCACCGCGGCCGCCAGGGCCGCCGCGCGCAAACCGAGCTCCGCGGCGGGCGGCCCCCACGCCGGTTCGACCCCGCACAGGCCGAAGATGCCCACCACGGCCACGACCGCCAGGACCAACGCCATCCGGCCGGCCGAGAAGGCGGTGGCCAAAACCGGAAGAAAAGGGACCCAGAACAGCACAGGGTTGTACAGGCCCCCCTCGATCCACGCCACGGCAAGGCACAGGACCAGGCTCAGCCAGGGTGCGACCGCACCGATTCGTCTGGAAAGCCCCCGCACGCCACCGCCCGCAGCGAACACCACAGACGCCACCAGCAACAGCAGAACCTGAAGGCTCGGGCCGCCGTCCCACGCGAATCGCAGCACTGCCAGGGCCGCGCTGGCCGCCGACAGACCCCACAACAGGGTGGACCGAAGGTCGGACCGAGACTCGCTTCGAAAGTCCGGTTCGTCGGCGAGTCGAAACAGCTCGGTGGTGTCCACCGCGGCCCACCCTAGGTCGCGCCGAAGACCCGGGCAATCTACCCGCCGGTCGAGCCCGGAACCGACCACCGCGCCCGAAGTCCTCGCTTTGACCTTCCGAATGCCAGCTCCTAGGTTCGGCACCGTGGGCTCGGCCTACCGATTCTGCGAGCTGCTCGGCCACGGTGGCATGGGCGAGGTGTACCTCGCGGTGCAGCACGGCTTCGGCGGTTTCGAAAAGCTGATCGTCGTCAAACGCATGGCCCCTTACTCCCGTCGCGACGATTTGCTGACCACCCTGTTCGCCCGGGAGGCACGCCTCGCCGCATGCATTCGCCATCCCAACGTCGTGGGCGTGCTCGACATTCAACGGACCGGACGAGAGCTGTTCATCATGATGGACTACATCGCCGGCCTGACTTTTCGCGAAGTGCTGGAGGGAGAGGTCGTGCCGGTTTCCGTTGCCTGCAAGGCCCTCGCCGACGTGGCCGCCGGACTCGACGCGGGACATCACGCGGTGGTGCAGGGCAAGCCTCAAACGATCGTGCACGGGGACGTATCTCCCCCCAATCTGATGCTCGGCTTCGACGGCAACGGCACCGTGCTCGACTTCGGTATCGCTCAGGTCGTGAAGAGCCAGGACGAACCCGATGCCACCGCGATGTGCAAGATGGCTTACGTCGCTCCCGAGCAGATCGAGGGGTCGTTCGTGGGCCCGTCGACCGATGCTTGGCAGCTGGGCATCGTAGCCCACGAAATGTTGACCGGGACCCATCCGTTTCCGCTCGAGCCCGGCCGATGGGACGCGGTTCGCCGCGGACCCGCGTCATCGCTCCGAACGATTCGCTCGGACGTCCCGACCGAACTCGACGCATTTGTCCAGCGCATGCTCGATCCGGACCCAGAACTACGGCCGGGCTGCGACGAGGTCCATGCGACGTTCGAGGCCTGGACCCTCCGGACGGGCAACGAACGGATGGACGGCGGCGCTGCCGAGTGGATGAAGGGCCGCTTTCGAAAGACCTACCTGGCTCGCCGCGACCTGGAAGCACGGGCCATGGCGAATACCCTGGACTGCTCTCAGTTCGACTACCTGAGCCGGATGCTGGACTCGGACCGAGCGTCCAGCCTGTCGTTGGATCTGCCACCGGCGCAGCCGCGTCGGCGTCGCTCCGGAAGGCTCGCGACGGTGGCGATCGCGCTCGGGCTCCTCGCGGGCATCGGTCTGTCGTCCGCATGGTGGGGTCTCGCCCCCGCGCAGAGCCAGGCAGAGGCCCAACTCTCGTCGAATCCCAAAGGCGCCGAGCCTGGACTGGGCCGAACAGACGGATCCTACGTGGCGTCGGAACCTGCCGCGCACCTGCCCCCCGCGCAGCCGAAGCCCCAGACCGTTGTGGGTTCTCGGCCGGTCCGCGGCCCCGTCGAACGCCCGTCCACTCCCGAACGCCCGTCCACTCCCGGAACACGCGCGCGGTCGCCATCGAAGGCGTACCGTTCGAACGGGCCCCGCAGTGGGCGAGAAGCGAACGTGCCCTTCCCGGCCGCCGCTGTGCCCGCCTCCGAGCGCCCGCAAGGCGAACACGCGGGCGAAAAGATCTCTGCCCAAGCCCAAACACGGGCTGCAGACGCGGAGGTCTCGTCCCCACCGGATCGAAACCGAGACGCCTTTCCCGCCTTGCCCCGGACGGATAACATCGACCCGTGGGCGGAGGGCTCGCGTTCTGGGCCGTCGCGGTGACGTTCACCGCGACCCCGACCGAAGATGGATCCCGATTGGCGCGCCGGTTCTTCGAGGCCGGCGAGCAGAACTACGCCGCTGGCCGGTACAGTGAAGCGATTAAGAATTACGAGCGCGCGTACGAGCTGTCCAGGCGTGACGCTCTGTTGTTCAACCTGGCGAACGCTTACGAGCGGAACGGCAACTATGATCCTGCGGCAGACGTCCTGCAAAGGTTTTTGACGTCTGCCCCCGCGGTCGACCGGGTAGCACTCGAGCAGCGGATCGATTCGCTTCGTGCGAGGGCACGGAGTCGAGCCGAAGAGCAGGCCGAACTCGAAGAGCTTCGCGCTTACCAGAC
>DAPKRQ010000386.1:0-1963 GCA_031800475.1 Myxococcales bacterium LLY-WYZ-16_1
TCGGCTGGGTTCAACCCAGCCGGGTACCGGTCTCGCAAGCCATGGCGCGCAGCCTTGCCAAAGCAAGGCGGAGCACCGGTCGGCTGGGTTCAACCCAGCCGGGTACCGGTCTAACGCCCTGCTCGGTCATCCTCCAGCAGGCGCGGCGCGAGGAGGTCGAGGAGTTCGAGGGCGCCCGAGTCCCGAACGTAGGCATCGACCAGCCCTCCGATCGAAAAACGGCGCACGGCCGAATTCACGATGTTGATCACCGGCGCCCCGGCGATCGGAATCGTCACGAGCCGCCCCGGGATGAGCAGCGTATCGAGCAGCACGTCCCACGGAACCGGGCTTTGGTAAGCCACGTGCAACCAAAGGCGCTGGAAGTCGAATTCTGCACTCAGTAGATTGTTTCGAATCCATATCCGCCCCCGCCTCGGTCGGACCCCGAGTCTCTCGGCGCGGCGCAGCCACGCCAAGGCGCGACGGGCCGATTCGAGTTCCAAAGCTCCAAACGCTCGTTCGAGCAATGGCTCGGTGACCCGAGCCAGATCCGCCGTGCCGTCCAGCGTTCGCTCGTCGAGATCGAATCGAAGATCCAGCACGGCACTGGTGGTAAAGGGGTTCGGCACCTCGAGGTCGGCCTCGGTCCCGAACACCGCGGCATACGGAATGTCCAGGTTCACACCGGTGGCCGTACCCCGCAGGCGTGTCCGCACGTTGGGCTCGGCGGTCAGCTGCATCGCCAGGTCGAGCAGCGCGTCGCCCTGCCACACACCGAACGCCAGTCGCTCCACCGAAAGGAGTCCCGAGTCCCATCGGGCATCGATCTTTACATCGGAGCAACTCGTCTCGCCGAACCGCAGGCTTCGAGCTTGCAGCGAGGGCGCGCTCGGCTGCCTTTGGTAGGGCCGGAGCGCGTCGTAATCGGCAGATCGGGGCGCGTCGATCAGGATGTTGCCCGCCGCGAGCCTCAGCTGCGCCCGAGACCAGCGATCGAGGGCCTGTCGGGCTCGAACCCACGGGTCTTTCGGCGCCGAGTCGGTGCCTTCGACCGGGTCGAGTCGCAATCCTTGGCGAAACGGAAGCTCCCCGGTGAGGCTTCGAATCGCCAACCTCTCCCCCTCCAAGGTCAGTCCATCGGCCACGGCCGCTCCGAGGATCTCGGCATCGCCCGGGCCCGTGGGCTCGAGCCGAAGCCAGGCGTCCACCCTTCCGGCCCCCCGGTGCAGGTCGCCCAGGGCTTGCGCCAACCGGTCTCCCTGGACCGACAGCGTGGCCGTGCCCGTGAGGCCCCACGGCTGGCTGCCCCGTGCCGGAGGCCCGACGCGGCCCGCGGCCCGAGCGCGCACCCCGTTCCAGGGGGCATCCACGGCCAAGCGGGTGAGCTCGATCCCCCGGGGCCCGACTCGAGCCCCCAGCTCGCTCCGAAGCTCCCGCCACCGATCGGCGCCGACCTCGGCGTCTTCGACCAAGAGCCGCACGGTTCCCCGCGCATTCTGCCGCCGGCCGTCTCCGTCGACCTGCAGAGCCACCCCTCGAGCGCGCACTCCGGCCGCGGCGACTTCGAGGCCGTTGGCGACCAAACCACCCCGCGCAACGACCCCTCTTGGTCGATAGGAAGCCATGAGATCGCCGCCCAGTCGCTCCAGGGAAAAACCGTCGGCTCGGACGGACAGGTTGTCGGGCCGCATCCGAATGGAGGCATGCTCCACCGAATCGAACGGACTGGAAGCGTCTCGGTATGCCAGATCGCCCGTCAAATCGAGGGCCCCCTCCACCGAAGGGACTCCCCCAAACCAACTGCCCACGCGAAGGGACCAAGCGGACAAATCCTTCGCCGACACGGACCAATTCACGCGACCGGCCCGGCCTGCCCGGCGGAAGCGTCCCTCGAGCGAAAGAGCCAGGTCGTCGGGCAAGGCGACCTGCAGGGCGGCTCGGCCGGACCGGGAGCGCCGATACCGAACCGACACCTCGGGGC